>NZ_JAUMTJ010000058.1:0-59274 GCF_032654765.1 Bradyrhizobium sp. 33ap4 | reverse complement strand
GCCGTCGGAAATCAACCATCTCACCTGACCAGATGGAGCTCCGCTATGCCTGAATTTCCCCGGACACCCCTGCCGCAGGCGGGGCGAGGTAAGAGCATCAGCGCCGCGCCGCATTCGGCAGCTTCACCACCTTTTCGCCGGTTGCCTCGTCGGCATAGGGGGCCAGAATATCCAGCAGATCGCGGCCGCGCTGCGGGCTCGGCGCGACCAGCGCACGGGTCGCCACGGAATCCAGATGGCTGTGCATCAGCCCCATCACCTTGTCGACGTCGCCTTTCGCCAGCGCGGCGATGATCGCGCGGTGCTCGTTGATCGCGCATTCCGACGAATGCGGCCGGCTGTACAGCGACAGCGTCAGGCAGCAGCGGTAGGCGACCTCGCTGACATAGCGCACCAGGATCGGGCTGTTCGTCATGTGGGCGAGCAGGATGTGGAATTCGGTGGCGAGCCGGATCGACACCGCGTCGGTGCCGTCGCGGGCGCGATCCTCGGCGTCGACATGGGCATTCAGCTCGGCGATCTGCGCCTTGGTCAGCTTGCCCGCGAGCTGCCGCACCACCAGCCGCTCGAGCTCGATGCGAATATCGAAGGCATCGCGCGCCTCCTGCCAGCTCGGCGTCGCCACCACGGCGATGCGGTTGCGGCGCAGCTCGACCAGGCCTTCGGCCGCCAATTGCCCGAGCGCATGCCGTGCGATGGTGCGGCTGACGCCGAAACGCTCGCCGAGCGAATCCTCGGGCAGCTTGGCGCCGGGCTCCAGCGCCTGCTCGATGATCGCGCGCCGCAGCGCGCGGCAGATCACGCTGACCTTGTCTGACGATTCAGCCGTCTTGCTGCTGTCGGCGCGCCCCGCCATTGCCGCGAATCCCTCTCGAAGGTGCTTCGAACGCCTCTTTATCATACCGCCAAAGCAATCGGGCGCTCGAATTGCATGCAGTTTGAGCCGCGGATTGCCCAAAAGGAATCCGGGCTTTGAGGCGGGGAACGCGCGATCTCCTTGATTTTCAACGCGGCTGCCGCTGGCATCCGGCTTGCATGCACTTTGCTCGTGATGCGCATGCAACCAAACTCCGAATTTGCCGGCGAGCCGATGGCCGCCGGATCCGCGCCGACCGCGATCGAGCTGTCGGACGCCTCCGTCACCTTCGGCCGCGGCGCCCGCGCCGTGCCGGCACTGTCGACAACTACGCTGCGGATCGCCGACGGCGAGTTCGTCGCGCTGGTCGGCCCGTCCGGCTGCGGCAAGTCCACCATCCTGCGGCTGGTTTCCGGCCTGGCGCGGCCGACCACCGGCGTCGTCATCGTCGGCGGCCGCGAGGTCGCGGCGCGCGCGGTGCGGGTCGGCATGGCGTTCCAGAACCCGACCATGCTGCCGTGGATGACGATCGAAAAGAACATCATGCTGCCGCTGAAGATCGTCGAGCCGTTCCGCTCGCAGTTCCGCAAGCTGCGCAAGACCGAGTTCCGCGACAAGGCCAACACGCTGCTCGAGCAGGTCGGGCTGAAGGGCTTTGGTGGCCGCTATCCGTGGCAGCTCTCCGGCGGCATGCTCCAGCGCGCCAATCTGTGCCGCGCGCTGATCCACGAGCCGCGCATGCTGCTGCTCGACGAGCCGTTCGGCGCGCTCGACCAGTTCACCCGCGAGGAGCTGTGGGGAATCCTTCAGCAGCTCTGGATGACCCACAGGCCGACCGTGCTGCTGGTCACCCATGATCTGCGCGAGGCCGGCTTCCTCGCCAGCCGCATCTGCGTGATGAGCGCGCGGCCCGGCCGCATCCTCGACGACTCCAGGGTCGACTTCGCCCGTCCGCGCACCGTGGCGATGACCTTTGAGCCCGACTTCGTCGCGCTCAACCAGAAGCTCCGCGCCTTCATCGTCGATGCGCGCAGCGCGGCGCGCGAGGGAGCCTGACCATGTCCGTGTCAGACATCAGGCAGAAGGCCTGGTCCGCCGCCCTGATCGTGCTGTTCTTCGTCGCCTGGGAGCTGTTCTGCCTGATGACGGGGATGTCGGACCTCGTGTTGCCGCGGCCGTCGCAAATCTTCGTCACGCTGTTCGAGAAATTCCCGATCCTATGGCCGCACATCGTGCAGACCCTGGTCACCACCATGATCGGCTTCGTGCTCGGCGTGGCGCTCGGCGTCGCGCTCGGTGCCGTGATCGGGGTGTCAAAAATCGCCTACGACACCTGTTATCCGCTGCTGGTCGGCTTCTCGTCGATCCCGAAGGTCGCCGTGGTGCCGATCTTCGTGCTGTGGTTCGGCTCCGGTACCGTGCCGGCGGTGTTGACCTCGTTGTCGATCTGCTTCTTCCCGATCGTCGTCAATATCGCCACCGGTCTTGCCACCACCGAACCCGAGCTCGAGGATGTGCTGAAGGCACTCGGCGCCAGCAAGTTCGACATCCTCTGGAATGTCGGCCTGCCGAGGACGATGCCGTTCTTCTTCGCCTCGCTGAAGGTCGCGGTCTCCTACGCCTTCGTCGGCGCGGTGCTGTCGGAAACCGTCGCCTCAAACCGCGGCATCGGCAACGTCATGATGACGGCGTCCTCCAATTTCAACGTGCCGCTGGTGTTCGCCGGGCTGTTCGTGCTCGCCGGTCTCGGCGTCGCGCTCTACGTCCTGTTCTCGCTGATCGAGGGCCAGGTCACCGGCTGGGCGACACGCAAGGACAATGTCATCGCCACTTGAGACACTTCGTCAACCGTCAAGCAATGAAGCTTAAGGAGATCTCGATGCTGAGAAAAGTAAGCGCCGCGCTGTTGGGATTGGCCCTGATCGCCGCTCCCGCGCGCGCCGAGGAAACCACCATCAAGTTCACGCTGGGCTGGAAGACGCAAGGCTCGGACGCCGCGTTCTTCTACGCCAAGGACAACGGCTACTTCAAGGAAGAGGGCCTCAACGTCGTGATCGACCAGGGCGAAGGCTCCGGCGCGACCGTGACGCGCATCATGTCGGGCGCCTATGACGCCGGCTTCGGCGACGTCAATGCGATCATCCAGAACGCCGCGACCAAGCCGCAGGATGCGCCGGTCATGGTCTACATGATGTGGAACCAGCCGCCATTCGCGATCGTCGCCAAGAACTCGAGCGGCATCAAGACGATCAAGGATTTCGAGGGCCACACGCTCGGCGGCGCGCAGGGGACGCCGACCACGCGGCTGTTGCCGGTGTTCGTGCACAAGAACGGGCTCGATGGCGAGAAGATCAAGGTCTCCAACATGGCGCCGAACCTGCAGGAGCCGATGCTGATCAAGGGCGACATCGACGCCGCGCTGGTGTTCAACATCACGAGCTATTTCAACCTGGTGCTGAACCGTCAGGACCCCGACAAGGACTTCAAATGGTTCTCGTTCGGCGATTACGGGCTCGACCTCTATTCCAACGGCGTGATGGTCTCGCGCAAGCTGATCGCCGCGAACCCGAAGGCGGTGGCCGGACTCGTCCGCGCCATCAACAAGGGCGCGATCGCGGTCGGCAAGGACCAGAACGCGGCCATGAAGGCGGCGCTGAACTATGACAATCTGATCAATGTCGATGTCGAGAAACGCCGGCTGCAATATTCCTTCGAGAAGCTCATCGTCTCGCCCGAGATGAAGGACATCGGCATCGGCGACGTCAAGGACGACCGCATGGCGCGCGCCATCGGCTTCATCGTCGAAGGCTACCAGCTCACCCGCACGCCGGCCCCGGCCGAAGTGTTTTCGCGGGAATTCCTGCCGCCACGCGCGGAGCGGGAGCTGGTGTATACGGCGAATTAAGTTTAACTCGTCATTGCGAGCGAAGCGAAGCAATCCATTCTTCGGCACGGGAATAGATGGATTGCTTCGTCGCTCCGCTCCTCGCAATGACGGCGGAGGGACCGATGGACGTCACGGCAACCCGTCTGTTCTGCGGTTCTGACCACGACATCCGCAACGACGTCGTGCTCCGTCACGACGGCGGCGTCATCACCGATATTTCCGAAGCCGCGCGCCCGGCGACAGGCCCGCGTTCCCTTGTCCTTCCCGCCTTCGTCGACGCCCACGACCACGCCCGCCCGCGCGCCTCGAGCTTCGGCGCGGTCGGCATGCCGCTGGAGAGCTGGATCCTGCGCACGGTGGTCGGCACGCCGGTCGATCCCTATCTCACCGCGGCCTCGGCGTTTGCCCGCGCGGCGCAGGCCGGCTGCGCGGCGATGATGGTGCACTACACCCGCCCGAGCGGTACCATGCCGCTCGTCGATGAAGCCAGGGCGATCGCGCGCGCCGCCGGCGATGTCGGCATCCGCATCGCCTTTGCGATCGCGGTGCGCGACCAGAACCCGATCGTCTATGGCGACAGCGAAGCGGTGCTGTCAGGTCTTCCGGCCGATGACCGCAAGACGATCGAACAGCTGTTCGTGCGCGCCCCGATGTCGCCGCAGGCCTATATCGAGCTGACCGACGCGATCGCGGCTGCGATCGGCGGGCCGAAGGTTGATGTGCAGCTTGGCCCGGCCGGGGTGCAGTGGTGCTCGAAGCCGCTGCTGGAGGCGGTCGCGGAGAACTCGGCGCGGACCGGCCGCCGCATCCACATGCATCTGCTCGAGACCACCTACCAGCGCACCTGGGCCGACCAGCATTTTCCCGGCGGCATCGTGCGCTATCTCCGCGATATCGGCTTCCTCTCGGAGCGGCTGACGCTCGCGCATTGCATCCACGCGCGGCCCGACGAGCTCGAGATGATCGCGGCGTCGGGCGCGCGCATTGTCACCAACTTCTCCTCCAACCTGCATCTGCGCTCCGGGCTGGCACCGATCGCGGCGGCGCACGGCTGCGGCTGTGCAGTCGCGGTCGGCGTCGATGGCCTCGCGCTCGATGAGGATGACGACGTGCTGCGCGAGATGCGGCTGGTGCAGATGATGCACGGTGGTCTCGGCTTCAAGCGTACATGGACTGCTCAGGAATTCTTCACGCTCGCGATCCGCAACGGCCGCCGCGCCACCGGCGCGCCGGGCACCGGCGAGCTCGCGGTCGGTGCGCCGGCCGATTTCGTCAGCATCGATCTCGACCGCCTCGAGCGTGATCAGATTCTCGATGCCGATCCGCTCGATCTGCTGTTCGCACGCGGCAATGCGTCGCTGATCTCTGAGCTTGTGGTCGATGGTCGCAGCGTCGCCAGGGCCGGCCGGTGCCTCGGTGTTGATCTCCCCGCCATTGAGCAGGAACTGCGCGGCATCACCCGCGCGAGCGCGGCCACATACGCGCATGTCTTGCGCGCATGGCCGCGATTGTCGAACTCAGTGCAACACTGGTTCGAAGCGCAGCTCACCTGCAATTAGCTGCACAATCTTCGCTTCGCGCTGAGCAGCAACTTCGGTCATACGCTCGCTAATTCCGTCAAGCGGAAGAAAATTCCACTTGCATCACACAGTCGGCGCGGCTTCAAGTTCACCCAACAAGAAGACTGAATCAGTCGCTGTCACCGGCTGGTCATGTGTCGCGAGGAAGCCTGATGGGCGCGTTATCGCATCTGCGGATTGTCGAGATCGGAAGTGCTGCGGCGACGAGCTATTGCGCGCGGCTGTTTGCCGACTTCGGCGCCGATGTGCAGAAGGTCGAGCCGCGGCACGGCGATCCGCTTCGCCGCACCGCGCCGCTGACGCCCAAGGGCCGGAGCGCGTGGTTTGCGTTCCTCAACTTCAACAAGTCGAGTGTCGTGCTCGACACGCGCGATGCGGGCGCGGCATCGCGCCTGCGGGAGCTGATTGCCGGCTGCGACATCCTGCTCGACGGGCGCGGCATCGCTGCGGCGGATTGTCCCGAGATCGATCTCGACGCGATCAGGCGGGACCATCCCGGCCTGATCCATCTCGACCTCGCCTGGTTCGGCGATCGCGGTCCCTACGCCAATTTCGCGGCGACGGACTCCACGATCCGCGCGCTGACCGGACTGGTGAAGCTGGTCGGTCCGGAGCAGGGGCCGCCGATGCATGCGCCGGATTTCCAGACCGGCATTCTGGGCGGGCTGTGGAGCTTCATCGCGGCCGCTTCGTCGGTGCTCGGCCGCATGCACGATGGGCGCGGGCGCGAAAACCATATCAGCCTGTTCGAGGCCTCTATCGCCGTCACCGAATACATCATGTTCGAGGCATTCCAGCGCGGCGACATCATGCGGCGGATCGGCGTCAACCGGTTCTGGCCGACCTTTCCGGTCGGCATCTACGAGACCAAGCAGGGCTGGCTCGGCGTCACCACGGTGACCCCGGCGCAGTGGCGCGCGTTCTGCGAGATGCTCGGGCTCAACGAGCTGCGCGACGATCCGACACTGGTCATGGGGGTCGACCGGCTGCGCCATGTCGCCGAGATCGAAGCCAAGATCCTGCCGAAGCTGAAGCAGCGCACCGCGCAGGAATGGTTCGCCGAAGGGCTCAAGCGCAAGATTCCGATCGTGCCGGTGCCGGAGGTCGCGGATCTCATCGCCGATGAGGAGAAGCGTGCGCGTGGCGCCATCGTCCCGATCACCATCGGTGACGAGACCGGCTTTTCCGCCGGCACGATGCAGCGGCTGACCGCAACGCCGCCGCTGCGCGGCGGCCGGGTGCCTGATCTCGGGGAGCAGCAGGCGAGGCGCGAGGCTGCGCCGCGCGTGCCGGCGCCCAAGCCCGCTGCAACCGATCGCTTGCCGCTCGAGGGCATCCGCGTCGTCGACTTTTCGATGGGCTGGGCCGGGCCGATCTGCACCCGCACGCTCGCCGATCTCGGCGCCGACGTCATCAAGATCGAGGCGACCCAGTATCCGGACTGGTGGCGCGGCGTCGACCGCCGTCCGGCCTATGTGCTGGAGCAGATGTACGAGAAGTCGGTGCGCTACTGCATCATGAACCGCAACAAGCGCGGCATCACGCTCGATCTGACCCGGTCGAAGGGGCTTGAATTGGCCAAGCGCCTGCTCGCCGATGCCGACCTCGTGGTCGACAATTATTCGGTCGAGGTGCTGCCCAAGCTCGGCCTCGGCTACGACGTGCTCAGCAAGATCAATCCCAAGCTGGTGATGATGTCGATGTCGGCGTTCGGTGCCGGCAGCGTGCATCGCGACTGCCGCGCTTACGGCTCGACGCTGGAGCAGGGCTCCGGCCTGCCCAGCGTGGTCGGCGATCCCGATGGTCCGCCGGTCATGAGCCATACCGCGTTCGGCGACGCCGTCGGCGGGCTCAACGGCGCCGCCGCGGTGCTGACCGCGCTGATCCACGCCAAACTGACGGGACAGGGGCAGTTCATCGATCTCGCCCAGATCGAATGCATGATGCCGTTCGCCGCGCCCTGGATCGTGGCGCATTCGACCAGTTGCGAGCCGCCGACCAAATACGGCAACCGCCATCCCGATTTCGTGCCGCATGGCTGCTTTCGCTGCGCCGGAGAAGACAACTGGATCGTCGTCGCGGCGTCCGACGACGCGATGTGGCCGAAGCTCGCCCGGCTGCTCGGCCGCGAGGATTGGGCAGCGGACGCGGCACTCAAGACGGCCGCGGGCCGCCGCGCCATCGAGGCCGAGATCGAGGCTGCGATCACGGCTTGGACCGCGGTGCGCGATGCCGATGCGGCGATGACCGCGCTGCAATCTGCCGGCGTTGCCTCCGGCGTGGCGCGGCTGCCGATCGATCTCCTGGAGGATCCGCAGCTCCACGCGCGCGGCTTCATCCAGCATGTCGACCGCGCGTTCATCGGACGACATCCGCAGCCATCGATGCCGTTTCGCGAGAGCGATGCGCCGTTCGCGATCCGCTCGGTGCCGCCGACGCTCGGCGAGCACAACCGCGAGATCCTCGGCGGCATGCTCGGGCTTTCCGACGCCGAGCTCGATGAGCTCACCCGCGAGGGCATCATCGGCACCGAGATGCTGATGGAGGAGCAGCTGGTGAAAGAGAAGAAGCGGGCGGCGGGCTGATGGAGGCAGGCCAGCCGGCACAGCGCAGGGCGGAGGGGGCGCGCGAGGTCGCGCGGCCGCTGCTGTCCGTGCGCGGGCTCGGCATCCGCTTTAAGACTGCGCAGGGCGTCTGGCAGGCGACGCGCCGCATCGACTTCGACATCGCGCCCGGCGAGCGCGTCGGCATCGTCGGCGAGAGCGGCTGCGGCAAGACCATCACCGGCCTGTCGATCCTGCGGCTGTTGCCGGGCAATTTTGCCGGCCTCGACGGCAAGATCCTGTTCGACGGCGTCGATCTCGCTTCCTGCAGCGCGCGGCAGATGCGCGCGATCCGGGGCAAGCGGATCGCGATGATCTTCCAGGAGCCGATGAGCGCGCTCGACCCGGTCTTCACCGTCGGCCACCAGATCGCCGAGACGCTGCGCGTCCATACGGACGTTTCCCATGAGGAGGCGCGCGCCAAAACGCTGGAGATGCTCCGCCGCGTCGGCATCGCCTCGCCCGAGCGGCGGATCGACGACTATCCGCACCAGCTGTCCGGTGGCATGCGCCAACGCGTGATGATCGCGGCGACTTTGATCTGCGGGCCGCAGCTTCTGATCGCGGACGAGCCGACCACCGCGCTCGACGTCACCGTGCAGGCGCAGATCCTCGAGCTGCTGCGCGACATCAGCGAGACCTCGAAGACCGCGCTGATGCTGATCACCCACGATCTCGGCGTCGTCGCCGAGACCTGCACGCGGATGATCACGATGTATGCCGGCGAGGTGATCGAGGACGCCACGGTCGACGAGGCGCTGGTGCGGCCGCTGCATCCCTACACGTCCGGACTGTTGCGCTCGCTGCCGCATTTGAGCCCGCGCCACGGCCGGCTGCCGTCGATCCCGGGCCGGGTGCCGTCGATCGCGGAGATGCCGAATGGCTGCCGCTTCCGGGCCCGCTGCGCGCATGCGGCCAAAGGTTGCGAGGCCGAGCAGAAGCTGCAGGACGCCGGCGGCGGCAGAAGGGTGCGTTGCTGGCGCTTTGCCGAGCTCAATCTGCCGGGCGCGCTGCATCCGCCTGGCGCGCCGGCTGCTGCGAAGGTCGCGACGCAATGACCACAGCCGGTGCCGAGCCCCGCCGCGATGCCATCGTCTCGGTGCGCGACCTTCAGGTCCGCTTCCAGACCTCGGACCGCCGCGCCACCGTGAAGGCGGTCGACGGCGTCAATTTCGACGTCCGCCGCGGCGAGACCTTCGGCATCATCGGGGAGTCCGGATCGGGCAAGACCACGATCGGCCGCGCGCTGGTGTTCCTGCTCAATCCCAGCGCCGGTGCCATCCTGCATGACGGCATCGATCCAACGGCGCTGCCACGCCGGGAGTTTCAAAACCATCGCCGCGACTACCAGATCATCTTCCAGGACCCGAACGCCGCGCTGAATCCGCGCATGACCATTCTGGCCTCGGTGCTGGAGCCGCTGGAGCTCGCACGTGTCGGCAGCCGCGCCGAGCGTGAGGGGCAGGCGCGGGAGGCGCTGGAGCGCGTCGGCCTGCCGCAGGAGTTCGGTGCGCGCTACCCGCACCAGCTGTCCGGCGGCCAGAAGCAGCGCGTCGTGATCGCCCGCGCGCTGACGCTCAAACCAAAACTGATCGTCTGCGACGAGGTGGTGGCCGCGCTCGACATGTCGATCCGCGGCGACGTGCTCAATCTGTTTGCCGATCTGCAGCGCGACCTCGGGCTGACCTACGTCTTCATCACCCATGATCTCGCCGTGGTCTCGCATATCAGCGAGCGCGTCGCGGTGATGTATCTCGGCCAGTTCGTCGAGCTCGGGCCGACCGAGGAGGTCGCCGAGCGGCCGCTGCATCCCTACACGATCGCGCTGCTGTCGGCCGAGCCGCGGCCGCTGCCGTCCACGATGCGGCAGGAGAGCCGCATCGTCCTGCAGGGCGAGGTGCCGAGCCCGATCGATCCGCCCTCGGGCTGCCGCTTCCGCACCCGCTGCCCGCACGCGCAGCCGCTCTGCACCGAACGCGTGCCGGAGTGGCGCGAGCTGAAGCCCGATCACTGGGTGGCCTGCCATTTCGCCGACCGCCCGAATTTTTCGCCGAACTCACAACCGGAGACGACGCCATGACAATGACGACACGACGCGAGGCCATGGCGCTGATCTCGGGTGCATTGGCCAGCACCACGCTCAGCGGCCGTGCGTTTGCGGAAGGCGCGCCGAAGAAGGGCGGCACCTTGCGCATCTCGGCACCCGCCAATCCGTCGAGCCTCGATCCGGCGACCGGCGGCGCCGGCTCTGACCATGCCTTCCTGTTCACGATGTACGACACGTTAACTGAGTGGGAGTTCGACACGCTGAAGCCGAAGCCCGGCCTTGCCGAAAGCTGGAAGTTCACCGACCCCACCACGCTGGTGCTCAACATCCGCGCCGGCGTCACCTTCCATGACGGCACGCCGCTTGATGCGGAAGCCGTCAAGTTCAATCTCGAGCGCAACCGCAGCGATGCGAAGTCAAACATCAAGGCCGATCTGCTCTCGGTCGCCGCGGTCGAGGTCACCGGCCCGCAGCAGGTGACGTTGAAGCTGAAGACACCGGATACCGCGCTCCCCGGCATCCTCTCCGACCGCGCGGGCATGATGGTGTCGCCGACGGCGCTGAAGGCGGCCGAGGGCGGCGTCGTGACGCGCAAGCCGGTCGGCGCCGGCGCCTATTCGTTCGTCAGCTGGGCCGACGGCGAGAAGATCGTGGTCAAGCGCAACGAGAAATACTGGAAGCCGGAGCGGCCGCTTCCTGACGCCATCGAGATCTCGATCATTCCCGAGCTCACCACCGGCGCCCGCTCGGTCACCGCCGGGCAGAACGATCTGATCTACCAGCTGCCGCCGCGGCAGAAGGTGATCATCGAGCGCGCCTCGAGCGTCAAGGTGGTGCATGGCCCGACGCTGTACGTGCTTCAGATCTTCCTCAACTGGGCCAAGCCGCCGTTCGACAATCTCAAGGTCCGTCAGGCGCTCAACTTCGCGATCGATCGCGAGTCCTTCGTCAAGGCCGCGCTCGCAGGTCTTGCGGAGCCCGCCTACATGAACCTGCCGAAGGCGCATTGGGCATACGACGCGGAGGTCGCAAAACTCTATCCTTATGATCCCGACCGAGCGCGCAAGCTGCTCGCCGAGGCCGGCTTCAAGGAGGGTACCCAGATCGAGCTCGGCGGCTATCCGGACCAGGATTCGGTGCAGCGTCAGGAGATCCTGATCGAGCAATTGCGCAAGGCCGGCATCGGCGTGCGCTTCGTCAACGCCCCGATCGCGGAAGCTTCCGCGGCCTTCTTCGGTCCGGAGAAGAAGGGGGCAGGGCTGCTCTCGGCCTGGACCGGCCGGCCCGACCCGAGCCTGACCTATTCGCTGATGTTCACCAAGGACGCCTATTACAATGGCGGCCGCGCGCCGGTGCCGGCCGAGCTCGAGGCCGCGATCAAGGAATCGCGCGCCTCGGAGGACATCGACACCAGGCGCAAGGCGTTTTCCACCGTGCAGCGGCTGGTGATGGAGAACGCCTTTGTCGCGCCGCTGGCGTTCCAGTTCGAGCTGGTCGCCATGAACAAGAAGGTGCAGGGCTATCGGCCGAACCTGCTTGGCAAGCCGAAATACGACGACGTCTGGCTCGGGAGTTAGGCGATGGCGCGGCGGTCACCGGTCAAGGTCGTCGGCAGCCGCCTCGTGCAGGCGCTGCCCGTGATCCTGCTCGCGACCTTCATGGTGTTCGCGCTGCTCAAACTGGTGCCCGGCGACATCGCCGTGACGCTGGCGGGCGACAACGCGACCGACGCGCGGATCACCGAGATCAGGAAGATCTACGGCCTCGACCGCCCGTTCCTGGTGCAATACGGCGCCTGGCTCGGCAATGTCGCGCAAGGCGATCTCTCGCAATCGCTATTGACCGGCGAGAAGGTCGCGGACTCGATCGGGCGCGCGTTTCCGAACACGCTGCTGATCGTCGTGATCGCGCTGGCGCTGGCGCTGGTCACCGGCATCCCGATGGGCGTGATGGCCGCGATCAAGCCGAACGGCTGGATCGACAAGCTGATCAGCATGCTGGCGTCGCTCGGCGTCGCGGTGCCCGGCTTCTGGCTCGCGATGATCCTGGTGGCGGAATTCTCGCTGAAGCTGAACTGGCTGCCGGCGACCGGCGCAAAATCCTTCAGCGCCTCGCCGGTCGATGCGATCAGGCATGCGCTGCTGCCTGGCATCGCGATCGCGGCCTACGGTATGGCCGAGGTCGCGCGCCAGCTGCGCGGGGCGCTGCTGGAGGTGCTGTCGTCGCAATATGTCCGCACGCTGCATGCCAAGGGGCTGTCGATGTCCCGCATCCTCTGGCAGCACGGCCTGAAGAATGTCGGCGTCAATCTGCTCACCATCATCAGCCTTTTGGTCAACCGCATGCTGGCGGCGACCGTGGTGATCGAGGCGGTGTTCGCCATTCCCGGCCTGGGCAGCCTGATCGTGCGCGGCGCGATCCAGCGCGATTTCCCGATCGTGCAAGGCGTCGTCTTCACCATGGTGGTGGTTGTGATCGCGGTGAACCTGATCACCGATTTGCTCTGCGCCGCGGTCGATCCGAGGATCGAGCAATGACCGAGGTGGCGCTTGCACCCCTGAAGGCACCGGCGCGGCCGACGCGACTGCGGCGCTTTGCGCGCTGGCTCGCCGGCGACCTCCGCGCCGCGCTGTCGATCCTGGTGCTCGTGGTGCTCGTCGTCGTCGCAATCGGTGCGCCCTGGATCGCGCCCTATGCGCCGACCGCGCAGGACGTCAACAACATGCTGGCGCCGCCGGGGCCGGCCCATCTGCTCGGCACCGACGACCTCGGCCGCGACATCTTCTCGCGTTTGATCTACGGCGCGCCGGCCACCGTCTACGCCAGCCTGCTTGCGGTCGGCGTTGCGGTCCTGATCGGGCTGCCGGTCGGCCTCATCGCCGGCTATTTCGGCGGCTGGATCGACGACATCATCAGCCGCATCATCGACACCTTCCTGTCGTTCCCCGCCATCGTGCTGGCGATCGCGGTCACCGGCGCGCTCGGCATCGGGCTGACCAACGGCATGATCGCGGTCGGCATCACGATGTTTCCGGCGCTGGCGCGCATCGTCCGCGCCCGCACGCTGATCGTGCGGCAGGAGCTCTATGTCGATGCCTCCAGAGGCTTCGGCGCGCCGACATGGCATTTGCTGTGGCGGCACGTGCTGCCGAACACGCTGCAGCCGGTCATCGTGCAAGTGACGCTCTTGCTCGCCGCTGCCCTCTTGGCCGAAGCCAGCCTGTCGTTCCTCGGCCTCGGCATCCAGCCGCCGGACCCGAGCTGGGGCGCGATGCTGGCGCGCGCCTATCAATACATGGAAATCGCCCCGGAGCAGATGTATGCGCCGGGTCTTGCCATTCTCGTCGTCTCCCTGGCGTTCAATGCGCTCGGGGAATCCTTGCGTGTCGTGCTCGATCCGACCATGAAGGATCGCTAGTGCAAATGTGTACGGGATGCCGCGCGCTCATCACCTCGCCCCGCTTGCAGGGAGAGGTCGAAGCCGAAGCGAAGCGTAGGCTTCGGGTGAGGGGGAGTCTCCGCAGGCGAGCTCGCGGAGAGTCCCCCTCACCCGAAATTCGCGCTGCGCGCAAATTTCGACCTCTCCCCGCAAGCGGGGCGAGGTGAGCAAACTTACGGAACCGATCATGTCCTTCAAGAAATTGCTGATTGCCAACCGCGGTGAGATCGCGATCCGGATTGCCCGCGCCGCTGCCGATAGCGGCATCGCGACCGTCGCGATCTATCCCGCCGACGATGCCGCCTCGCTGCATGTCCGATCCGCCGACGAGGCCCGCGAGATTCCGGGCCGCGGCGCGCGGGCCTATCTCGACATCGAGGCGGTGGTTGCGGCGGCCAAGGCCGCAGGCTGCGACGCGTTGCATCCGGGCTACGGCTTCCTCAGCGAGAACACCCAATTGGCGCGGCGCTGTGCCGAGGAGAAGATCACCTTCGTCGGCCCGTCGCCAGAGGCGCTCGATCTGTTCGGCGACAAGGCCAAGGCAAAGGCGCTGGCGAAAAAATGCGGCGTCCCGATCATTGCCGGCACATCAGGCGCGACCAGTCTCGACGAGGCAAAGGCGTTCTTCGCCGCGCTCGGCGCCGGCGCCGCCGTGATGATCAAGGCGATCGCCGGCGGCGGCGGGCGCGGCATGCGCCTGGTCGAGGACGCCGCCAGGCTCGACGAGGCCTATGCGCGCTGCCAGTCGGAGGCCAAGGCGGCGTTCGGCAGCGATGCGGTCTATGTCGAGCGGCTGATCCGCAAGGCCCGCCATATCGAGGTGCAGATCATCGGCGACCGTCACGGCGTCATCAGCCATCTCTGGGAGCGCGAATGCACCATCCAGCGCCGCAACCAGAAGCTCATCGAGGTGGCGCCCAGCCCGTCGCTGAGCGATGGCATGCGTGCGCGCATCATCGAAGCGGCGAAGCAGCTCGCGACCGCCGCGCGCTACGACAATCTCGGTACCTTCGAATTCCTGGTCGATGACGAAGCCGGCGAAGGCGAGGGTGCCTTCGCCTTCATCGAGGCCAACCCACGGCTCCAGGTCGAGCACACCGTCACCGAGGAGGTGCTCGGCGTCGACCTCGTGCGCGCGCAGCTCGCGGTCGCCGCCGGCGCCACGCTCGCTTCGCTTGGGCTGGCGCAGGCCACCGTGCCGCTGCCGCGCGGCTATGCGATGCAGCTTCGCGTCAACATGGAGGTGATGGACGAGAAGGGCATCACAAAGCCAACCGGCGGCACGCTCAGTGTGTTCGACCTGCCGTCCGGCCCCGGCGTTCGCGTCGATACGTTCGGCTATTCCGGTTACCGGACCTCTGCCGCGTTCGACTCGCTGCTGGCAAAAGTCATCGTGCATTCGCCGAGCCCAAAGTGGACCGACGTGGTGCACAAGGCATCGCGCGCCTTGCGCGAATTTCGGATCGGCGGCGTCGCCACCAACATCCCGTTCCTCGGCGCCATCCTGGCGCACCAGAGCTTTGGCCGGAACAAGATCAGCACCAATTTCATCGACACCCATGTTGCGGCGCTGGTCGGCGCGGCGCAGGATCTCGCCGCACCATTGATCGAGGTGAGCGAGGCGGCTGCGACCAAGGCCGTTGCTGTCGAAGCCGCCCCCGAGGGATCGCTCCCGGTGCCCGCGCCGCTGCAGGGCACGATCGTGGCGATCGAGGTCGCGGAGGGCGATCTGGTTCGGCCCGGCCAGCAGATCGCGGTGCTGGAATCGATGAAGATGGAGCATCTCGTCACCGCACCACATGGCGGCCGGGTGACCAGGATCGCGGGCGGCATCGGTGTCACCCTGATGCATGGCGAGCCGATCCTGTTCCTCGAGCCTGCCGAGGTCGACGGCCATCACGCGGCGGAAGAGGCCGCGATCGATCTCGATCACATCCGGCCTGACCTCGCCGAGTTGATCGCGCGTAAGGCGATCACACTGGACGAGAACCGCCCGGCCTCGGTCGAGCGCCGCCGCAAGACCAACCAGCGCACCGCGCGCGAGAACATCGCGCAGCTGGTCGATGAGGGCTCGTTCGTCGAATACGGGTCGCTCGCGATCGCGGCGCAGCGCCGCCGCCGCAAGGTCGAGGATCTCATCAAGAACACCCCGGCCGACGGCCTGATATCAGGCGTCGCCACCGTCAACGCCAAGGATTTCGGCGCCGACGGCGCGCGCTGCATGGTGATCTCGTACGACTACACCGTGCTCGCCGGCACCCAGGGCCATATGAACCACAAGAAGATCGACCGCATGCTCGGCCTCGCCGAGCAGTGGCGCATGCCGCTGGTGTTCTATGCCGAGGGCGGCGGCGGGCGTCCCGGCGATACCGACCGGCTTGGCATGACCGGCCTCGACGGCCCGTCCTTCGTGCAGTTCGCAAAACTCTCCGGACTGGTGCCCGTGGTCGGCGTGGTCTCCGGCTATTGCTTCGCCGGCAATGCCGCGATGCTCGGCGTCTGCGATGTCATCATCGCCACCAAAAATGCGTCGATCGGCATGGGCGGTCCGGCGATGATCGAGGGCGGCGGGCTCGGCGTCTACCATCCGGCCGAGGTCGGCCCGGTCTCGTTCCAGTCGCCGAACGGCGTGATCGACATCCTGGTCGAGGACGAGGCCGAGGCGACCACGGTGGCACAGAAATATCTGTCCTACTTCCAGGGCGCGGTGCAGGACTGGAAGGCGCCGGACCAGCGGCTGCTGCGCCGTGCGATCCCGGAAAATCGCCTGCGGGTCTACGACATCCGCAACGTGATCGACCTGATCGCCGACGAAGGCTCGGTGCTGGAGATCCGGCGCGATTTCGGCGTCGGCATGATCACCGCCTTCATCCGCATCGAGGGCAAGCCGTTCGGCCTGATCGCCAACAATCCAAAGCATCTCGGCGGGGCGATCGACGCACCTGCCGGCGACAAGGCCGCGCGCTTCATGCAGCTGTGCGACGCCTTCGACATTCCGATCGTCTCGCTCTGCGACACGCCGGGCTTCATGGTCGGCCCCGAGGCAGAGAAGACCGCGATCGTGCGCCACGTCGCGCGGATGTTCGTCACCGGCGCCAGCATCACGGTGCCGCTGTTCGGCATCGTGCTGCGCAAGGGCTATGGCCTCGGCGCACAGTCGATGATCGGCGGCGGCTTCCACGCCTCGTTCTTCACGGTGGCGTGGCCGACCGGCGAGTTCGGCGGCATGGGTCTCGAAGGCTATGTCCGCCTCGGCTTCCGCAAGGAGATGGATGCGATCGAGGACCCGGTCGAGCGCGAGAAGTATTTCCAGACCAAGGTCGCCGAGCTCTACGCCAACGGCAAGGCGGTCTCGATCGCCTCGGTGCTCGAGATCGACGAGGTGATCGATCCCGCCGACACAAGGCACTGGATCATGGCCGGCTTGCGCTCGGTGCCGAAAGCTGAGCCGCGGACCCACCGCAAGCGGCCGTGCATCGATGCGTGGTAGGGTGGCGTAGGGCGAGTTAGATCGTGCATCAAACTCGGTGTCGTCCCGGCGAAGGCCGGGCCCATAACCACCGATGGTCATTGTTGCACGGTGCTGGGGCCATAGCCTCCTTCAACAACCCAACCCTGTGGTTATGGGTCCCGGCTTTCGCCGGGACGACGGCGGCGGGTGGGCGGGCGTCTCGCGTCATTGAGAGAGTTACCCCAACCGCAACTCCGCATACCCCTTCGCCGCCACCTCGTCGCATCGCGCGCGATATGCCGGGGCGCTGCCGCTGTAGCGGGCGACGATGCGGGTTTGCTTGCCCTCGACGTTGCGGTTGATGCCGGTCATCCAGGAATCGACCTCGTTTGAGAGCAGGCCGACGCCGAGCGCCTTGACATGCTCGGTCCAGTCGGCGGTGCCTTCGGGCGTCGCGTCGAGGAAGGTCAGGCCTCTCTCCTGCGCAAAGCGGATCAGCCCGGTGACCCAATCCACGCTGTATTCGATGCTGCGCGGGATGTTGCCGAGCGCGGTGTGCGGGCCCATCAGCATCATCATGTTGGGAAAGCCGTCGACCATCAGCCCGAGATAGGTTTCCGGGCCGTGCGTCCATTTCTCCTTCAGCCGCGCACCGTGCGCGCCGCGGAAATCGATCTTGTCGAAGCTGCCGGTGATGGCATCGAAGCCGGTGGCGTAGATGATGATGTCGAAGGCGTAGTCCTTGTCGGTCGTCCGGATGCCCTCGGGCGTGATCCGCTCGATCGGCGTCTCCTTGATATCGACCAGCTCGACATTGTCGCGGTTGTAGACCTCGTAATAGAAGGTCTCGAGCGGCAGCCGCCGCGTGCCGAAGCCGTGGTTCTTCGGGATCAGGATCTCGGCGACCGCCTGGTTCTTCACGCGCTGACGGATCTTGCGCGCGACGAAATCGCTGATCGTCGCATTCGCCGCGCGGTCGATCAGGATATCCTTGAAGTTGCCTTGCCAGATGCCAAACCCGCGCTCGCCATAGAGCTTCTCGTAGAACGCTTCGCGCTCCTCCGCGCTCACCTCGAACGCGCCGCGCGGATCGGGCGTATGCACGAAGCAGGCGAAGGTCTCCTTGCAGCGCGCGAAGATCTCGGGATAGCCGGCCTTGATCCTGACTTGCGTCTCGGCGTCGATCTTGCCGTTGTGCAGCGGCGCCGCCCAGTTGGCGGTGCGCTGGAACACGGTGAGATGCCCGACCTCGCCGGCGATGGTCTGGATGGTCTGGATGCCGGTCGCGCCGGTGCCGATCACGGCGACGCGCTTGCCGGTGAAATCCACCTTCTCCTTCGGCCAGCGCGCGGTGTGGAACGATTGGCCCCTGAAATCGTCGCGGCCCTCGATGCGCGGCAGGGTCGGCGTCGACAACGGGCCGATCGCGGTGATCAGGAAGCGGCAGGAGTGCTGCGCGCCACTTTCGAGTGTGACCCGCCAGCTTCGCGTGTCGTCCTGGTAGATCGCGGACGCGACGCGGCTCTCGAACTGAATGTCGCGGCGCAGGTCGAACTTGTCGGCGACATAGTTGCAGTAGCGCAAGGTCTCGGGCTGGCCGGCGAAATGCTCCGACCACTCCCATTCCTCGAGCAGCTCCTTCGAGAACGAGTAGCCGTACGAATAGCTCTCGGAATCGAAACGTGCGCCGGGATAGCGGTTCCAGTACCAGGTGCCGCCGACGCCGGTGCCGGCCTCGAACACGCGCGCGCTGAGCCCAAGCTCGCGCAGCCGGTGGAGCTGGTACATGCCGGACAAGCCTGCGCCGATGATGATGACGTCGTAGTCCAGCGCAGCCGTCTGGGCGGTGTTGTCCTGGCGCAATTCGGCCACCTGTCGTTGCTCCCCGATGGATTGATTGCCCGCAAGGCTAACCGGTCTTCCTGCTGCCGACAAACATCGCGGAGCGGAGCAGCTATCGGGATTTGCCGGGTGCGTCGGCCCGCGCGCATTCCGCGCGGCGGACTGTCCGCCCCGCGGCTTTACTCGGCCGCGGGATTCCCTTTATCGTCGGCCCGACAGGACGATCGCCCGCCAAGCGGCGACGGAACCTAACGGGAGTGAAGCGATGGGAGAGGCGCTGCGCAGGCCGACGTCCATAGACGTCAGCAATCCCCGGCTTTATCAGGACGACACCTGGCGGCCGCTGTTCGCGCAGCTCCGCCGCGACGATCCCGTGCATTATTGCGACGCGTCGGCCTACGGCCCCTACTGGTCGGTGACGCGCTACGACGACATCTTCGCGGTCGAGCTGGATCACCAGAACTATTCGTCGGCCTCCGAGCTTGGCGGTATCCAGGTCGCGGACCAGCCGAAGGGGCAGGAACGGCCGAGCTTCATCCGCATGGATCCGCCCGGCCACACCGCGCAGCGCCGCACGGTGGCGCCGATCGTGGCGCCGTCGAACCTTGCCAATTTCGACGCCCTGATCCGCAAGCGCACCTCAGCCGTGCTCGATGCGCTGCCGCGCAACGAGACCTTCGACTGGGCCGAGCGGGTCTCGGTCGACCTCACCAACATGATGCTGGCGACGCTGTTCGATTTTCCCTCGGAAGACCGCGCCAAGCTGACCTGGTGGTCGGATGTCGCGATCGCCAACGTCGAATCCCCCGACGCGGTGGTGCATTCGGAGGCGGAACGCACCGCCGAGCTGGTCAAGATGGGAGAATATTTCCGCAAGCTGTGGGACGCGCGGGTCGATGCGCCGCCGACCTTCGATTTGATCTCGATGCTGGCGCATTCGGAGGCGACGAGGAATCTGGAGCCGCGCGAGTTCATCGGCACGATCGGGCTGTTGATCGTCGGCGGCAACGACACCACGCGCAATTCGATGTCGGCCGGGCTGATGGCGCTGTGCGAGAATCCGGAGCAGTTCGAGCTGGTCCGCGCGAGGCCGGAGCTGATCCCGAACCTGGTGTCCGAGACCATCCGCTACCACACGCCGGTGCTGCACATGCGCCGCACCGCACGCAACGACGTCGAGCTTGCCGGCCGCCGGATCAAGAAGGGCGACAAGGTCGTGATGTGGTACATCTCCGGCAACCGCGACGAGGACAAGATCGAGCGTGCCGATGAATTCATCATCGACCGCGCCAAGCCGCGCCAGCATCTCGCCTTCGGCGCCGGCGTCCACCGCTGCGTCGGCGACCGCCTGGCCGAGCAGCAACTGCGCATCCTCTGGGAGGAGGTTCTGGCGCGCGATCTGCGTTTTGAGATGATGGGCCCGCCGCAAAGGCTCTATTCCAATTTCATCCGCGGTATACGAAGCTTGCCGGTGAGAATCGTCAATTGAAGTTGTGGGGTTGTCATTCCGGGGCGATGCAGAGCATCGAACCCGGAATCTCGAGATTCCGGGTCTGGTCCTTCGGACCATCCCGGAATGACGGGGTCATAAAGATCAAGGAACAAGAATGAAGAACGATCCCGTTGACGTCCTGATCATCGGCGCCGGCGCCTCCGGCGCCGCGGTGGCCTGGAGCCTCGCCGATACCAAGATGCATATCCTCTGCCTCGATCAGGGCGGCTGGATGAATCCGGCCGAATATCCGAGCACCGGGCGCGACTGGGAGGCGAAGTTCTACGGCGAGTGGTCGTCGAGCCCGAACGTCCGCAAGCGGCCCGAGGACTATCCGATCAACGACGACAATTCGCCGATCAAGGTCGTCAACTTCAACGCCGTCGGCGGCTCGACGGTGATGTACACCGCGCACTGGCCGCGGCTGCATCCGTCCGACTTCAAGGTGAAGACGCTGGACGGCGTCGCCGATGACTGGCCGATCGACTACGACGCGCTCACCCCGTTCTTCGAGGAGAACGATCGGATGATGGGCGTCTCGGGCCTGTCGGGCGATCCGCTGTCGCCGCTGAGCCACCCGCCGATGCCGCAGCAGCCGCTCGGGCTATCCGGCCCGCTGATCGGCAAGGCCATGAACAAGCTCGGCTGGCACTGGTGGCCGTCGGACACGACCGTGGCGACGATGGATTACGAGGGCAGGGCGCGCTGCATCAATCTCGGCCATTGCACGCCGGCCTGCGCGCAGGGTGCCAAGGCCTCGACCGACATCACCTACTGGCCGCACGCGGTCCGCGCCGGGGTCGAGCTCAAGACCCATTGCCGGGTACGCGAGATCCTGACCAACGAGCACGGCATGGCCTCCGGCGTCGTCTACTACGACAAGGACGGCGTCGAGCAGTTTCAGCCGGCCGAAGTCGTCATCATCGCCTGCAACGGTGTCGGCACGCCGCGGCTGCTGCTCAATTCGGTGTCAGGCAAATTCCCGAATGGCCTCGCCAACTCGTCGGGCCTGGTCGGCAAGAACCTGATGTTCCACCCCTACGCGCAGATCTACGGCTTCGTGAAGGAGCCGACCGACAGCAACCGCGCGCCGCCGACCTGCCTGTGGAGCAAGGAGTTCTACGACACCGATCTGTCGCGCGGCTTCGTCCGCGGCTACGGCATCCAGTTCGGCCGCGGCGCCGGGCCGGTGTTCGAGGCGGTCGCGAGCGAGCAGAAGGGCATCCTGCCCTGGGGCAAGGATCATCACCGCGTGTTCCGCAAGCTCAACGGCCATCGTCTCGCGGTATCGGCGATCTGCGAGGATCTGCCGGAGGAGCACAACCGCGTCACGCTCGATCCCGTGTTGAAGGATAGCCACGGCATCCCGGCGCCGAAGATCGACTACACGATCAGCGCGAACAGCCGGAAGATGATGGATCACGGGCTGGCGCGCGGCCGGGAGATTCTCGAGGCCGCCGGCGCCACCGACATCTGCATCAACGATCCGATCCCGTGGGGCGGCTGGCATCTGCTCGGCACCGCGCGGATGGGCACCGATCCGGCGCGCTCCGTGGTCAACGAATGGGGCCGCTCGCACGACGTGAAGAACCTCTTCATCGTCGACGGCAGCATCTTCGTCACCTCGGGCGGCGTGAACCCGACCTCCACCATCCAGGCCCTTGCGCTCTACATCGCCGACCAGATGAAGCAGCGCCTCGCCAACCTGTTCGACTGAGACCGTCCATGTCCGATGCAAAACAACTGACCGCAGCCCAGCGCGCCGATCTGCGCACCGTCGCCGCGATGATCGTTCCCGAAAGTGACGAGTACAAGGTGCCGGGTGCGGACGATGCCGCGATCCAGGCCGACATGCTGGCGACGCTCGGCCGCGACACCGCGCTGGTCGCGCAGGCGCTGGATCATCTGGCTGATCTCGCGGGCAAGCCGCTCGCCGAGCTCGACGATGCCGGGCGCGATGCGGTGGCGCGGGAGTTTCGTAGCCGTGGCGGTGCTGCCGCGGCGACGCTCGTCCGCGTGGTGCTGCAATGCTACTACCGCGACGACCGCGTGCTGCGCTCGCTCGGCCTCGAGCTGCGCGCGCCGTTCCCGAAAGGCCATGTGCTGCCGGAGGGCGACTGGTCGCTGCTCGATCCGGTCAGGGCGCGCGGCGGCACGCTGCGGCGGGCGACCTAGCGTTGTGTCCGTGACTTGACAGTCCATTCCGTCATTCCGGGGCGCGACGAAGTCGCGAACCTCAGATGCGCAATCGCGCATCGGGGAATCCAGAGGTCGTGCATCGAGATTCCGGGTTCTCGCTTCGCGAGCCCCGGAATGACACTGAGTCAATCGCGCGTCAGAGACGCAGCCCTAGCCATCCGGGCAGGTGCAGGGCGTAACCACTTGCGGCGCGGGGAGCCGGTCACCATCTGAGGAGACCAAAGGACTCTCGCCATGCTGGATATTACCTCAGATACCGCCGGTGACACGCCGTCACCGCGAACGGCCGATGCTGCCCAGGATAACGACCGGGCTTTGCTGGATGCCTATTCGAATGCCGTGATCGACGTCACCGACCGCGTCGGCCCGGCCGTGGTCCGGGTCGAGACCGGGCCGAAGCTGCGCAACGCGCGCGAGCGCGGCGGGCTCGGCTCGGGCATCGTGATCTCGCCCGATGGCTTCGTGCTGACCAACAGCCACGTGGTCGGATCGTCGAAGGAGATCCGCCTGCGCGATACCGAGGGCTTCGTCACCGACGCCCATGTGCTCGGCGTCGATCCCGACACCGATCTCGCGCTGCTGCGGGCCGATGGCGCGCGCGATCTGCCTTACGCGTCGCTCGGCAACTCCAAGACGCTGCGGCGCGGCCAGCTCGTGGTCGCGATCGGCAATCCGCTCGGCTTCGAATCGACCGTCACCGCCGGCGTGGTGTCGGCGCTCGGACGTTCGATCCGCTCGGTGAGCGGGCGCACCATCGAGGACGTGATCCAGACCGATGCCGCGCTCAACCCCGGCAATTCCGGCGGGCCGCTGGTGTCGTCGAAGGGCGAGGTGATCGGCATCAACACCGCAATCATCAACGGCGCGCAGGGCATCTGCTTTGCGGTCGCCAGCAACACCGCGCAGTTCGTGCTGTCGGAGATCATCCGCCATGGCTATGTCCGCCGCGCCTATATCGGCGTCGCCGGCCAGACCGCGCCGGTGCCGCGGCGCCACGCGGTGCTGGCCGGTGTCGAGAACAAGATGGGCGCGCTCTTGATGCAGATCGAGCCGGACAGCCCGGCCGCGCGCGCCGCGCTGCTGCCGGGCGACGTCGTGATCAGGCTCGACGGCATCGAGATCAACGGCGTCGACGATCTGATCCGCGCGCTCGACCACAGCCGGATCGACCGGACCCTGTCGATGGACGTGCTCCGCCTCGGCCGCCTGCGCGCGATCGAGATCCATCCGATCGGGAGGAAGCCGGCGAAGCAGTGATTGCTCTCGCCGCGTGCGGGATGCACCCTCTCCCCTCATGTCCGCCGTAGCCTGGCGAAGGCGGATGTGGGAGAGGGTGCATCCCGCAGCGAAGCGGTGTCTCCGCGAACTCCTCTGCGGAGAGAACCCCTCATCCGGCGCTTCGCGCCAGCTTCTCTCACAAGGCGAGAAGGGAGGAGGGCATCGGGTGTTGCTATTGCAGTTTCGCCAGCAGTTCCTCGGGCGTTTTCTGTTCAGCGCTACCGGCCAATTGTTGTGCTGAAGGACGAGCATATGCGTCCGTCGCGATTGAGAGCGCGAAATACCATTGCGACGCAAGCATTATCGGCTCAGCACGCTTGCCCGCCGCGATGACTTGAGACATTTCGTCCAGGATATGCAAAGCGAAATCTAGACAACTAAATCGCGCTTTGCATTCGGCTGAATGTGTATCTATTTCTCAGAGATGCGATACTGGATCTTGGCGCAAGTCATTGTTAATTCATAAGAATATTGTATCTTCCTGTCTGAAGACTGCTTCGGCTGCAGACATCTGCGATGCTCAAGGCTCGCGGGTTCGACCTCGTCGCCCCCGATAGCCCAACCTCATTCCTGGCTGACGCGCCAACCACTCGGGTCATCAAGCAGGTTCCTGATGGCATATCCTGAGTTTGAGAAGGCTGTGCTGTTGGCAAAGCTCAATCGCGCTCGGGACCGCAATCGGTGCACCCGCTTCAAGGTGGAAGGTCGCAACTCCATGGCCGAGCAAGAAGCCTGAGACCGTGGAAATGGCCCGAAGGCTTGCGCATGCGAGGCCGAAGCGTGGCAAGCAGCCCTGCGGGAAACCTCTACTGCCCTCGCTGAAGCGGGCCGTACGACACGCGAGGGCACGCCGCACGTGTCTAGTGCGGTCAAGTTGACGTTGCGCAGGCGCGTTTGCAAATGTTCGGAATAATAGAATATTATATTGAGTTGCCCGACGTGTCAAGGTTGCTTGTCCGAGTGTCGGCGGCCGCGTGGCTCCTTTGCATGGGGTTGTTTTCGATATTTTGGATGGTGGCGGGAAGCGGAGCCCGCGTTGCCGCTACTGCAGCGCCGCCAGCAACTCGTCGGGTTGCTCGACCATCATCATGTGGCCGGCGCCCGCGAGCACCACGGTGCGCGCATTCGGCGTCGCGGCGGCGAGTGTCTTGCCGGCTTTGGCCGGGGTCATCATGTCGCGCTCGCCGAGGATGAAGGTGGCGGGCACCTTGACCGCGGCAGCAGCCGTGAGCGCGTTCTGGTAGGCGTTGCAGGCGTTGAGATCATTGTATAACACGCCGGGCTTCGCCTCCTGCAGCACCCGCTGCGCGCCCTGGTGCATCCACAGGCCCGGCGCGAGGCTGCCGCCGAGCTCGGCCTTGAAGCCGAGGCCCCAGATCGAGACCATGTCAATCGCGGCGACGTCATTGGCCTCGGCGGCCTTCAACAGATCGGGGCCGACCGTCATGGTCGCGGCGGTGCCGATCAGCGCGAGGCCGGAGACCTTGTCGGGATGCCGCGCCGAGGTCTCGATCGCGATCAGCGAGCCCATCGAATGGCCGATCAATCGGGCCTTCGACGCGCCGGCCGCCGTGATCAGCGCCGCGATCCAGTCGGCCATCTCGGCGATGGTCGGGAGCGGCTTGCCGGCGGAGCGGCCGTGGCCGGGCAGGTCGGGTGCCAGCACGGAAAAACCGTGATGGGCGAACCAGCGGCTGTGCAGCGCCCAGGTCGAGGAATCGAAGCCGGCGCCGTGGATCATCACCACCGCCGGCAGCGACGGATCGAACGGCTTGCCGCCGGTCGCGATGAAGGTGTCTGATCCGTTCACGGAAAGCTGCATGGCGCTCAAGTCCTTTGCGAGGCGCGCAGCGCCTGGCCGAGATCGTCGATGATATCCTGCGCGGTTTCGATGCCGACCGACAGCCGCACCAGCTCCTCGCCGATGCCGGCGGCCTTGAGCTGCCCGGCATCCATCTGCTGGTGCGTGGTGCTGGCGGGATGGATCACCAGCGTCTTGGCGTCGCCGACATTGGCGAGATGGCTGATCAGCTTCAAGGACTCGATGAACTTCTTGCCGGCGGCGCGGCCGCCCTTGATGCCGAAGCTGACGATCGAGCCGGCGCCGCGCGGCAACAGCTTCTTGGCGAGCGCGTAATCCGGATGCGTCTCCAGCGAGGGATGCAGCACCCAGTCGACCGCCTTGTTCGCGGCGAGGGCGTCCAGCACCGCATGGGTGTTGCTGACATGGCGGTCCATGCGAACGCCGAGCGTCTCGATGCCCTGCAAGAGCTGGAACGCGTTGGTCGGCGACAGGCAGGCGCCGAAATCGCGCAGGCCCTCGGTGCGGGCGCGCATGATGAAGGCGGCCTTGCCGAACTGCTCGTCGAAGACGATGCCGTGATAGCCGGCATAGGGCTCGGTGAGCTGCGGGAATTTACCGGAGGCGCGCCAGTCGAACCGGCCGCCATCGACGATGACGCCGCCGATCGCGATGCCGTGGCCGCCCATCCACTTGGTCGCCGAGTTCATCGCGATGTCGGCGCCGAGCTCGATCGGCTGGCTGAGATAGGGCGTCGCAAAGGTATTGTCGATCAGCAGCGGAATCTTCGCATTATGCGCGATCTCCGCGACCGCCGGGATATCGAGCACCTCGAGCCCGGGATTGCCGATGGTCTCGCCGATCACGAGGCGGGTGTTCGGCTTGATCGCGGCACGGAATTCGTCGAGCGCACGCGGCTTCACGAAGGTCGTGGTGATGCCGAACCGCGGCAGCGTGTGCGCCAGCAGATTGATGGTGCCGCCGTAGAGCGAGGCGGAGGCGACGATGTGGTCGCCGGCATTGAGCAGGGTTGCGATCGCAAGATGCATCGCGGCCATGCCGCTGGCGGTGCAGATCGCGCCGACGCCGCATTCGAGCGCGGCGATCCGCTCTTCCAGTACCGCGGTCGTCGGGTTCGAGATGCGGGTGTAGATGTGGCCGGCGCGCTCCAGATTGAACAGCGCCGCGGCATGATCGGCATCCTGGAACACGTAGGACGTGGTCTGATAGATCGGAACCGCGCGCGCGCCGGTCGCGGGATCGGGGCGCTGGCCGGCGTGCAGGCTCAGGGTTTCGAAGGCAGGCAGCTTGGGTGCGGGCATGCGAAGCTCGTCAGGTCAGTCGATGGGAGTGGTGGGTTGGCAGGAGTCTTTTATTTGACGCGTTTTCTTCACGCGAACCGGTGTCCACTTCGCTTGAAAACGCTTTGTTAGACGTGAACTGCGGTGCGAACACGGCCGACATTGCCGAACACGCGCAAATAGCGCTCCACCTCTGTGGGGATGCCGGTCGCCTTCTCCGGATTGTCGGAGAGCTTGACGGCCGGGCGTCCGTCGACCGACGTCACCTTGCAGACGATCGAGATCGGGTCGAGCTCGGCGGTGCCGTCGGGTGCGCAGCCGACGAAATCGTTGGTGAGGTTGGTGCCCCAGCCGAAGCTGACGCGCACGCGTCCCTTGAAATGGTGGAACGTCTCCTCGATCGAGCCGACATCCATCGCGTCGGAGAACACCAGCAGCTTCTCCTTGGGATCGCGGCCCTTCTGCTTCCACCATTTGATGATCTCTTCGCCGGCCGTGATCGGCGGCGCGCTGTCGGGACGAAAGCCGGTCCAGTCGGCGACCCAGTCGGGCGCGTCGCGCAGGAACGGCTTGGTGCCGAAGGCATCGGGCAGCGCGATCAAGAGGTTGCCGCCATAGGTGTGGCGCCACTGATCGAGGATGCGATAGGGCGCCCAGCGCAGCGCCTCGTCGTCATTGGCGAGCGCAGCGGCGACCATCGGCAGTTCATGCGCGTTGGTGCCGATCGCCTCGAGGTCGTTGTCCATCGCGAGCAGCACGTTCGACGTTCCGGTGAAGGAGGGGCCGAGGCCTTCCTTCACCGCCTCGACGCACCAGCGTTGCCAGAGGAAGCCGTGGCGGCGGCGTGTGCCGAAATCGGACAGCCGCAAGCCGTCCAGCTTGCGCAGCCGCTCGACCTTGGCCCACAGCTTGGCCTTGGCGCGGGCGTAGAGCACGTCGAGCGCGAAGCGGCCGTAGGTCTTGGTCGCCGCGCGCGAGCGCAGCTCGTTGAGGATCGCGAGCGCCGGGATCTCCCACATCGTGGTGTGGGTCCACGGCCCGTGGAAATGCAGCTCGTACTGGCCGTCGACCT
The DNA here is from genome assembly GCF_032654765.1 of Bradyrhizobium sp. 33ap4. Classification (NCBI taxonomy): domain Bacteria; kingdom Pseudomonadati; phylum Pseudomonadota; class Alphaproteobacteria; order Hyphomicrobiales; family Nitrobacteraceae; genus Bradyrhizobium; species Bradyrhizobium sp. 33ap4. The sequence goes on along the minus strand of NZ_JAUMTJ010000058.1, from coordinate 31,426 downwards.
TGTGCAGTTCGTATTCGGGCAGCCGGAAGTTCGACAGCCAGTTGATGAAGTCGGGCGAGAACATCTGGGTCTTGCCGTAGAACGTGTTGCCCGCGAGCCAGATCAGCTCCTTCTTGGTGAAGCGGATGGTGCGGGCGTGGTCGAGCTGGGCGCGCAGCTCGGCCTCGTCGATGACCTCGGCGAGTCGGATATGGGTCGAGCGGTTGATCACCGAAAAGGTCGTGCGCGTGTCCGGATAGCATTCCCGGATCATCTGCTGCATCAACAGCTTGTAGAAATCGGTGTCCAGCAGGCTGCGCACGATCGGGTCGAGCCGCCAGCCGTGGTTGTAGGTCCGGGTCGCGATATCTGTCACGGTCATGCGGGAACCTTAGCCTGCCGGGCGCCGCCCGCCCAGTGGGTATCGGGCGGAACATGGCAGGTCAGCGCGCTATGGTCTGCCGTATACGGCCGACGGCGGCGGCGACATCGGCCCAGGCCGGCTTGTCAGGGGCAAATTGCCGCCGGAGGAAGCTGACGAGCTCGGCGACCTGGCCGTCGCTCATGCTGTCCTTGAACGCCGGCATGTAGCCCAGATCGGTCACGGCCGGCTTGGCGATGCCGTGCAGGATCACCTGGATCAGATTGTCGGGCGCGTCGCTGTGCAGATTGCTGTTCAGCGCCAGCGACGGCCGGCTGCCGAACAGCGGCGGGCCGCCGACCTCATGGCAGACCGCGCAGGCGCCTTGATAGATCCGCGCTCCGGCCGAGGCGGCGGTGGTGACGACGGTGCCGGCTTCGAGCTTGGCGGCCATGGCATCGTGGGCCGGCCGATCGGTGCCCTGGTTGAACGAGGCGAGGTAGACCGCCATCGCGCGGATGTCCTGGTCGGGCAGCGCGGCGAGCTCCTGCACGACCGGCGCCATCGGCCCTGCGGCAACGCCGTGCAGGCGCGACTCGCCGGTGCGCAAATAGGCGTAGAGCTCGTCCTCGCTCCAGGGGATCGGCGCCTTCGACAGCGACGTCAGCGCCGGCGCCTCCCAGCCCTCGGCGAAGCCGCCAGCGAGATAGGCGCGCTGCCGTTCGGCGCCGAGCGCATTGCGCGGCGAGTGGCAGGCGCTGCAATGGCCGAACCCTTCGATCAGATAGGCGCCGCGATTCCATATCGCTGACTTCGATGGATCGGGCTGGAACGCCTGCGCCTGATGGAACAGCGCATTCCATCCGGCGAGCAACGGCCGCAGGTTGAACGGAAAGACGAGCGCGTTGGCCGGCGTTTCGGCGCGCTCCGGCGCCTGCGCCATCAGATAGGCATAGAGCGCCTGCAGGTCGGCGTCACTGGTCCTGGCGAAGTGCGTGTATGGAAACGCCGGATAGAGATGGCGCCCGTCGCGATGAATGCCCTCGCGCATCGCGCGCTCGAAGGCGGGATAGGACCAGGCGCCGATGCCGGTGTCGACGTCGGGCGTGATGTTGGTGGTGAAGATGGTGCCGAACGGCGTCTCCAGCGGCCGACCGCCGGCGTTAGGAACGCCATGCTCCGACGTATGGCAGACGGCGCAGGCGCCGAGCGCTGCAAGCTCCTTGCCACGGGCGATCGTCGCAGCGGAATAGACCGAGGCGTCGGGCCGGGCGATCGGCGCGATCGCGCGCCAGGGCAGCACGGCCGCGCCGATGCCGATCGCCGCTGCGCAGAGTGCGGCAATGCCGGCGAGCACGCCGCCGCGCTTTGCAAAGGGATTCTGCCATCTGTTGAGGTCGGCCGTCTGCGCAGGCGGCGGGAGCGGGGCGGGCGCGACCGGTTGCTCGCCGCGCAATCCCTTCAAAATGCGCTCCGGTGTGAACGGCAATTCGCGGAAGCGGATGCCGGTCGCGTCATAGATCGCGTTGGCGATCGCAGCGGCGCTCGGCACCGAGGCGGACTCGCCGACGCCGAGCGGCGGTTGATCCTGCCGCGGCAGCATCAACACATCGATCTTCGGCAGCTCAGGAAACTTGATGATGGGGTAGGCGCCCCATTCCCGCGCCGCCACCGCGCCGCGCTCGAAGGAGACCTCCTCCATCAGCGCGCGGCTGGTCGACTGGATCACGTTGCCTTCGATCTGGTGCCGCACGCCCTCCGGATTGATCATCAATCCGGAATCCTGGCCGGCGACGACGCGGGTCACGCTGACATCGCCGGTCGCCTTGTTGACGGCGACATCGGCGATCCACGCCGACCATGCTGCGCCGTAACCGGGAAACTTGCTGTGCACGTACAGCGCATAAGCAAAGCCGCGGCCGCGCACGATATCGCCGTCCGCCTCGGGTTCTTTCCACACCGGGCGCGGCGTCCAGCCGGCGCGCTCGGCAACGGCATTGACGAGATCGATCGCGCGTTGGTCCTTCAGATAGCGCAGCCGGTACTCGATCGGATCGACCTTCGCCTCCGCCGCAAGCTCGTCGATGTAGGATTCATGCGCAAAGGTGTTCGGCAGCGCCGAGACGCCGCGAAACCATGACGCGCGCACGATCGGCGGCATGTCGTTGGCGATCACGCGCATGTTCTCGTAGTCGTAGGGCGGGATCGCGGTGCGGTCGCCCATCTCGAACACCGCGGCTTCAGGCGCGATCCGCCCTGTGAGCAGCAGTGCCAATGTCGGCGCGCCGTTCGAGGGATAGCGCGTGGCAAAATCGTAAGCGGCGACGCTGCCGTCGGCGTTGAGCCCGCCATTGACGTCCATCAGCTGCGCGGTGCCCTTCGGCTCCCAGGCATGTTCCTGCTCGCGGGTGAGCTGGACGCGCACCGGACGGCCGACCGCGCGCGACAGCAGCAGTGCATCGGCGGAGACATCGTCGGCGCAGTTGCGGCCGTAGCAGCCGGCTGCCTCCATCCGGATCACGTCGATCTCGGATTCCGGCCGCTGGATCAGCAGCGCGAGGTCGCCGCGCAGGATGTGCGGGTTCTGGGTGCCGGACCAGACCCGGACCGCGCCCTCGCTGTAATCGGAGACCGCGCACGACGGGCCGATCGAGCCGTGCATCTGGTAGGGCCAGAGATAAGTCCGCTGCATCGGCTTGGCGGCCGCCTTGAGCGCGGCGTCGACGTCGCCCTTGTCGATCAGCTGGCGCGGCGTCGAGGGATTGGCGCGCAGCGCCTTCTCCACGTCGGCAAGATCGGTCAGCGCCGGTCCCGGCTTCCAGCTCACCTTGAGCTGCGCGGCGGCCTTGATCGCATTCTCCTCGCGCTCGGCAACGACGCCGACGAAATCGCCGATCCGCACCACCGCGACGAGGCCTGGAATATCGCGCACCGAAGCTTCATCGACCGCAATCAGGCTGGTGCCGACGAACGGGCCGGCATCGACGCCGGCGTAAGGCGGGCGGACCACGCGGCCGTGCAGCATGCCGGGCACGCGCACATCGTGAACGTAGACAAGCTCGCCGGTGGCCTTCGCCAGCACGTCGACGCGCGGCACGGACTTGCCGACGACGGAATAGGCGCTCACGGCCTTGACCGGAACGTCGTCGGCAAGATCGAGCCGGATGGTTTCGTCAGCGATCAGCTCGCCATAGCTGACGCTGCGGTTGTCGTGGCCGCGGATCAGGCCGTCCTCGATCGCGAGGCTACTCGCCGGCAGCTCAAGCCGCTCGGCCGCGCGTGCGAGCAAGAAGTGTCGCGCTTGCGCGGCGGCCTTGCGCAGGGGAACGGCGGTGATCTGGATGGTTTCGCTTGCGATCGTCGGGCCCTGGTTCGGCACCACGGCGGTGTCGCCGAGGATCACGACGACGCGGGCAAAGGAGACGTCGAGCTCTTCGGCAACGATCTGACCGAGCGCGGTGCGGATGCCGGTGCCGAGATCGACATGGCCGTTATAGGCATTGACCGTGCCGTCGGCCGTGATGGTGATGAAGGTCTCGAACTCATCTTCGGCGCCCAGCACCGCAGGGCGGACGACCGACAGCGAGCCGCGCTGGCGTTGCTCAGGAGCCCGTGCGTCCACCATCAATCGCGCGCCTCGAGCGCGTGGCCGGCCGCACGCATCGCCGCGCGGATGATCTCGATATGCGCGCCGCAGCGGCAGAGGTTGTAGCGCAGCGCCTCCAGCACCTCATGCTCAGACGGATTGGGATTGCGCGTCAGCAAGGCCTTGGTGGTGATGATCATGCCATTGAGGCAATAGCCGCACTGCGCGGCTTGTTCGTGGATGAAGGCATCCTGCACGGGATCGGGGTGCTCGCGGCTGCCGAGACCTTCGAGCGTGACGATGTTGCGGCCGGCGCAGCCCTCGATCGGAATCACGCAGGCACGCGCAGCGACGCCGTCGATCAGCACCGCGCAGGCGCCGCACTCGCCGAGCCCGCAGCCGTATTTCGGTCCGTTCAATTCGAGGTCGTTGCGCAGCACGTAAAGCAATGCGGTGTCGGGAGCGGCGTCGACATCATGATTCCTGCCGTTCACGGTCAGGCGCATTGCCCCGGTTCTCCCTTGATGTTTGCGCTGCAACGTCAGCGTCGGATCGCCGACGAGGATAACGTTTGTATACAAACGTGCAAGCGGCGGCATGCCGCGCTGCAGCGCGTGCCCGCTTTATGAACAGGGTGCGCACGCGAAGGGCACGGTTTGATTGCAAAGGCCGCTTGACAGGTCACGGGCTCGCGCGCAGGATCATTCGTATACGAACGATATGCATGGGAGGCGGAAGCGCAGTATGATCGACCGCCGCCACAAGTCCAGGCTTGGTCACGATGGCTGACACAATGACCGTCGCCGCCGGCGACAAGATCCGCTGCGATGCCTGTCCGGTGATGTGTTACATCAAGCCGGGCGCGGCCGGCGCCTGCGACCGCTATGCCAACCATGACGGCACGCTGGTGCGCGTCGATCCGCATGTCGTGCTGGAGCGCACCGTGTCGCATGGCGGCAAGCTGGTTCCGTTCCAGGTGAGCGGCGACTGGGACGGCAAGATCGTCCGCCAGCCCGAACTGTTCGTCACCGCGATCGGCGCAGGAACAACCTATCCGGATTACAAGCCGGCGCCCTTCATCGTGTCGTCGGAGGTCGACGGCGTCGACATGGTCACCGTGGTGACCGAAGGCATTTTCTCGTATTGCGGCGTCAAGGTGAAGATCGACACCGACCGCTACCTCGGCCCGGAAACCGCGACCGTGCGCTCGGACGGTGAGGCGGTCGGCCATGTCACGACCAGCGAATATGGCTCGCAGATGCTCTCGCTCGGCGGGGTGCATCATTTGACCGGCGGCTCCAAGAAGGAAGGCCGCGTCACCTGCGACACGCTGATGGATCTCTCCAACTGCAAGGCGGTCGAGTTGACCATCGACGGCGGCGCCACCGTCGTGGTGCAGGCCGGCAGGCCGCCGATCGTCAATGGTGTGGCAGAAGAGCGCATGCGGGTCGGCTGTGGCTCGGCGACAATCGGCATGTTCGCCAAGCAATGGCACGGCAAGGTCGATGAGGTCGTGGTGGTCGACGATCACATCACCGGCGTGCTCAGCGAGCACCAGGCCGGCAAGCTGCTCGACATCGCCGACACCGGGATCAAGATGAAGGGGCGGCGCTCGACGCCGGGCCGCTATTTCCAGGTCGCCGATCCCGGCACCGGATGGGGCGGCACCAACATCTCCGATCCGCTGTCGATCCTCGGCCCCTTCAATGCGAAGGAGGCGCGGCCGGGGCTCACCATGCTGATGGTCTCGACCACCGGCGAGCATGCGTCCTACTACGTGCTCAACGAGGCGCTGAAGCCGGTCGAGACCGAGATGCCCGCCGATCTCAGATTTTCGGTCGAGCGCATCCAGGAGAATTGCGAGCCGGCGCTGTGCACCGTGCTGTTCATGGGCGGCGCGGGCGGATCGCTGCGCGCCGGCGTCACCGATAATCCGGTGCGGCTGACCCGTTCGGTCAAGGACGCGCTGACGCGGGTGACCAGCGGCGGCGCGCCGGTCTATGTCTGGCCGGGCGGCGGCATCACCTACATGGTCGATGTCACGCAGATGCCGGCCGGTGCCTTCGGCTATGTGCCGACCCCGGCACTGGTGGCGCCGATTGAATTCACGATGAAGCTGTCGGACTACGCGGCGCTCGGCGGCCATATGGATTACGTCCGGCCGCTATCCTCACTGCGGGATAGCGCCGAGGTCCGGTCGATGCCGTATCTTCCCGAGCGGCGCGCATGAAGAGGCTCCCGCAAATCGCGCTCCTTCCTGACGGCAAGCGGCTGCATTTGCAGGACGGCCCCATTGATTTGATCGTCGAGGCCAAGGGCAGAGACGCTGACATTCGTACCGCCTATCAGGCCGCTGCGGCGCGCTTCACCGGTTTGCTTGACGAACTCTGCGCGGAGCTGGCCGAGCTGCGCAGTGCGGCGGATCCCCGTCTTTGCGTGCTGAAGGGCGTGGTCGCGCGGCGCATGCATGCGGCGGTCGCGCCTTTTGCCGCCGATTGCTTCATCACGCCGATGGCGGCGGTCGCGGGGTCGGTCGCCGAGGAAATTTTGGGCGCGATGCTTGAGGCCGCGCCGCTCGACCGCGCCTATGTCAACAATGGCGGCGACATTGCCCTGCATCTCGGCGACGGCGAACGATTCACTGTCGGTCTGATGGATCGGCCCGACCGTCACGGCGTGATGCGCACCATGACGGTCGATGCCGATATGCCGGTTCGCGGCATCGCGACCAGCGGCCGCCACGGCCGCAGCTTTTCGCTGGGCATTGCCGATGCCGTCACCGTGCTGGCGCGGACGGCGTCGCAGGCGGATGCTGCGGCGACCGTGATCGCCAATGCGGTCGATCTGCCCAATCATCCCGCGATCCTGCGCGTTGCGGCGAGCGAGCTGCAGCCCGACAGCGACCTCGGCGCGCGGCTGGTGACCCGCGATGTCGGGCGGCTGGCGGAACACGAGGTTGAGCAGGCGCTCGAGGTGGGGGCGACGCGGGCGCGCGACCTCCTGATGTCGGGATTGATCGAGGGCGCGGCATTGCGTCTACTGGGCGAAACGCGGCTTGTCGGTGCAACTGGGATTGGGGCGCCGGCGTCGCACGCGTTTCAGGGACAAACGATAGAACACATGCTGCGGGCATGACTGGAAGCGAGGCAAGATGAGCGCCGTCATTCGCAAGATCGTCACCGTGGTCGAGGAGACCCATCTGGAGATGGGCAAGACCATCGCACCGCCGACAAGGCGTGCCGCCGCCATCGCCGTGATCGAGAACCCCTTTGCCGGCCGCTATGTCGAGGATCTGTCGCCGCTGATCGCGATCGGCGAGGAACTCGGCGAACTGCTCTCGAAGCGGGCCGTCGCCGCGCTCGGCATCGAGGGCGCCAAGGCGCACAGCTACGGCAAGGCCGCCGCCGTCGGTGAGAATGGCGAGCTCGAGCATGCGGCGGCGATCCTGCATCCGAAGATGGGCGCGCCGGTGCGCAAGGTACTGTCGAAGGGCGCGGCGCTGATCCCGTCGTCGAAGAAGCGCTCGGGGCCTGGCACCACGCTGGATATTCCGCTCGGGCACAAGGACGCGGCTTTCGTGCGCAGCCATTTCGACGGCATGGAAGTGCAGATCAACGACGCGCCGCGGGCCAACGAGATCATGGTCGCGGTCGCGGTAACCGACAGCGGACGGCCGCTGCCGCGCGTCGGCGGGCTGACGGTCGGCGAGATCAAGGGCGAAGACGGATTGCGATAATCTCTTTGAAGAAAAACTGGAGGACGGGATGCGTGGTTATTTCGTAGGGGCGGGATTGGCGATCGCGGTCGCGACCATGGCAACGAGTGCCATGACAACGCAGGCCATGGCGCAGAGCGAAATCAAGATCGGCGAGATCAACTCTTATTCCTTGCTGCCGGCATTCACCGAGCCCTATCGCAAGGGCTGGCAGCTCGCGGTGGAGGAGATCAATGCCGCCGGCGGCATCGGCGGCAAGAAGCTCGTGGTCATTTCCAAGGACGACGGCGGCAAGCCGGCGGATGCCCAGACCGCGGCGAACGAGCTGGTGTCGAGCGAGAACGTCGCGATGCTCACCGGCACGTTCCTCTCCAATATCGGCCTTGCCGTTTCTGACTTCGCCAACCAGAAGAAGGTGTTCTTTCTGGCGGCAGAGCCGCTGACCGACGCCATCACCTGGTCGAAGGGCAACCGCTACACGTTCCGCCTGCGTCCCTCCAACTACATGCAGGCCGCGATGCTGGTAGAAGAAGCCGCAAAACTGCCCGCAAAACGCTGGGCGACGATCGCGCCGAACTATGAATACGGCCAGTCGGCGGTCGCGGTGTTCAAGAAGCTGATGTCGGCGAAGCGGCCCGATATCCAGTGGGTCGACGAGCAGTGGCCGCCGCAGGGCAAGATCGACGCAGGTCCGGTGGTGCAGGCGGTTGCCGCGGCGAACCCGGAAGCGATCCTCAACGTCACCTTCGGCGCCGACCTCGTCAAGCTCGTGCGCGAAGGCAACACCCGCGGCCTGTTCAAGGGCCGCACCGTGGTGAGCTTCCTGACCGGCGAGCCGGAATACCTCGATCCGCTGAAGGACGAGACGCCGGAAGGCTGGATCGTCACCGGCTATCCCTGGTACGCGATCAAGACGCCGGAACATGACGCGTTCCTGAAGGCCTACCAGGCCAAGTACAACGACTATCCGCGGCTCGGCTCGATCGTCGGCTACCAGACCATCAAGGCGGCGGCGGCGATCCTTGCCAAGGCCGGCTCGAGTGATCCGGAGAAGCTGATCGCGGCGGCGGAAGGCATCTCGATGCCGTCGCCATTCGGCGAGATCACCTTCCGCAAGATCGATCACCAGTCGACGCTGGGCGCCTTCACCGGCAAGACCGCGCTGAAGGACGGCAAGGGCATCATGGTCGACACCGCCTATCGCAAGGGGGCGGACTATCTGCCCAGCGATGCCGAGATCGAGAAGCTGCGGCCGAAGGATTGATTTTTTTCTTCTCCCTCGCCCCGCTCTTGCGGGGAGAGACTTGAACTTCTCCCTCTCCCCGTTCTTACGGGGAGAGGGGTGGGGTGAGGGGCTATCTCCGCGAACGAGCGCGCGGAGAGTCCCCCTCACCCGAAACTCAAGCTGGCGCTTGAGTTTCGACCTCTCCCCGCAGGCGGGGCGAGGTGAACGGAAACTCCAACGCGGACCGCCCATGGCTTTCTACGTCGTCCAGTTCCTGACCGGTCTTGCCAGCGCGGCGTCGCTGTTCCTGGTCGCTTCGGGTCTGTCGATCATCTTCGGCGTGACGCGGATCGTGAACTTCGCGCATGGCGCGTTCTACATGCTCGGCGCCTATGTCGCCTTTACCCTGACCGAGCGCTTTTCCGGTGCGCTCGGCTTCTGGGGCGGCATCGTCGTTGCCGCGCTGGCGGTTGCTGCGATCGGCGTGCTGGTCGAGATGGTGCTGCTGCGCCGGATCTATCATTCGCCGGAGCTGTTCCAGTTGCTCGCCACCTTCGGCCTGACGCTGATGGTCGAGGACCTCGTGGTGCTGATCTGGGGGCCGGACGATCTGGTCGGCCGCCGCGCGCCCGGCTTCAAGGGCGCGATCGATTTCTTCGGCCAGAATATTCCGAGCTATGACCTGTTCCTGATCGTGCTCGGGCCGGTCGTGCTCGGCGTGCTCTGGCTGTTGTTCCAGCGCACCCGCTGGGGCGTGCTGGTGCGCGCGGCGACGCAGGACCGCGACATGGTGGCTGCGCTCGGCGTCAATCAGAAATGGCTGTTCACCAGCGTGTTCGCGCTCGGCGTCTTCCTCGCCGCGCTCGGCGGCGCGCTGCAGATTCCGCGCGATGCGGTCAATCACGCGATGGATTTGCGCGTCATCGTCGAGGTCTTCGTCGTGGTCGTGATCGGCGGCCTCGGCAGCATCATCGGCGCCTTCGTCGCGGCGGTGCTGGTCTCGGAGCTCAACGCCTTCGGCATCCTGATCTTCCCGAAGATCTCCATCATCCTGGTGTTCCTGGTGATGGCGGTGGTGCTGATCGTCCGGCCGTGGGGGCTGTTCGGCAAGCCGGAGGCACCGGCACGGCGCACGCCGGGGCTGACCGTCAATCCGTGGCGTCCGCTGACGATGAACGAGCGGTTCGCCGCGATTGCCGTGCTGGTCCTCGCCGCCGCGCTGCCGTTCGTCGCCGGCAATTATTTGCTCACGGTCGGCTCGGAGATCGCGATCTTCGTGATCTTCGCGGTCAGCCTGCACTTCCTGATGTCGGTCGGCGGGCTCGCCTCGTTCGGCCACGCCGCCTATTTCGGCCTCGGCGCGTATGGCGTGGCGCTGCTCGCCAAGATGGCCGGCCTGCCGATGATTGCCTGCCTGCTGCTCGGGCCGCTGCTCGGGCTCCTCGGCGCCGCCGTATTCGGCTTCTTCGCGGTGCAGCTCTCCGGGGTCTATTTCGCGATGCTGACCCTGGCCTTTGCCCAGATCGTCTGGTCGATCGCGTTCCAATGGGTGTCGGTCACCGGCGGCGACAACGGCATCCTCGGGGTCTGGCCTGCGAGCTGGGCGGCGAGCCCGTCGCATTTCTACTGGCTATCGCTCGGCATCGCCGCGCTCGCGGTGGTGATCCTCCGCATCATCGTGTTCTCGCCGTTCGGCTTCGCGCTGCGCGCGACGCGCGATTCGCCGCTGCGCAGCGAAGCCATCGGCATCGACGGCAAGCGCATCCAGTGGACCGCCTTCGTCATTGCGGGCACGGTCGCCGGCCTTGCCGGCGCGCTGTTCGCCTATCTCAAGGGCAGCGTGTTCCCCGACAATATGGGCATCTCGCTGTCGGTCGATGCGCTGGTCATGGTGCTGCTCGGCGGTGTCGAGACGGTGTCGGGCGCGGTGGTCGGCGCCATCGTCTACAAGGCGCTCAACATCTGGCTGGTCAGCCAGACCGATTGGTCAAAACTCGTGCTCGGCGCGTTCGTGGTGCTGATCGTGGTCGCGTTCCCGAAGGGCATCGTCGGCACGCTGGAAGCCGTCATGCATCGCCGGCGCAAATCCTCGTCGTCGGTATCGCCCTTGCTGACCTCCCGCATCGAGAGCGCCGAATGAGCATGGTTCCCACATTGCTGTCGGTCGAGGGGCTGACCAAATCCTATGGCGGCGTGCATGCCGTGCGCGGCGTCTCCTTCGAACTGCGTGCCGGCGAGATTTTGGCGCTGATCGGGCCGAACGGCGCGGGCAAGAGCACCTGCTTCGACATGCTCAACGGCCAGAATATTCCCGACAGCGGCCGCATTCGCGTGCTGGGCGCGGAGACCACGGGCAAGAAGCCGCGCGTGATCTGGCGCATGGGCGTCGGCCGCACCTTCCAGATCGCGGCGACATTCCCCACCATGACGGTACGCGAAAACGTGCAGGTCGCGCTGGTCTCGCATGGCGGGCAATTGTTCAACCTGTGGGCCTCGACCGCCCGCCACGCGCGCGACGAGGCGGGGCGGCTGCTCGATCTGGTCGGCATGAGTGCCTATGCGGAGCGGCCCTGCGGCGAGCTCGCCTATGGCGACGTCAAGCGGCTCGAGCTTGCGATCGCGCTCGCCAACCAGCCGAAGCTGCTCTTGATGGACGAGCCGACCGCCGGCATGGCGCCGCGCGAGCGCGTCGAGCTGATGCGGCTGACGGCGCGGATCGCGCGCGAGCAGTCGATCGGCGTGCTGTTCACCGAGCACGACATGGACGTGGTGTTCGAGCATGCCGACCGCATCCTGGTGCTCAACCGCGGCAGCCTGATCGCCGAAGGCTCGCCCGAGGAAGTCCGCGGCAATGCCCAGGTGCGGGCGATCTACCTCGGCGAGGGCCTCGTCTATGACGCCCGGCACCGCGAGGGGGCATCGGCATGAAGCTGACGGTAAAGGATCTCAACAGCTTCTACGGCCCGGCGCATATCCTGTTCGACATCGCGCTCGAGGTCGGCGAAGGCGAAGTGGTTGCCCTGCTCGGGCGCAACGGCGCCGGCAAATCGACCACGTTCCGCTCCATCGTCGGCCTGGTCGAGAACCGCTCCGGCCGCGTCATGTTCGAGGGCCGGGACGTCTCGGATCTGCCGACGCACGCGATCGTGCGCGGCGGGCTCGGCTATGTCCCGGAGGAGCGGCGCATCTTCACGGATTTGACGGTCGAGGAGAATCTCGAGGTCGGCCGCCAGCCGAAGCGGGCAGGCGCGCCGCAATGGGATCGCGAAAAACTGTTCAAGCTGTTCCCGAACCTCGGCGAGATGCGCGGCAGGCCCGGCGGGCGCATGAGCGGCGGCGAGCAGCAGATGCTGACGATCGCGCGCACGCTGATGGGCAATCCGTCGCTGGTGCTGCTCGATGAGCCCTCGGAGGGCCTGTCGCCCAAGATCGTCGAGCAGATGGTCGATGCGATCCTGGCGATGAAGAAAGAGGGCGTCAGCATCGTCGTCTCCGAGCAGAATCTGCATTTCGCCCGGCTGATCTCGGATCGCGCCTACATCATCGAGCGCGGCCGGATCTGCTTCGGCGGCACCATGGCGGAACTCGATGCGCGTCCGGATATCCGCGACGCGCATCTGTCGCTGTAAAGGGCGGAGTAGACAATGGCGAGGAGTGCGGCACCGAAGCGAAACGGGAAGGCGACCAAGCCGGGATACGTGCTGGACGAGCAGATCGGCTTCATCCTGCGCCAGGTGTCGCAGCGCCACGCCGTGATCTTCGCCCGCGAGATCGGCATCAATCTGACGCCGACGCAGTGGGCAGCGCTGTCGAAGCTGTCGGAGGTCGGCGCCTGCTCGCAGAACCAGCTCGGGCGGCTGACCTCGATGGACGTTGCGACCATCAAGGGCGTGATCGATCGCCTGACCGCGCGCGGCCTGACCGAGACCTCGCCCGATCCCGACGACGGCCGCCGCCTGCTGGTGAGCCTGACGCGCGCCGGCCAGCAAATGGCCGACAAGGCCGCGCCCAATGCGCTGGTGATCTCCAGGGAAACGCTGGCGCCGCTGGACGCCAAGGAGCGCGAGACGCTGATCGCGCTGCTCGGCAGGCTGCGGTGACATTATCTATCCCCGTCACCCTGAGGAGCCGCGCGCAGCGTGGCGTCTCGAAGGGTCGACGGCCCCGACTTCTGCCGTGGGCCGTTCACCCTTCGAGGCACGCTTGCGCGTGCACCTCAGGGTGACGGGTCGCCGCTACTGCTTCGTGCGATCTCCAGCGTCTTACCTACGGGCAGGGTGCCGCGCCCGCACTACGTCGCAAGAGCAAGCGCCAGCGCGACGACACCCACCAGCACGAGGCTGAGCGCCCAAACCGTGTCCAGGTTGAACCAGCTCCGGGATACGAATTTGAGGCCGAGATAGCGGTAGACCAGCCACGCCAGGCATCCGCCGGCGGCGATCATCGCGCCGGCATGGACGATCGAGACCAGTACGGCCATCGTGAGGCTGGTATCGATCAGGCTGTTGGCAGCCGCATGGCCTTGGTCCGCTTCAGCCTCGCGGCAGAGCCCCAGATAGATCGGCACCAGCATCAGCGCCGCGCCATGCGCGATCGCCACGGCGAACGACCACAAAGCGAGTTGCGTCGGCGGTATCCGCGCCAGGGCGCGCGGATGGCGTCGGTCGATCAGCCGGTAGACGCCGAACAGGATGACGAGCAGGCTCGCGCCGATCCGGATCGTGCGCTGCCATTCGACGAGGGTGATCAAGAGCGCGAACGGAAGGATCACCAGCAGCATCGCCAGCAAATGACCGATCGCGAGCGGGCCAAGCGCGGTCACCAGCGCACGCGAACTCCTCTGCATTAACCCCGCAGAAACCGCGAGCGGCCAGCCCATGCCCGGGTTGATCCCGTGGTAGAGGCCGCTCGCGATGACCGCCAGCCACAGCCAGGCCGGAGTCCAGTCGGCCGGGCTCACGTCAGGGCCCTTTCCGTTCCGATCGAATCGGAACGGGCTCTGGATTCTTGTTTTGACGCGTTTTCTTCACGCGAACCGGTACCCACTTCGCTCGAAAACGCTCTAGACCGACGGATAGCAGAAGGAGTCGGTGGAGCAGTCACCGCCATCGAGCCGGATCTGGTGCGCCCGGTAGCCGTCGGGGAAGCTGACCCAGTAGTCCTTCGCCAGTTCGAGCCCACCGCCCGGGCTTGCATTCGCCATCACCTCGGCGCCGGGAATGCCTTGCGGATAGAACTGGTCGTCCCAGGTCGAGTAGAGCGAATTGGTCCAGTACACCCGCTTGCCATCGCGGCTGATCTCGACCATCTGCGGCCCGCCGGCAAAGGCCTGTCCGTTCGGGTGAGGCGCGCGATGAACGATGCCGCCGATGCGGACCGATCCGGCGAGCTTCGGCTTGCGCGGATCGCTGACGTCGTATTGGCGCATCTCGCCGGTGCCCCAGCAGGCGACGTAGAGAAACTTGTCATCCATCGACAAGTCGATATCGGTCACCAGCGGAGGTGCGGCGCCGAAACCCTGCAGCAACGGCGGCAGCTGGTCTTTCGATGCAGGCTCGGGCGGGATCGTCACCGTCTTCTCGATGTGAAACTTGCCGCCCTCGCGCCACCAGGTCCAGATCGAACCCTCGAGGTTCGTGGTATCGACCACTACGCCAACGAAGCCGTGTTCGCGAACCGGATCGTGCGCCGGACGCACCTCCAGCGCCATCTGATGATTGGCGCCGAGGTCGATGGTCTGGACATTGCGTCGGGCGCGCAGGTCCCAGAAATGCAGCCGATGGCCGTATTTGTTCGACAGCAGGTCTTCCGGCACGATGCCGTTCTCGAACTGCGGCGGCAAGGCCCACTCGCTGCTCACCATGTAGTCGCGCGGCAGATTCCACCAGAAGTCATAATGCTTGGTCTGCGGCCCACGATCGATCTCCCACCGGCCGAGCACCTCGAATGTCTCGCAGTCCATGATGAAGATGCCGGGCGGGCCATCGGTGCCGTCCTTGCCGCTCCCGCCGAGCGTGCTGACATAGATGCCTTCCGGCCCGCAGTGGATGGTGTGCGGTCGCGAATAGCCGGTCTTCTTGAAGATTTCCTCCGGCTCGATGATCTTGTGGATCTTGGCTTGCGTCGGGTCCGGCTTGGTGTCGACGATATAGATCCGGGAGGATCGCATGCCGGGGATGATGAGATAGCGACGCTCGAGGAAGGCGTGTCCGGCCAGCGGGGACAGCGCCGACGAGCAGGCGTTCCAGCCGAAATGGTGGAACTCGTCGCCCTTGTTGGGCATCGTCACCGTGTGGACGATCTTGCTGTAGGTCGGAGAGCCGGGCTTGACGTCGATCACCGCGAGTGCGTCCGGCTTTGAAAAATCCGGACTGAGCAGCACGGTGTAGGCAAAGCTCTCGGCCGGCGCTTCCATCGCGAGCTTCGGCGAGGCGTGGAACGTAGGATCTGGCCTCATCGTCATCGGCTGCCTCCTGATTGTGTGATGTGGATCGACACGGCACGGCGGCATGCAGCAGCAAGAACTTAAATCCGGATCGAAAAATGCCTCTTGCGAGTGCTGCCGGCTAAGGTTCGCTTGCGGGCAGACTACACCTCAACGGTGACAGCTGAAAACAAGGTTCGGTGACGGCGCTGGCGCGGCAAAGCCGCGCGCCGCCGGGCGCGCGATCTGGCAGCCTGCTCAAGGGGTTGAGCAACCGACCCAGCACATCAGCCTGAGAGCAAGTGAATGTATGACTGACGAGTGGCACCAAACGTTCAGCGCCGTCCCGGCCTTCGCCGGGGCGACACCGGATATGTTGCACCGCTGTTCACCCCGTTACCTCCGCGCAACGGCTTTGGTGCACGTCACTTCGCCACCACCTCCGGCACCTTGCCCGCGGGCGGCGTGTTGCGGCTGCGCTGGGTGCGGACGATGCCGTCGATGATGGTCATGCCGATGCCCGGGAGATCGCCGAGCTGAACGCTCTCCAGGATGTTCTTGCCCGGCGAATGCTGTGCCTTGTCCATCAGCACGAAATCGGCCGAGCGGCCGACCTCGATCAGGCCGCAATCGAGCTCGCGCATCCGCGCGGTGTTGCCGGTCGCCAGGCAGAACGCCAGCTCGGCCGGGAGCTCGCCGAGCGAGGACAGCAGCGAGACCATCCGCAAGATGCCGAGCGGCTGCACGCCGGAGCCGGCGGGCGCGTCGGTGCCGAGGATGACGCGGTGCAAATCGCCCATCTCGCGCGCGGTGCGCAGCGTGAACAGCGCCGAGCGCTCATTGCCGTTATGCACCAGCTCGAGTCCGCGCTTGCAGCCCTCGCAGATGCAGCGGATCTGGTCGTCGGGCAGGGCGGTGTGGCCGCCATTGATATGACCGACCACGTCGGTGTCGGCCTCCAGCACCACGTCCTTGTCGATCAGGCCGGAGCCCGGGATCGACGGGCCGCCGGTGTGGATCGTGCTTTGAATGCCGTATTTGCGCGCCCAGCCGACCATCTTGCGCGCGGTCGGTCCGTCCTTGACGCCGCCGAGCCCGACCTCGCCGAGCAGCTTGACGCCGGCGGCGGCCATCTCCTTGAAGTCGTCCTCCACCATCTCGCATTCGATCACGGGCGCGCCGGCATGCACCTTCACGCCGCCCGGACGCAGCGTCCAGAACGCGCGTTGCGCGAAGATCGCCATCGCCTTCAGCCCGACGACGTCGCGCGGACGCCCGGGCATGTGCACCTCGCCGGCGGAGATCATGGTGGTGACGCCGCCATGCAGATAGCTGTCGATCCAGTTGATCTGGTTCTGCCGCGGCGTCCAGTCGCCGGCGACAGGGTGGACGTGGCTGTCGATCAGGCCGGGCGCGACCGTCGTGCCATTGGCATCGACGATGGTGGTGGCGCCTTCGGTGTCGACATCCTTGAGGCGGCCTATCGCAGTGATCTTGCCGTTCTCGGCGACGATGGTGTCGGCATCCAGGATCGGCTTTTCCAGGGCCCCCGACAGCATCAGCCCGATATTGCGGATCACCAGCTTGCTCGGACCGGTCGCTTGGGGTGCATCGTGCGCCATGGTTTTTCCTTTTGGTTCAATGCCTTCGCCGGCCATTGTGCCCGTGGCTTGACGGCCGGATCAAGCTGGATTATTCATTTGTATACGAACGATCGTGTACAAATGATTTTGCCGCCAATCCGGCCCGCGCGTCAAGGAAACTGACGATGAGCAATTTCAACCAGGAAAGCGTCCTCAGCGTTCACCACTGGACCGACACGCTGTTCTCCTTCAAGACCACGCGCAACCCGTCGTTCCGCTTCCGCAACGGCGAGTTCACCATGATCGGGCTCAAGGTCGGCGAGAAGCCGCTGCTGCGGGCCTACAGCGTCGCCAGCGCGAATTACGAGGACACGTTGGAGTTCTTCTCGATCAAGGTTCCGGACGGCCCGCTGACCTCACGCCTCCAGCACCTCAAGGAAGGCGACGAGATCATCGTCAGCCGCAAGGCGACCGGCACGCTGGTCATCGACAACCTCGAGGATGGTCGCAACCTCTATCTGGTCGGCACCGGCACCGGCCTCGCGCCGTTCCTCAGCGTGATCAAGGATCCCGAGACCTACGACCGGTTCGAGAAGGTCGTGCTGCTGCACGGCTGCCGCCGCGTCAAGGAGCTCGCCTATGGCGAGATGATCACCGAGAAGCTGCCGCAGGACGAACTGATCGGCGAATTGGTGCGCGACCAGCTGATCTACTACCCGACCGTGACGCGCGATCCGTTCCATAACCGCGGCCGCATCACCGACCTCATCACCTCGGGCAAGCTGTTCACCGACATCGGCCTGCCGGCGCTCGATGCCGCGCATGACCGCGTCATGATCTGCGGCTCGCCGGCGCTGGTCGCCGACACCCGCACGTTGCTGAACGGCCGCGGCTTCGTCGAGGGCAATCACGGCGAGCCCGCGCAGTTCGTGGTGGAAAAGGCGTTCGCCGAGCGCTGAAGCTCGGCACGCATCTCGCCGTCATTGCGAGCGAAGCGAAGCAATCCATTGCTACCCAGCGCGCGGAGGGATGGATTGCTTCGCCGCTCCGCTCCTCGCAATGACGCGGATGGAGCTGTGTAGTCAAGGCCTGACCGCCGGCGTCTCGACCGGCATGCCGCGTGCCCGCGTCATCAGATAGAGCTCGAGCTCGACCAGCTCCGGCGAGCCGTAATCATAAGCCTGCGCGCGGATACCGGTGATGCAGGCGCGCAGCCGCCGCTGCAACGATCCGAGCGCCTGCCATTCCAGCCGGTACAGCGGATAGCCGGTCGGCTGGCCTTGCGTGATCGCGCTGCCCGCGAGCTTCTTGTCCCAGTTATCATCGTGGCAATTGGTGCAGCCGAGATTGAGCTGGCCCTGCCGTTGCATGAACAGCGCGTGGCCCCGTCCGACGAACGGCGCGAGCTCCGTATCGTCGCCGGCCGTAATCGGCATGCCGCGCGATTGCCGTGCGACATAAGCGGTCAGCGCCAGCAGCTCGCGGCTCTCATAGGCGAAAGGCGAGGCCTGCTGGTGATTGCTCTGGCAGAGGTTGATCCGTCCCTCGAGGTCGACCGGCTTGCCTAGCGCCTTGTCGAAGGCCGGATAGTGCGCCGCGACGCCATTCATGCTGACGCGGGCGTCGTTGTGGCAGTCGGCGCAGGCCTTGTTTGCGGTACCGGCCTTGCGCGTCCACAAGGCCTCGCCGTCGAGCACGGACAGCATGCCGGGATTGGCGGTGTCCTCGTCCTGCATCGCCTTGCTGTCGGCGCTCATGAAGCTGTAGCCGGAGCGGCGTTCGGATCGCGGGATCTCGGTCGCGAGCGCGGCGCCCGCCATCGCCGTCAGCAGCGCGATGCAGACCGCAATCCTCATTCGACCGTGATCGAAGCCTGCGCGGTCTCCGAAAACCCTTTGTCGCCGATCCATTCGAATTCGAACTTGCCGCTCTCGGTCACCGTGGTGAAGAAGGTGATGAACGGATTGGCCGCGATCGCAGGATAAAGATCGGCGCGGAACACTTCCTTGCCGTTGAAGCGGCAAGTGAAGCTCGTGATGATGTCGCGCGGCACCACGCTGCCCGAGGCCGTGTGGCGGTAGCCGGTCTCCATGATGTGCGACATCAGCGTCTTGATCTCGATGACGCTGCCGCGCTTGGCCTTGGCCGGGACATTGATCAGGGCCGACGGCATCAGATCGCCTCCTCGGTGCAGGCAGCGAGCGTCACCACGACGTCGGCAGTTGCAGACCAGAACGTGTCGTCGGACAGCCGCGCGATGGCGGTGACCTTCTGGCTGTCGGCGAGGCGGATGCGGGTTGACACCTGGGCGCGCCCGGCGCGCGGCCCGAGATGGAAATTGCCGATGTTCGGCTGCGGATTCTTCTCGTTGAAGATGTGGATGCTCTTCACATACTCGACCGCCGTCATCGGGCTGGTGACGTTGACCGTCATCGGCACCGTGTTGCCGTTCTCGACCAGCGGCGGAATGTCGAGCTTGACCTTGCCGGTGTGCACATTGGCCTCGCCGATGACACTACGGATCGCGGCCGATAGCATCGCCGGCGTCGCGTCCACGGGGCGCACGATCACCAGCGCGGCGGCGCCGCCAGTCAGGCTCAGAAACGTCCGGCGTGTGGTGTGGTCCGAATTCGCCATCGATTGATTGGTCCTAGTTCCGCAGTGTCGTCAAGTAAGCCACGAGATCCTCGATCTGCTCCGCCGACAGGATCGGCTTGCCGCGCCAAGAGGTGCCGACCCGCACGAGCCCTTCGACCCGATAGTAGGACGGCATGATCGTTGCCGCATTGAGATGCGACGCATCGACCAGGCGGAGCCGCAACTGTCCTTCCGACCAGCGGCTGCCGCTGCCGGCGAGGTTCGGCGCGAGGTCGCCCTGGAACGCCTGCTCGGGAAATGGGCCGCTGTGACAGAGGATGCAAGTGGAGGAACGCTCGACGATCAGCGCGCGGCCGCGCGCCACATCGCCCCTGGTTCCCGTCAGCGATGCTGGAATCTCATCGCCCACGACGGTGTAGGGCCGCAGCTCCTCGGCGCCGGCGGGCAAGCAGGCCGCGAACAGTCCCGCGGCGAGCAGCATTGTGAGGGCGAGCCTAGCCAAAGGCATCTCCCGTGATCCTCTTGAACCAGTCGAGCGCCTGATCTGCCTCGCGCTGGCGCACCTCGCGCGGCGCGTCGACCGGGCTCGTGGTGACCTCCGCCTCGGCGTACTGATCTTCCTTCGGCTGATAGATGCCCTTCAGCGAGAAGGCGTAGCCCGGCGCGACC
Organism: Bradyrhizobium sp. 33ap4; assembly: GCF_032654765.1. Classification (NCBI taxonomy): domain Bacteria; kingdom Pseudomonadati; phylum Pseudomonadota; class Alphaproteobacteria; order Hyphomicrobiales; family Nitrobacteraceae; genus Bradyrhizobium; species Bradyrhizobium sp. 33ap4. The sequence goes on along the minus strand of NZ_JAUMTJ010000058.1, from coordinate 11,286 downwards.
GTGTTGTAGCAGGCACCATCCAGCCGCGGCGTCTCCGGCGCCTTGCCGGCAAGCGCGCTCACGATCGCGGCCGCGCAGGCGCGGCCTTGCGCTGCCGCCGCGGAGGCGGATTTCGGGATGCCGCCGGCGATCGCGGCATCACCGATGACGTGGATGTTGGGCACGAGCTTTGAAGCAAATGTGACGGGATCGATCGGGCACCAGCCGGTGTGGTCGGCGGCGCCGGCGATGTCAGCGATGCGGCCGGCCCTTTGCGGCGGGATCACATTGGCGACCGCGGCGGTGTAGTTGCCGAAGTCGGTGACGATCTCGTTGGTCGCCGGATCGACCGACGTCACCCGTCCGCCCTGCGACAGCGCGATCCGTTCGATCATGCCGGGATAGAGCTCCGTCCAGGCCTTCTCGAACAGCTTCTGCTGCGAGTAATTGTCCTTGGCGTCGAGCACCAGGATCTTCGACTTCGGCTTGTTCGCCTTCAGATAATGCGCGATCAGGCTGGCGCGCTCGTAAGGCGCGGGCGGACAGCGCAGCGGCGCAGCCGGCACTGCGATCACGACGAGGCCGCCATCGTCCATGGCTTCAAGCTGCTTGCGCAACAGCATGGTTTGCTCGCCGGCCTTCCAGGCGTGCGGCATCTTCTCGGCCGCTGCCTCGTCATAGCCGGAGAGGGCGTCGAAGCGCATGTCGATGCCGGGGGCCAGCACCAGCCGGTCATAGGACAGCGTTGTCCCATCAGCGAGCGCGATGCTGCGCGCCTGCGCGTCGACCTTCGTCGCCGCCTGTGCGGCAATCGTGATGCCGTCGGCCCCAACCTTGTCATAGGTGAATTGCTGCGCGGCAAGCTCGCGCAGACCTGCAATCACCTCGTTGCTGAAGGGGCAGGCGGTGAAAGTCCTGTTCGGCTCGATCAGCGTAACCTGAAGCTTGGTGTCGAGCCGCCGCAGCGCCCGCGCGCAGGCCGCGCCGCCGAAGCCGCCGCCGATCACCGCGATGCGCGGCGCCGCCTGCGCCAACGCCGGACGCGCCAAGGCGGCCGCTGCGACGGCAGCGGCGCCACGGATCACATCCCTGCGCGTCTGATGACGCGTGACGGCCATGCACGAGAATCCGAAAAAAGGAGGCGGCGGCCGGTCGGGGCCGCCGCTTCCGGTTTGATCAGGCGAAGCTGATGTTCTGGTTGCGCAGCGGGAAGCTGCGGATGCGCTTTCCCGTCGCGGCGAAATAGGCGTTGAGCACCGCCGGCGCCGCAACGCCGATGGTCGGCTCGCCGACGCCGCCCCAGAATCCGCCGCTCGGCACCATCACCGATTCCACCTTCGGCATCTCGTTGATGCGCATCGAGTTGTAGGTGTCGAAATTGGTCTGCTCGATGCGGCCGTCCTTCACGGTGCAGCCGCCGTAGAACAGCGCGCTGAGGCCGTAGACGAAGGAGCCCGCGATCTGCCGCTCGACTTGCGCCGGGTTGACGACATAGCCGGGATCGGTGGAGGCGACGATGCGATGCACCTTGATCTTGCTGCCGTCGGTCACCGAGATCTCGGCGGCGCCGGCAACATAGCTGCCATAGCCCATTACCTGCGCGATGCCGCGATAGACGCCCTGCGGCGCCGGCGTGCCCCAGCCGATCTTCTCGGCCACGGCGTTGAGCACGGCGAGATGCTTGGGGTGCTTGCCCATCAGCTTGCGGCGGAATTCGAGCGGGTCCTGCCCGACCGCCAGCGCCAGCTCGTCCATGAAGCATTCCATGTAGATCGCGTTGTGATTGACGTTGACGCCGCGCCAGAAGCCCGGTGGAACGTGCGGGTTGCGCATCGAATGCTCGACCAGCAGGTTAGGCACCGAATAGCCGATCGCGGCCTCGCCGGCTTGCGCGACGCCCTGGAACGCGGCGGGGTCCATGCCGTTCTGCAGCGCTTCCGGGCGCACCGAGAACAGGATGGATTGACCCGACAGCCGGTAGTGCAGCGCGACCAGGTTGTTGTCGGCATCGAACGCACCGGTCAGCTTGCACTGCGTGATCGGGTGATACTTGCCGTGCTGCATGTCCTCTTCGCGCGACCACAGCAGCTTGATCGGCGTGCCCGGCATCTGCTTGGCGATCGCCACCGCCTGCCGCACATAGTCGGTCATGCCGCGCCGGCCGAAGCCGCCGCCGAGCATCAGCTTGTGCACGTCGACCTTCTCCGCCGGCAGGCCGGAGGCCTCCAGCGCCGCCGCGAACGCCGCCTCGCCATTCTGCGTGCCGCACCAGACCTCGCATTTGTCAGGCGTGTAGAGCACGGTGGCGTTCATCGGCTCCATCGTGGCGTGGTTCTGGTAGGGATAGCTGTAGATCGCCTCGACCTTCTTGGCAGCGCCGGCGATCGCCGCCTTGGCGTCGCCATTCTGGTTGCCAATGTAGGCCGGCTGCGCATTGTCGAGACCTTCGGCGAGCCACGTCGCGATCGTCTCGCTGGAGACCTTGGCGTTGGGGCCTTCGTCCCAGACAATCGGCAACGCATCCAGCGCGGTCTTGGCGTGCCACCAGGTGTCGGCGACGACGGCAACGGCGCTGTCGCCGACCTGCACCACCTTCTTGACGCCCTTCATGCCAGCGACCTTGGCCTCGTCAAAGCTCTTCACCTTGCCGCCGAACACCGGGCAATCCTTGATCGCGGCGTTCAGCATGCCCGGCAGCTTGACGTCGATGCCGTAGACCATCTTGCCGGTGGTCTTGTCGACGGTGTCGAGCCGCTTCAGGCCCTTGCCGGCGATGGTCCAGTCCTTCGGGTCCTTCAGCTTGACGTCGGCCGGCGGCTCGAGCTTGGCCGCGGCTTCCGCGACCTTGCCGTAGGTCGTGGTCTTGCCCGAGGGCGTGTGGGTGATGACGCTGTTGACGGCCTTGCATTCCGAGGCCGGCACCTTCCACTCGTTGGCTGCCGCCTGGATCAGCATCACGCGCGCGGTGGCGCCGCCCTTGCGGACATAATCCTGCGAGGTGCGGATGCCGCGGCTGCCACCGGTCGAGAAGTCGCCCCAGGCGCGCTTGCGGGCGACGCTCTGGCCGGGCGTCGGATATTCTGTCGTGACCTTCGACCAGTCGCATTCCAGTTCTTCGGCGACGAGCTGGGCGAGGCCGGTGAGCGTGCCCTGGCCCATTTCGGAGCGGGCGATGCGGATCACCACGGTGTCGTCGGGCCGGATCACGACCCAGGCGTTGACTTCAGGCGCGCCGGCGGCCGCGCGCACCACGGCGGGGCCGCCGAACGGCAGGTCGAGGCCGAGCGCGAGGCCGGCGCCGGCGGTTGCGGTGCCGATCACAAAGGCGCGGCGATTCAGTTTTGGCATGACGTGCTGGTTCATCGCTGCGTCCTTATGCGTTCGCGGCAGCATGGATCGCCTCGCGCACCTGCTGGAAGGTGCCGCAGCGGCAGATATTGGTGACGGCGTCGTTGATGTCGTCGTCGGTCGGCTTCGGATTGTCCTTCAAGAGCGCCGCGACGGCCATGATCATGCCGCTCTGGCAATAGCCGCATTGCGGCACGTCGCTGGCGATCCAGGCGAGCTGCACCTTGTGCATCATGCCGCCCGCCGCGAGACCCTCGATCGTGGTGATTTCCTTGCCGGCCGCTTCGCTCACCGTGACGCCGCAGGAGCGCATCGCGACGCCGTCGATATGCACGGTGCAGGCGCCGCATTGGGCGATGCCGCAGCCGTATTTGGTCCCCGTCAGTCCGACGTTCTCTCTGATTGCCCACAACAGTGGCGTATCGTCCTCGACGTCTACAGTGATTGTCTTGCCGTTAATTTTGAGGTTTGCCATCGCGATCCCCTGAATGGTCCGATCCTCCGACCGGACTGCAGCGCGATGTTGGCCTTGAAACTGGAACGGTTCAAATCAAGAAAATGCGCTCGCAGCGCGAAAGAAAGTTGATGCTGTGGTGTTTGGCCGCGGACTGTGCGCGCCGCATACCTGTCATGACTTTTGCGGTGAAGCGACGGCCAAACGCAGGAAGCTCATGACGCTGCCGAGCGCGGCAAATCCGGCACCCAGCGCCAGCGCCACGGTGGCGCCCTCGCGGTCGGCCAGCGCGAAGCAGAGCGCGGCGAGGGCGGCGCCGGTGGTCTGCCCGGTCAGCCGCGCGGTCGCGACGATGCCGCTGGCGCTGCCGCTGCGATGCGACGGCGCGCTCGACATGATCGCCTTCATGTTGGGAGTCTGGAAGAAGCCGAAGCCGATGCCGCAGATCATCGTGCGCCAGACGATGTTGGCGACGCTGGGCTCGGCCGGCAGGGTCGCGAGCAGCACCATGCCAAGTCCGAGCAGCAGCATGCCGATGCCGCCGAGAATGCCGGCCGGATAGCGGTCCGACAGCCGGCCGCCGATCGGCGCCATGAAGGCGACCACCAGCGGCCAGGGCGTCATGAAGAAGCCGGTCTCGACCTGCGAGCGGTGCAATATGTCCTCGAAGTAGAACGGCAGCGACACGAAGGCGAGGCCCTGCACAGCGAATGAGCAGACGGCGGTCGCGGCCGACAGCGCGAAGATCGGCCGCCGGAACAGGTCGATCGGCAGCATCGGCGCCGGATGGTCGGCATGCCGCCGGGTCAGGATCCATCCGAACAGGACGGCGCCGACAAGCTCGGTGATGACAAGCGCCGGCGCGGCCTTGTGCGCGGCGCTGCCGATGCCGATGATGAAGAGGCCGAGACAGGCGCAGGCCAGCGCCGCGCCGGCGAAATCGAAGGCGTGGGTGGCGCGCGGCGTCGTCGGCAGCGTCTTCATGCCGATCAGCAACGCGACGACGCCGAACGGAATATTGACGGCGAACAGCCAGGGCCATGGGCCGAGCGCGAGGATTCCGGAGGCGATGGTCGGCCCCAGCGTGAAGGCGGTCGCGACCACAAGCGCATTGTGGCCGAAGCCGCGGCCGTGCATCCGGCTCGGATAGACGAAGCGCACCAGCGCTGTGTTGACGCTCATCAGGCCGCTGGCGCCGAGCCCCTGCAAGGTGCGCGCGACCAAGAGGCTCGGCAGCGACCATGCCAGGGCGCAGCCAAGTGACGCCAATGTGAACAGCAGGAGGCCGCCGAGATAGATTCGCTGATGACCGACGATCTCGCCGAGCGCGCCGAGCGGCAGCAGCGTCGCGACCAGCGCGATCTGATAGACGTTGACGACCCAGACCACTTCCGCAGGGCTGACATGCAGATCGCTCGCGATCGCCGGCAGCGCGATATTGGCGATCGCGGTATCGAGCGAGGCCATCGCCAGCGCCGTGAAGATCGCGGCCACCGCCCAGCGGCGGCGTTCCCAAGGCAATCCATCGGTGATCGGCGCCGTTGCCGCGGTGGTCGGGGTCTTCTCGAGCATGCCTGAAATGTCTCCGCGACCGCCATGTACTACGCCGGCATCCCGTTCCCCAGCCGCGCCATTGCATGATGCGTATGCGAAGCGGCCTTGCCGGAAGCGTCAAAAGTCCGGCCGCGGACCGAACAGATATCCCTCGATGGCGCGCAGCACCCGGCGGCTGGCCGCAGCCTGCGAGAGGTCGTTTTGAAGCGCGTGGTCGACCATGGCGCGGCTGATCACGATCAGATCCTCGATGGCGTCATCGTCGACGGGCCTTGCGATCTCACGACGATGCCGCGCCAGCAGGGCGGCGACCAGCTCCTTCAATTCGCCGGCCGCTGACGTGCCCGATGACGCCGCGCGCAGGCGATCCTCCTCGGCCTCCAGAATGCGATTGAGCCCGGCCCGCTCGGCATGCGCCTCGAGCTGGGCCCGAACGATCAGGTTGAGCGATGCCGTCAGGCTCTTGCCCTCGGATGCCGCGACCGCATCCCGTACTTTCGCCAGCAGCGCGTCCTCGAATCTGGCGATCAATGCCAGCGTCAGCGCGTCCTTGTTCGGGAAGTACTGGTACACCGAGCCGACGCTGATCCCGCCGCGCTCGGCGACCGCATTGGTGTTGTAGCCCTCGAGCCCGCCCGCTTCCAAAACGCGAGCCGCCGCTTCCAGAATCACCGCCACGGTTTCCCGCGAACGCTGCTGAAGCGGCTGTTTGCGGGACTTTGTGCGCCGCTTCGGCGGCATGGCGGGCGTCTCCCAAAACGCGAGTTGTGGAATATGAGCAATTACTCACATTATGGCCGTGAAAGGAGAACCGATCAATGGTGACACTGCAAACGACCTCGTCTCCCGTGCTTCCCGAGCACGAGGACGATCCGCACAGGTTTCATATCTTCGTCATGGTCAAGACCACGCGGCACTGGCTCGATCTGAAGACCGAGCAGCGTCTCGCCTTCCTGCACGAGGAGGTCATTCCCTTGCTCCGGCGTCGCCCGGAGCTGAAGGTGCGCTGGTTCGAGCCGGAGGCCTTCTCGACCAGGGCGACCGACGTCATGATCTGCGAGACCGATGACCTCTCGGCCTGGGCGTGGTTCTGCGACCACCTGCGCGAGACGAGGTTCTGGGACCACTATTTCGAAGTGCTCGACATCATGCCGGCGCTCGAAGGCAATTACCTTGCCTAGGATGCCGACGCCGGCCCGGATCGTTCCGGGCCGGCGTCCCGGCAGCCTGTGGCGACGCAACTGCGTCCCATCCACATCTGTCATCGCCCGGCTCGATGTTCAGCCCGGACAGATCACTGACGGGTGTTCGGAGACATAGCTGACACATCAACATTGGCTGGATTGGTCCGATTCGGGAGGCCGTCCATGCCTTGGAGTGAGGTGTCAGTGATGGATCACCCGCTTTCGCTTGCGCGGGTGATGACACCGAGTGGCTGTTTTGGCATCTCGAATTCCGCCCCACCCGCATCGTCGTCCCGGCGCAGGCCGGGACCCATAACCACCGATGCTGCTTATCGGGCGTGTTGGAACGACGAGTCCCGTTCAAGACATCCGCCGCGGAGTATGGGTCCCGGCCGTCGCCGGGACGACGGCGGTGGAGCAGCGTGCGAACGCGATCAATCGATTTCGTGTTCCCGCGGTGCGTCACAGAATCGCGCCGAAGCGACTTTCGGATAGCTTGCGTCACAGTCACGATCGACTACCCTTGGTATACAAGCAGGCCCGGCGTCAGATCGGGCCGCAAGAGGAAACGGGCATTGCACGGACAGGCCGACCGGCGCAGCGAAGCCATGCGAAGCGCCAGCGAGGGAACTCGCCGCCGCGCGTTCACCGGCCTCTGGGTCGCGGCATTGCTGGCGATCCTGACCTTCCTGGTCATCTATCCCGTCTTCATGCTGCTGCTCGGCGCGCTCACCGACACCAATCCGGTGGTCGACGGCATCCGTCTCAGCCTGAGCCATTTGTCGATCGCCAATTTCCTCGCCGTGCTGGCCAATCCGAACGTCGCCGAAGCGCTGCTCAACACGCTGATTGCCTGCGGCGGCGGCACGGTGATCGCGGTCGCGATCGGGCTGTTGTTCTCCTGGATCGTGGTGCGCACCAACACGCCGTTCAAGGGCTTCATCGCCGCGGCGAGCATCCTGCCGCTGTTCGCGCCGCCGCTGGTCGCGGGGGTGGCCTGGGCGATTCTCGGTTCGCCGAAGACCGGCTTGATCAACACGATGTTCAAGTGGATGGGCTCCGACCTGCGCGTCGATCTCTATTCGATGTGGGGCCTGGTGTTCGTGTTCGGCATCTACTACGCGCCCTATGTCTACATGTTCACCTCGTCGGCGCTGCGCAACATGGACCCGAGCCTGGAGGAGGCCGCGGAAATCTCCGGCGCGAGCCCGGTCGCGACCCTGTTCACGGTGACGTTCCCGCTGATCATGCCGGCGATCGTCTCGGGCATGCTGCTGTCCTTCATCGTGATGCTCGGCATCTACGGCATCCCCGCCGTGCTCGGCGCGCCGACCAACCTGAACGTGCTCACCACTTACATCTTCAAGCTCACCAACTGGTCGCCGCCGCTCTACAACACCGCGGCTGCGGTCGCGATCATCCTGATGGTGGTCACGGGGCTCCTGGTCTATCTGCAGCAGAAATTGCTGAGCGGACGCAGCTATACCACCGTCGCGGGCAAGGCGTTCCGGCCGCGCAGCCTCGATCTCGGCCCATGGCGCTGGCTCACCTTCGCGATCGGGATCGTCTACCTCCTCATCGTCGTGGTGCTGCCGTCGCTGGCGCTGATCGTCGCGGCGTTCCGCAAGTTCATGTTCATCCGCGACGTCGCGAGCCTGTTCGACATGCGGCAATATTCGCTGACGCATTTCGAGAGCATCTTCGACAATCCGTTGACGATGCGCTCGATCTACAATGCGGTCGAGGTCGGCGTCATCACGGCCGTTGTCGGCGGCGCGCTCGCCTTTGCGATCGGCTACACCATCCATCGCACCCGCGTCAGCGGACGCGGCGCCATCGACCTGATCTCGACGCTGCCGGTCGCGATCCCCGGGCTGGTGGTCGGCGTCGCCTATCTCTGGGCCTGGATCGGCGTGCCGGGCGGGCTCTACGGCACGATCTGGATTCTCGCGCTGGCCTTCATTGCGCGCTTCATGCCGGACACCGTGAAGGCGCTGTCGACCTCGTTCCTGCAAATCCACCGCGAACTCGAGGAGGCCGCCTGGGTCTGCGGCAAGGGCATGCTCGGCACCATCAGGACGATCGTGTTGCCGCTGGCGCGGCCGGGGGTGCTGGCGTCGATGACGCTGCTGTTCGTGCTGGCGATCCGCGAGCTCGGCTCGTCGCTGTTCCTCTACACCAGCAACACCATGGTGATGTCGGTGCTGCTGCTCGACTATTATGAGGGCGGCAATATCGGCAAGACCGCGGCCTTCAGCCTGGTGCAGACCGTGCTGCTCGGTGTCCTGATCGGCGGCGCCAACTGGCTGTCGCGCGGATCGGCGCAGGGCAACGTGGCGCGGACCGGATAACAACGAATAAGGGGAGGATTGCGATGGATAGACGAACCTTCACCACACTGGCCTTGGCAAGCGTGGCGACGCTTGCATTGGCGCCTGCGGCACAGGCGCAGGAGTTCGGCTCGGCGGAGTTGATCGCGGCGGCCAAGTCCGAAGGCAAGCTCGTCTACTACACCGCGAACTTCGCCGAGATCGAGCAGCAGGTCATCAAGGCCTTCAATAGGCGCTTTCCCGAGATCAAGGTCGAGATGGTCCGGGCGCCCGGCGGCCAGCTGATCACCCGCGTGAAGACTGAGGCCGCGGCCGGCAAGCTGATCGCCGACGTCGTCGACCATTCCGACCGCGCGCTGATGCAGCCGCTGGAAGACCTGTTCCAGGATTACGCGCCGCCGAACGCGGCCGATTACGATCCGCACGCGCTGATCTCGCCGAAATACTGGCCGCGCGCGACGATCGCCTGGTCGATCGCCTACAACACCGAGCTGGTGAAGGACCCGCCGAAATCCTGGATGGACCTGACCAAGCCGCAGTATGACAAATTGATCGGGCAGGTGTTCGCGCAGTCCGGCGGCACCACCTGGACGCGGATCATGTTCGAGCGCCAGGTGCTCGGCGAGGACTATTGGGCAAAGCAGGCCGCGACCCATCCGGTGCTGTATCCCTCCGGCGCGCCGACGGCCGATGCGCTGGTGCGCGGCGAGATCGCGATCGCGCCGCTGCTCTACAACGTGATCTACCAAAAGAAGAAGGACGGCGCGCCGATCGAGATCTTCTTTCCGCCCGAAGGCGCTCCGGTCAATCCCTACGCGACCGGCATTCCGAAGACGGCGGCCCATCCCAATGCAGCAAAGCTGTTCCTGAACTGGTGTCTGTCCAAGGAAGGACAGACTTTCATGATCAAGGAGCTTGGCAATCTCACGTCGTTGAAAGCGCCGCCGGCATATCCGGAGGGGTTCGATCCAAAGGTGGTCAAGCTCTGGTATCCGAAGTTCGACGAGTATGTGAAGCTGCATGCGGCGTGGGTCGCGGACTGGGACAAGACGTTTGGTTACCGGCAATAGGCTGATGGTGCAGCGATGACGGCGACGCTCGAAGTCACCGATCTCAGCAAGCAGTTTTCGATCGGCCGCCCGGCCATCGACGGCGTCAGCTTTGGCGTGCCGGCCGGCGAGATCGTGGTGCTGCTGGGGCCGTCCGGCTGCGGCAAGACCACGACGCTGCGCTGCGTCGCCGGGCTCGAGCATCCGACCGGTGGCGAGATCAGCATTTCCGGGCGGGTGGTCTCCTCGCCGGCAAGCGGCATCCTCGTGCCGCCGCGTGCGCGCGATCTCGGCATGGTGTTCCAGTCCTATGCGGTGTGGCCGCATATGACGGTGCGGCAGAACGTGATCTATCCGCTGAAGCACCGCAAGATCGGGCGCACCGATGCTGCCCGCATGGTCGAGGAGGCGCTGGCGCTGGTCGGACTGTCCGACTATGCCGACCGGCCGGTGGTGGCGCTGTCGGGCGGCCAGATGCAGCGCGTCGCGCTGGCGCGCAGCATGGTGTACCGGCCGCAACTCCTCCTGCTCGACGAGCCGCTGTCGAACCTCGATGCCAAACTGCGTCTGCGGCTGCGCGACGACCTTCGCGTCATCCTCAAGCAGACCGGGATGACCGCGCTCTACGTCACCCATGACCAGGCCGAGGCGGTCGTGCTCGGCGACCGGATCGGGGTGATGCGCGACGGCAAGCTGCTGCAGATGGACACGCCCGACGTGATCTACAACCGTCCGGCCGATCTGTTCGTCGCCAATTTCACCGGCGCAACCAACGAGCTCGCGGGCACGCTCGTCACATGCAATGGCCGCTATGGCGTGGTCGATTTCGGTGACGGCCGGCGAGGCGAGGTCGCGCTGTGCCAGGCGCTCAAGCCCGACGAGAAAGTGCGGATCGCGCTGCGGCCCGAGAACATCGCGATCGGCCGGCCCGACGGCGCCAACACGTTCGCGGCAAAGGTGCTCGACCGCAGATATCAGGGCACCCAGACCGCCTACGGCATCGAGCTGTTCGGCAAACGGCTGGAAGCGATCGAGCTCGGCACCGCCGCGCGCCATCAGGTCGGCGTCGAGGCACAGGTCGCGTTGCCGCGCGAATGCCTGTGGGCCTATCGCGACAGCGGGCCGGCATCGCATGAGTAGAGCGTGGTATTGTCGCGTCGAGTGGCGAAGGGGCTGGGCTCCCTCGCCCCGCTCTTCGCGGGGAGAGGGTGGGGTGAGGGGCTGCTTCCGCGAATACAGTGATAGTTGCGTTTGCGAGGCTCTCCCTCACCCGGAACCCATCTAACGATGCATTCCGACCTCTCCCCGCACGCGGCAGGGGTGTCCGGGGAATGATTCACTGTGTCGCGGTGCATGCTCGGCAGGACCGAGGCAAATCGGTCTTTTCT
>NZ_JAUMTJ010000057.1:0-59824 GCF_032654765.1 Bradyrhizobium sp. 33ap4 | reverse complement strand
GCCCCCCGGTGAAATCTCGGCCCTAGAGAATCACGATACGAAACGCTTCGCTACCGGCTTCTTCAACAGCCTGCTAGAGCATGACCCGGAAAAGTGCGAAGCGGTTCCCCGCGACAAACGCGAAGCGTTTGCGCGGCCTTGCTCAAAAATAAGGGACTTACGCCGCCTTCGCGGGCGCCGCGGGCTTTGCCGCCGGCGGCTTGACCGGCTTGTCCTGCCGCTTCGACCACGAGATGTAATAGGCCACGATCGTCATGATCGCGATGCCGGAGATGCTGACGAAGACCTGCGCGAACAGCGAGCCCGAGCTCATCGACAGCTCGAAATGTCCGACAAAGGACAGGAACACGCCGACGCAGAACACCGCCAGCGACTGCTGGCCGCAGACGATCAGGGGATCGAACACCTTCCACTCCAGCGCCGCCCAGTCCTTCGGGATGAAGCGGATCACCAGCACCGTGATCACCACGAAGTGCAGGAAGCGATACGGCGCGAGGTTGGTCTTGTCGTTCGGGTTGAAGGCCGAATAGAGCCAGTCCGGGAACATGGCGCCGAAGTCCGGGAAGCGCCCGGCCATCGTCATGATCAGCGCGAAGATCATATAGGCGATGCAAAACCACAGCGTGTAGCGCGAGTTGATGATGCGCATGTTGTTGCGGGCGCCGCCCATCGCGCACCATGAGCCGAACACGAACAGCACCTGCCAGGCGAACGGATTGAAGTACCAGCTGCCGGCCGGGTAGGCCGGCAGGTTCCAGCCCTGGTGGCGCGACACCAGCCACAGCACGAGCGAGGCCGCCATGGTCCAGTTCGGCCGCCGCAGCATGAACCACAGCACCGGGGGGAACAGGCCCATCAGCACGATATAGAGCGGCAGCACGTCGAGATTGACCGGCTTGAATTTCAGGAACAGGCCCTGGCGCAGCGTCTCGGTGGCGTTGTCGACGAGGCCGGCGACGTTGAACTCGTTGATGATCTCGGAATCGCCGAAGCGCAGCGCCAGATAGCTGATCGAGGCGATGTAGATCACGAACAGGATGATGTGGGCGACATAGAGCTGCCAGACCCGCTTGGTCAGCCGGGTGGCGCCGACGATGAAGCCGCGCTCCAGCATCATGCGGGCATAGACGAAGGAGGCGGTGTAGCCGGAGATGAAGACGAACAGGTCCGCGGCGTCGCTGAAGCCGTAATTCCGCGTCGTGATCCAGTTCACGACGTTGTCGGGGATGTGATCGAGGTAAATCGCCCAGTTCGCGACCCCGCGGAACAGGTCGAGCCGGAGGTCACGTCCTTTTTCGGGCAGGGTAGCGTGGATTTCCATGGCGCGCCGTTTCCTCGAGGTGATGCTTGTCGAGAAGATCGCGCCGCGGGACCGGGGGACTGCTAAGGGAAGCCTCCCGAGGCCAGATTGTCACAGCGCGGTAGAATGACTATACCGGTCCGGCGAAGGCTGCCTCCGAGATCGAGGAATCACCGATCAGATCGTTGATAGGTGTCTCTATACTATCCCGGCGGTTTCCTTCAAATCGCTTCCATGTCGCACATCCCACGGGGCCGACCATCCATGACCGCACGCATTTTTAAGCCCGCCAAAAACGCGATGCAATCGGGACGTGCCAAGACCAAAGAGTGGCAACTGGACTACGAGCCGGAGCAGCCGCGCTCCGTGGAGCCCTTGATGGGCTGGACCTCGTCCACCGACATGAAGCAGCAGCTGACGCTGCAGTTCGAGACCAAGGAAGAGGCGGTCGCCTATTGCGAGCGCAAGGGCATCGCCTACCAGGTGATCGAGCCGAAGGATTCGGCGCACCGCCAGATCGCCTATGCCGACAATTTCGCGTTCCGCCGCTGGGAGCCTTGGACCCACTAAGGTTGGACCCACTAAGTCCAGACTAGCGCCCGATCAGCTCGCCGCGGGTGCGGCGAGGGCGCCCGGGATCGGCAGCGGCGCGTCCTTGGAGACGCCGAGCACCGGAAAGCTTCTGATCTTACGCACATTGGGCAGGCCGGCGAATTGCAGCAGCTGCTGGCGCATCTCGTCGACGCTGGGCGCGACGCATCGGAGCATGAAGTCGGCATCGCCCGAGATCCGCCAGCATTGCAGGAAGCGCGGCACGGCCGCCACATCAGCCTCGAACGCCTCGATCGCGCTCAGGGTCTGGCTGTCGAGCTGGATCAGCACGAAGGTCGTCACCTCATAGCCGAGCAGCCGCTCGTCCAGCGTGGCGCGGATCGCCTGGATCACGCCGCGGCTGCGCAGGGCGCGAACCCGGCGCAGGCAAGGCGGGGCAGTGATGCCGACCCGCTCGGCGAGCTCGTTGATCCTGATCCGGCCGTCCCGCTGCAACTCGGACAGGATCCGCAGATCGATGTCATCGAGCTGTGGGCGCTCGGTCACGGTCACGAGCCCGCCACGGCGGCGCGCCGGCTGTCGCTGCCGTGGCTCGCCTGGCCGATCGCAGCCCGCGGCGCCACGCCCGACAGCACCAGCTTCTCATGCGCCGCGATGATGGCGTCGCGGGTCAGCCGGCCGCCGGGGCGGTACCAGGTGCACAGCCCGGTGAGCAGCGCCAGGATCGCGAAGGTCGCGACCTGGATGTCGACCACCTCGAACGCGCCGTCCGCCACCCCGTCGGTGAGGATCTGCGCCAGCCGCTGCTCATAGGCGCCGCGCAGCGCCACCACCGCGTCGTAGTTCTTCGCATCGAGGCTGCGCAGCTCGGAATTGGCGATGAAGACCTCGCGCTTGCGGGTCATGTGATAGGTGACGTGGAACGCGACAAAGGCGCGCAGCTTCTCGCCCGGATCGGCCTTGCCCTCCAGCGCAAGGTCAAGCTCGCGCAGCAAATCGTTGATATGGTCCTGCACCAGATCGAACAGCAGGTCCTGCTTGGTTGAGATATGGTTGTAGAGTGAGCCCGCCTGGATGCCGACCTCGGCGGCAAGCTGGCGCAGGCTCATGGCCTCGTAGCCGTGCTCGAAGATCAGGCGCACGCCGGCCTTGCGGATCGCCTCCAGCGTGGTGGGGCCGTGTGAGCCGATCGTGCGTGCCATCGGGGCCTCGGAGGGTGTTGGCTTGCCAGGGAGGACCAGGAAACAAGCGAACGACCGTATGTATATCGCATGAAATCCCAGTGAATTCAATGAACTGCGGATTTCGCGCGCAAACCATAGCACGATTGCTTGCGAAGCCAAGAAAAAAACGTATGATCGTTTAATTGCAAGATGAATGTCACGGGAGGGATCATGGCCTCGAACCAGGCGGCAATCTTCAATTTTGACCTTGGCGAGACCGCAGATGCGATCCGCGAGACGGTGCATGATTTCTCGACCAACGAGATCGCGCCGCGCGCCGCCGAGATCGACCGCAGCAACCGGTTTCCGCGCGACCTCTGGCCCAGGATCGGCGCGCTCGGCCTGCACGGCATCACCGTCGAGGAGGAGTATGGCGGCTCGGGCCTCGGCTATCTCGAGCACTGCATCGCGGTCGAGGAGATCTCGCGGGCGTCGGCCTCGGTCGGCCTGTCCTACGGCGCGCATTCCAACCTCTGCGTCAACCAGATCCGCCGCAACGGCAACGAGGCACAGAAGCGCAAATACCTGCCGAAGCTGATCTCGGGCGAGCATGTCGGCTCGCTCGCGATGTCGGAGCCGCAGGCGGGCTCGGACGTGGTCTCGATGAAGACGCGCGCCGACAAGAAGGGCGACCGCTTCGTCCTCAATGGCAACAAGATGTGGATCACCAACGGCCCGGTCGCCGATACGCTGGTGGTCTACGCCAAGACCGATCCGAACGCCGGCCCGCGCGGCATCACCGCGTTCATCATCGAAAAGGGCATGAAGGGATTTTCCACCGCGCAGAAGCTTGACAAGCTCGGCATGCGCGGCTCCGACACCTGCGAACTGGTGTTCGAGGATTGCGAGGTGCCGGAGGAGAACGTGCTCTCCGAGGTCGGCCGCGGCGTCAACGTGCTGATGAGCGGTCTCGACTATGAGCGCGCGGTGCTGGCGGCCGGGCCGATCGGCATCATGCAGGCCTGCATGGACGTCGTGCTGCCCTACGTGCACGAGCGTAAGCAGTTCGGCGAGCCGATCGGCTCGTTCCAGCTGGTGCAGGGCAAGGTCGCCGACATGTACACCACGATGAACGCCTCGCGCGCCTATGTTTACGCGGTGGCGAAGGCCTGCGATCGCGGCGAGACCACGCGCGAGGACGCCGCCGGCGCCATCCTCTATGCCGCGGAGAAGGCCACCCAATGCGCGCTGGATGCGATCCAGCTGCTCGGCGGCAACGGCTACATCAACGATTATCCCACCGGCCGCTTGCTGCGCGACGCAAAGCTCTACGAGATCGGCGCCGGCACCAGCGAGATCCGCCGCATGCTGATCGGCCGCGAACTGTTCGCCAAGACAGCCTGATGTCTTCTCCCTCGCCCCGCGCTTGCGGGGAGAGGGGCGGGGTGAGGGGCTGTCACCGCACCAGTGGTGGCAGTTGTGCTCACCCCGGCACGATGATTGACCTTGAACCCCACCGATACTCCAACGAAACGTGCAAACACCGATGCCGCTTCATTCGACGATCGATCCCACATCTTCTGAATTTGCCCGCAACGCCGAGGTGATGCGCGGCCTGGTCGCGGAGCTCCGCGGCAAGCTCAACCAGGTGGCCGGCGGCGGCGGCGAGACCTCGCGCAAGCGGCACACCTCGCGCGGCAAGATGCTGGCGCGCGATCGCGTCGATCTCCTGGTCGACCCCGGCACCGCATTTCTCGAGCTGTCGCCGCTCGCCGCCAACGGGCTCTATGGCGGTGACGTGCATTCGGCCAGCGTGATCACCGGCGTCGGGCGCATCTCGGGCCGCGAATGCATCATCGTCGCCAACGACGCCACCATCAAGGGCGGCACCTATTACCCGATGACGGTGAAGAAGCATCTGCGCGCCCAGGACATCGCGCGGCAGAACAATCTGCCCTGCGTCTACATGGTGGATTCCGGCGGCGCCTTCCTGCCGCTGCAGGACGAGATCTTTCCCGACGAACGGCATTTCGGCCGCATCTTCTACAACCAGGCCCAGATGTCGTCGCAGGGCATCCCGCAGATCGCGATCGTGATGGGCTCCTGCACCGCGGGCGGCGCCTATGTGCCGGCGATGTCCGACGAGAGCATCATCGTGCGGAATCAAGGCACGATCTTCCTCGGCGGTCCGCCGCTGGTGAAGGCGGCGACCGGCGAGGTCGTCACCGCCGAAGAGCTCGGCGGCGCCGATGTCCACTCGCGGCAGTCGGGCGTCACTGATCACTACGCGCAGAACGACGCCCACGCGATCGGGATCGCGCGCCGCATCGTCGGCACGCTGAAGCAGCCGGTGAAGGCACAGCTCAACATGCGCCCTGCGCAGGAGCCGCTGTTTCCGGCCGAGGAGATCTATGGCGTGGTCTCCGCCGACGGCAGAAAACCGTTCGACGTGCACGACATCATCGCGCGGATCGTCGACGGCTCCGAATTCGACGAGTTCAAGAAGCTCTACGGCACCACGCTGATCTGCGGCTTCGCCCATATTTTTGGCTATCCGGTCGGCATCATCGCCAACAACGGCATCCTGTTCAGCGAGAGCTCGCTGAAGGGCGCGCATTTCATCGAGCTGTGCTGCCAGCGCGGCATTCCGCTGGTGTTCCTGCAGAACATCACCGGCTTCATGGTCGGCAAGAAGTACGAGGCCGGCGGCATCGCGCGCGACGGCGCCAAGCTGGTGACGGCGGTCGCCACCGCCGGGGTGCCGAAATTCACCGTCGTGATCGGCGGCTCCTACGGCGCCGGCAATTACGGCATGTGCGGCCGCGCCTACAGCCCGCGCTTCCTCTGGCTGTGGCCGAACGCGCGCATCTCGGTGATGGGCGGCGAGCAGGCCTCGATGGTGCTGAGCCAGGTGCGGCGCGACGGCATCGAGGCCAAGGGCGAGAGCTGGTCGGCGGAAGAGGAAGACAAGTTCCGCGAGCCGATCCGCGCGCAATACGAGAAGCAGGGCAATCCCTATTACGCCACGGCGCGGCTGTGGGATGACGGCGTGATCGATCCCGCCGATACGCGCCTCGTGCTCGGGCTCGGCCTCTCGGCGGCGGCGAATGCGCCGATCGAGCCGACGAAATTCGGCCTGTTCAGGATGTGACCCAGGATCTGATCATGGACCGCTCAAAACTCACCCGGCGTTTTCGCACGCTTCTGATCGCCAACCGCGGCGAGATCGCCTGCCGCGTCATCCGCTCGGCGCGCGCCATGGGGCTGCGCTCCGTCGCGGTTTATTCCGAGGCCGACCGCGACGCGATGCATGTCGCGCTCGCCGACGAGGCCGTGCTGCTCGGGCCTGCCCGGGCGCGCGACAGCTATCTCAACATCGAGCGCGTCATCGCCGCCGCCAAGGAGACCGGCGCCGAGGCGGTGCATCCTGGCTACGGCTTCCTGTCTGAAAATGCCGAGTTCGCGCAGGCCTGTCTTGAAGCAGGTTTGGTGTTCGTCGGTCCGACCGCCGAGATGATGACGGCGATGGGGTCGAAGTCCGGCTCGAAGGCGCTGATGGAGAAGGCCGGCGTGCCGCTGGTGCCGGGCTATCACGGCGAGGCCCAGGACGAGGCGACGCTGGCGGAAGCCGCCAACCGGATCGGCTTCCCGGTGCTGGTGAAGGCGTCCGCCGGCGGCGGCGGGCGCGGCATGCGCGTGGTCAATTCGGCGGCTGAGCTCACGGCCGCGATCACCAGCGCCAAGCGCGAGGCCAAGGCGGCGTTTGGCGACGACCGCATGCTGATCGAGAAATACGTGCAGAACCCGCGCCACATCGAGGTGCAGATCATCGGCGACAGCCACGGCAATCTGCTCTCGCTGTGGGAGCGCGAATGCACGCTGCAGCGCCGTCACCAGAAGGTGATCGAGGAGGCGCCGTCGCCGACGCTGAACGCCGCGCAACGCGAGACGGTTTGCGAGGCCGCCCGCAAGGCCGCCGGCGCGGTCAACTATATCGGCGCCGGCACCATCGAGTTCGTCTCCGACGGTAAGGACGTGTTCTTCATCGAGATGAACACCCGCCTGCAGGTCGAGCATCCCGTCACGGAGCTGATCACCGGCGTCGATCTCGTTGAATGGCAGCTCCGCGTCGCTTTCGGCGAGGCGCTGCCGCTGAAGCAGGACGAGATCAGGCTGAACGGGCATGCCATCGAGGCGCGCGTTTACGCGGAAAACCCGCAGAAGAACTTCATGCCCTCGGTCGGCCGCATCAAGACCTGGCGCACGCCACAGGAAGGCGACGGCCTGCGCATCGATGCCGGCTATCGCAGCGGCGATAACGTCTCGCCGTACTACGACGCGATGCTCGCCAAGGTGATCGCCTGGGCGCCGACGCGCGAGGGCGCGATCGACAAGCTCAATCGCGGACTGCAGGAGACCGATGTCCGCGGCATCGTCACCAATATCCCGTTCCTGTCGGCGCTGGTGACGCACAAGGATACGCGAGCCAATGCGATCGACACCGGCTTCATCGAGCGCGAGCTGAAGAACCTGACATCGAGCACGGGCACGGCCGGCGAGTTCGAGCTTTGCGCGGCGGTGGCCGCGATCGTCAACGACGAGCAGAAGGCGGCGCGACGCGAGGCCAACTCGCCCTGGCAGGCCTTCGGCTGGATGCCGGTCGGCCGCCGTCAGCGGGTGTTTTCGTTCCGGCAGGGCCATGAGCCTGCCCAGACCATCACGCTGCACTATGGCAACGGACCGTCGACGCTCTCCGTCGGCGGGCGCGAACTCGTCTTCGCCATCTCGTCAGCCGGCGATGACGGCTTCGACCTGACGCTCAACGGCCTCAAGTCGCGTATAGCCTCGGTCATCGAGGGCCACGAGCTTTACTTGCGCACCCGCAACGGCCGCTTCGACCTGCACTGGGTCGATCCGTTCGGCGGCGAGAGCGAGGAGCAGGTCGGCGAGGACAAGATCGTGGCGCCCTTGCCGGGCACGGTGGTGGCGCTGCTGGCCGAGGAGGGCGCGACACTGGAGAAGGGCGCCCCGATCCTCACCCTGGAAGTGATGAAGATGGAGCAGACCCTGCGCGCGCCCTATGCCGGGCTGCTGAAGAAGCTCAAATGCAAGGTCGGCGACATCGTCGGCGAGGGCGTCGAGCTTGCCGAAGTCGAACCTGCGGCCGCATCATGAGCGATCAGATCCAGCTCGTCGAGATGGGGCCGCGCGACGGCCTGCAGAACGAGAAGACGCCGGTCAGCGTCGAGGCGCGCATCGCCTTCGTCGAGGCGCTGGTGGCGGCCGGGCTCAATACCGTCGAGGTCGGCGCCTTCGTGTCGCCGAAGGCGATCCCGCAGATGGCGAGCTCCGACCAGGTGCTGCGCGGCGTCAGCCACATCAAGGGCGCCGAATTCCACGTGCTGGTGCCGAACGAGAAGGGCTATGACGCCGCGCGCGCGGCCGGCGCCGCGGTGGTCTCGGTGTTCGCGGCGGCCTCCGAAGGCTTCTCGCGCGCCAATATCAATTGCTCGGTCGCGGAATCGATCGAGCGTTTCAAGCCGGTGCTGGCGCGCGCCAAGGCCGACGGCGTCAAGGTGCGTGGCTATATCTCCTGCGTGCTCGGCTGTCCGTTCGACGGCGAGATCAAGCCGAAGGCGGTCGCCGACCTCGCGGTGACGCTGTGGGATCTCGGCTGCTACGAGATCTCGCTTGGCGACACCATCGGCGTCGGCACGCCGCTGAAGGCCAAACAGATGCTGCGTGCGGTCGGTTCTGAGTTGCCGGTCGGCAACCTCGGGATGCACTTCCACGACACCTACGGCCAGGCGCTGGCCAATCTCTATGCCGGCATGGAAGAGGGTGTTCGCGTCATCGATGCCGCCGCCGGGGGGCTCGGCGGCTGCCCCTACGCCCCCGGCGCCACCGGCAACGTTGCGACCGAGGACGTCGTCTACATGCTCGAGGGCATGGGCGTGAAGACCGGGATCGATATGGACAGACTGCTGGCCGCGACCAACGAGATGGCCGGCTTGCTCGGCCGTCCGCCGGTCAGCCGTGTTGCGTCCGCGCTCAACGCGAAGCGCACGCGGCTCGCCAAATCGTAAATTGTGGGATGCTTGGAGCGATTTGGGATCGTAGCCGCCTCAATCGTCGGCGGTCGCGTTCGGAGTTATGCGCTGCGAAGCGCAGATTCAAGGCTCATAGTCGCGCCTCTGGCTTGCGCAGTCTGGGCTCCCGATGCTGGACTCTCAACCCATATGCGTAGCGTGCGACAGCGCCTCGCGCTATCGCCGCCCTCCTTGAGGGCGTTTCCTCCCTAGACTTGGGCCGCTTGTTGTTTCGAGCGGCCCTTTTTCTTACGCCGCAGGAGCATTGATCGTCGCGATCACGGCCCTCATATCGGTCGCCAGCTCGCGATAGTGCCCGCCCAGCCGCTGGTATAGCTCGCGGTTGCTCCCATCCAGCGTCCTGCTAGCGATCAGCTCGCATTCGTCGGCGAGGATCTCAAATCGTTCCAGCTTTGCTTGGAGAGCAGACATGGCCGGCGTTTCCCTGACACTGTTACTGAGGGAGTTGCGACGCTACTACTCGGACTGCGTCTAACACAGCATAATTATAGGGTAGAACTAAATTCTTCCCGGCAGTGACTTTGACCGATTGATGGGAGCGACTTGTCCGCCGTAGCTCGAACAGCGAAGGCGGAAGCGCATGAGCGTTTCGAGGAATTCCGGAGGCAAATCGAAGCGCTCGGATATGAGGACGATGCGGCGGAGCCGTAATCGGATCGGTAGCGCGCAGCGAAGCCCATCGATTCAGTATCCGCGGCGCGAATGATGGGTATCGCTTCGCTCCACCCTACGAGCGAGTCCTTTCCACCGAATGGAACCCGTTTTGCGGCGCACACAGCCGGCGTCATCGGCTCGGCTCCCGATAAACCCTCCGGAAAGCGTTCATGGCTTGGTGACTCAAACGTGCTGAGGTGAGGGGGCTCGCAATTGCTCCAGGTGGATTCTCGCTATGTCCGGACAGGTGTCAGCTTCCCGCGGCCGAACGTTTCTGGCCGGAAAGATCGTCTTCAACTTCGGCCGGTCGGCCTTCGACTGCACGGTCCGCCAGCTCACGGAGACGGGCGCCACCGTGGAACTCGAAAGTGTCGTTGGCATTCCCGATCACATTCAACTGTTGCTCGTCGGCAGCAATCAGGTGAAGCCATGCAAACGGCTGTGGCAATCGGACCGCCAGCTCGGCCTGGCTTTTGAAGAGCAGCAGGCCAACGCTGCGGCGCCCACGCCTGCCGCTCCTGCGCCGGCCGCCATTCCGGAGCGGCGCAGCGGCGATATTCTGCGCGGGCACATGCTGGCGCTGCGCGCGGCGCTCGATCAGATACCCGTCGGCATCCTGCTGTTGGACGTGGAGCTGAAGGCCCAGTTCATCAACCGCGCGTTTCGGAACATGTGGCGGCTTCCGGACGAGGTGGCCGACCGCAACCCCAGCTTCACCGACCTGATGCATCACGGCTGCAAGACGATGGCCTACGAGCTGCCGGCCGCGCAACTCGAAGCCTATGTTGCCGAGCGCGTCCGCCTCGTGAACGTCGGGGACCCGAGCCCGATCGATCTCAGGCGCAGCAATGGCGACGTGGTTCGATGTCAGTGCACGCCGCTGCCCGACGGCGGCCGGATGGTGAGCTACACGCCCGTGACCGACATCGTGCGCGCGTCCGACAAGCTGAAGGTGCTGACCGGCGCGCTCGAGACTGTGGAGGACGGCGTCGTCCTGCTCGACCGCGATCTCAATGCGATCTTCCTCAATCGGCGAATGCGGGAATTCTGGGAGGTGAGCGAGGAGGAGGTCGCGCGGCATCCGGCATACATCACGCTGCTCACGCGCAACCGCCGCGCCGCTCCGACGGGCGCGACCCCGGAGCAGATCAGGGCCTTTCCTGCGAAGCGGATTGCGGAGATCAAGGCAGGCGATCACAAGCGCGACGTGCAGACGCCGGACGGTCGCCATATCAGGATCCATTGCTCGACGATGGCAAACGGCGGTCGCATGCTGACCTTCGTCGACGTGACCGATCTCGTACGCAACGCACGGCAGCTGGAGGTGCTCGCGACCACCGATCCGCTCACCGGATTGTTCAACCGCAGGCACTTCCTGACGACGCTGGATGCGGAGTGGAGCCGGTTCCAGCGCTACTATCGTTCGGTATCCGTGCTGATGGTCGATATCGATCACTTCAAGAGCATCAATGACCGCTTCGGACATGCGGTCGGTGACGAGGCCATCAAGGCTGTTGCCGGGATATGCATTCGGGGCAAGCGCAAGTCCGACGTCGTCGGCCGCGTTGGAGGCGAGGAGTTCGCCGTCCTGCTGCCGGAGACCACATTGTCGCGCGCCCGAACCGTCGCCGAACGCATCCGCAAGAGGGCGGAAGCGCTGACGGTGGGTGCGGATGATCGGCCGGTATCACTCACGGTGAGCATCGGCGTTGCCGAGGCGCTCACAAGCATGCCGGGGATCGATGCCCTAATGAAGGCTGCCGATGCGGCGCTCTACCAGGCCAAGGAGCACGGCAGGAATCGCACGGAGTGCTGGTCACCTCCGTCGCCACCGAAGCTGGCCGCCGGGTAAATTGCAGGTGGTCGGGTCCCCGTCAGGTCCCTATAAGGACTGATAATACATGGTTGCCCGGCGGCCACGATTGTTGCGATGTTGCAACGGTGCTTGAACATTTAACCTTAAAAGCACCCGGTCCGCACTCGCGCCGCTTTTTAGCCACACCCCGACATGAAAGGATATTCACTTAGCTGAATAGCCAGCGCTCCGACGGCGGGACATTTTTTTGGGTTCCGGCGTTGATGGAGGAAAGAGCGCCGGGAACAGGGGTGCGATGGACGCCAAGACGAACATCAAGGGCAGGCTGCCCAGCCGTCACGTGACCGAAGGGCCCGAGCGCGCTCCGCACCGTTCCTATCTCTACGCGATGGGGCTGACGACAACCCAGATTCATCAACCCTTTGTCGGCGTTGCTTCATGTTGGAACGAAGCCGCTCCCTGTAACATTTCGCTGATGCGCCAGGCGCAGGCGGTGAAGAAGGGCGTGGCCTCGGCCGGCGGCACGCCGCGCGAGTTCTGCACCATCACCGTCACCGACGGGATCGCGATGGGTCATGACGGCATGCGCTCGTCGCTGCCGTCGCGCGAATGCATCGCCGATTCGGTCGAACTGACGGTCCGCGGCCACTCCTATGACGCGCTGGTCGGGCTCGCCGGCTGCGACAAGTCGCTGCCGGGCATGATGATGGCGATGGTCCGCCTCAACGTGCCGTCGATCTTCATCTATGGCGGCTCGATCCTGCCGGGCAACTTCCGCGGCCAGCCGGTCACCGTCCAGGACATGTTCGAGGCGGTTGGCAAGCACTCGGTCGGCGCCATGTCGGACGAGGACCTCGACGAGATCGAGCGGGTGGCGTGCCCGTCGGCCGGCGCCTGCGGCGCCCAGTTCACCGCCAACACCATGGCGACCGTCTCCGAGGCGATCGGCCTTGCGCTCCCGTATTCCGCCGGGGCCCCGGCGCCTTACGAGATCCGCGACTCCTTCTGCGCCGCCGCCGGCGAGAAGGTGATGGAGCTGATCGAGAAAAACATCCGGCCCCGCGACATCGTCACCCGCGAAGCCCTTGAAAATGCTGCGGCCGTGGTTGCAGCCTCAGGTGGTTCGACCAATGCTGCGCTGCACCTGCCGGCGATCGCCCATGAGTGCGGCATTAAATTCAATTTGTTCGACGTTGCCGAAATCTTCAAAAAGACTCCTTACGTCGCGGATTTGAAGCCGGGCGGCCGTTATGTTGCCAAAGACATGTTTGAAGTAGGTGGCATTCCGCTGCTGATGAAGACGCTGCTCGACAATGGCCACCTGCACGGGAATTGCCTAACCGTCACTGGCCGAACGATCGCCGAAAACCTCAAAAGCGTGAAATGGAATCCGCACCAGGATGTGGTGCGGCCCGCCGACAATCCGATCACCGTGACGGGTGGCGTTGTCGGGCTAAAGGGTAATCTCGCTCCGGAGGGTGCGATCGTGAAGGTCGCGGGAATGTCCAACCTGAGGTTTACCGGTCCGGCCCGGTGCTTCGACCGCGAGGAAGACGCCTTCGAGGCGGTGCAGAAGCGCACCTACAGGGAAGGCGAGGTGATCGTGATCCGCTATGAGGGGCCGAAGGGCGGTCCCGGCATGCGGGAGATGCTGGCGACCACGGCGGCACTGACCGGGCAGGGGATGGGCGGCAAGATTGCCCTGATCACCGATGGCCGGTTCTCCGGCGCCACCCGTGGCTTCTGCATCGGACATATTGGACCTGAAGCGGCCGTCGGCGGGCCGATCGGGTTGTTGCAAGACGGCGACATCATCGAGATCGATGCGGTCGCCGGCACCCTTAACGTAAATTTGAGCGACGCCGAACTCGCAAATCGTAAGACCAAATGGGCCCCTCGCGCGACGAACCATACATCTGGTGCGCTGTGGAAGTACGCCGAGCAAGTGGGGCCGGCGGTGGATGGCGCAGTCACCCATCCGGGTGGCGCGTACGAGAAACAGTGTTATGCGGACGTTTAGGCGTACGATATTGGCGTTTGCGTTAGGGGCCATCCCGGTGGCGGGCCCCGGATTCGGATTCGACGGCGCACCGGTCAACCCACAAGATACGGTTCTTCCTGTGGTTTCCCCGCAGCCGGGGACCGCCGGCGCGCTGAAACGGGCCGCCACTCCAGTGGCGCCTGCGGCGACCTCGCCGACCTCGTCGTTCAGCACGCTGCAGTACCAGGCCGAAGGCGGCCACCCCGTCGCGCAGTGGAAGCTCGGCAAGATGTACGCCGAGGGCGACGGCGTCATCCGGGACGACATGCGCGCCTTCGAATATTTCAGCCGGATCGCCAATGCGCATGCCGAGGATTCGCCGTCGGCACCGCAGGCCTCGATCGTGGCCAACGCCTTCGTCGCGCTCGGCCGCTACTATCTGAGCGGCATTCCCAATTCCAAGGTGAAGGCGGACACCGAGCGGGCGCGGGAGATGTTCTCCTATGCCGCGTCCTATTTCGGCAATGCCGACGCCCAATACGACCTTGCCCGGCTCTACCTGAAGACGCCGGACGCCTCGCGGGACGACTTCCGCTACGGCGCGCGCTGGCTCGGGCTTGCCGCCCAGAAGGGCCAGCATCAGGCGCAGGCGCTGCTCGGCCAGATGCTGTTCAACGGCGACCGCCTGCCGCCGCAGCGGGCCCGCGGCCTGATGTGGCTGACGCTGGCGCGCGACAGCGCGACGCCGGATGAGGCCTGGATCAAGGAAAGCTACAACCGGGCGATCGCCAAGGCCTCCGAGGACGATCGCGCGATGGCGCTGCAGATGCTCGAGCACTGGGTGCAGGGCCGCCGGGATTGATCTTCCCGCCGGCCGGCGGGGTCAGGCGATCTCGAAATCGAGATCGGCCCAGACCGGGACATGGTCGGACGGCTTCTCCCAAGCCCGCACATAGCTGTCGATGCCGACGTCGATCAGCCGGTCGCTCGCTTGTGCCGACATCAACAGGTGGTCGATGCGCAGGCCCCAGTTCTTTTGCCAGGCGCCGGCCTGGTAGTCCCAGAAAGTGTACTGGCCCGGCTCGTCATTGACCGCCCGCAGCGCGTCGGTCAGGCCGAGGCCGAGCAGCGACTGGAAGGCCTCGCGGGTCTGAGGCCGAAACAGGGCGTCATCGGCCCAGGCGGCGGGATTGTAGACGTCGCGCGCGGCCGGGATGACGTTGAAATCGCCGGCCAGGATCAACGGCTCCTCGGCCTTCAGCCGTTCCCGCGTGTACTCAAGAAGCCGCGACATCCACTTGAGCTTGTACGGATATTTGTCGGTATTGGCGGGGTTGCCATTGGGCAGATAAAGGCACGCGACCCGGATCACGCCCTGCTTCAGCGTGACGACGCCCTCGAGGAAGCGGGCATGGGCGTCCTCGTCGTCACCGGCGAGGCCCGATTTGGTTTCGTCGAACGGCAGCTTCGACAGCAGCGCGACGCCGTTGAAGGTCTTCTGGCCGTGGGTGACGACATTGTACCCGAGCGCCTCGACTTCGAGGCGGGGAAACGCGTCATCGACGCATTTGATCTCCTGCAGACAGACGATGTCGGGGGAACACTCCTTCAGCCAGCTGACCAGAAGTTCGATCCGTTGCCGGACCGAGTTGACGTTCCACGTAGCGATGCGAACTGCCATCGGACTTCCTTCATTGTGGGGGCACGTGACCGAGCGCCGCCCCGCTTAGACCAAGCGCTTCCGCATCTCGATGTGCGGGATGCCGGCCTCCTCGAATTCCGCGCCGATCCGCTCGAAGCCGACGCGTGCGTAGAACGGCTCCGCGTGCGTCTGCGCGTTGAGGATCAGTTCCGGATAGCCGAGTTCGGCCGCCTTGGCCATCAGCGCGTCCAGCACGCGGGCGCCTACGCCTGTGCCGCGCGCCGCTTTGAGCACGGCCATGCGGCCGATATGACCGTCCGGCAGCAGCCGGCCCGTGGCCAAGGGCGCACCGTCGTCGGCGAACGCCAGCGCATGCCAGCTCGATGCGTCCATGTCGTCCCATTCCAGTTCTACCGGCACCCGCTGTTCCTCGACGAAGACGCTGTAGCGGATGGCACGGGAGCGTTCGCGAGCTTCTTCCCAGGGGCAGACAAGGACGGAGGTGGACATAAGGTCGCGATTCGAAAGCTCAATGAAGCAGAACGGATGCGGCCCGGTTACTCAAAACGTCCGGCGATGCGCATGCAAATGACCGGATTGAAGCCGCACTATTTCACTTAGGTGGCATACCATGGGCGGTCCGCCTGTGCTAACCCTCTCAGGAAACAAGGCGCAACAATTGCCGATGGGGGAGTGACGACGCGCACCGGCCTTCAAGGGAAGCCGGCGGCGCACGTGCAAAACTTATGAAAAAACGCAATTTGGTTCTGACTGTCGCTGTTCTCGGCATTGCGGCCGGGGCGGCTTACATGACCCGCACTTCATGGATGGGTGGCGGCGCCGCCACCGCGCAAGGGACGGCGCGGCCGCGCGTGGTGTCCGTGGATCTCGCTAAGGCGGAACGCAAATCGGTTCCGGTCGATGTCGATGCCATTGGACAGGTCACGCCGATCTCCAGCGTGGCGCTGAAGTCGCGGCTGGAGACCACCATCGTCTCGGTGCATTTCGAGGACGGCGCCAGGGTCAATGAAGGCGACCTGTTGTTCACCCTCGACGCGCGGCAGATCGACGCGCAGATCGAACAGGCCGAGGGCGTCCTGGCCCGCGACCAGGCCCAGCTCGAGGGCGCGCAGCGCGACCTCCGCCGCTACACCGAACTGGTCGGCAAGGGTGCGACCACCCAGGTCAACCTCGACAACGCCAAGACCCAGTCCGACGTCCTGATCGGCACCATCAAGGCCGACCGCTTCGCGCTGGAGAACCTCCGCGTCCAGAAGAGCTACACCGTCATCCGCGCACCATTCGCGGGACGGATCAGCGCCGCCAACGTCAAGGTCGGCAACTTCGTCCGCCCCGCCGACACCCAGCCGCTCGCGGTCATCAACCAGATGGCACCGGTCTACGTCACCTTCGCGATTCCGCAGCGGGCGCTGGTCGATCTGCGCGACGCCATGGGGAAGGGCGATTCAAAGGTGATCGCGACCATTCCCGGCCACCAGCGCTCCGAGCGCGGCAAGGTCGCGATGGTGGAGAACGCCGTCGACGCGACCACCGGCATGGTGACCGTGCGCGGCATCATGAACAACGAGAGCGAGACGCTCTGGCCCGGCACCATCGTGCAGACCAAGCTGATCATCCGCAGCGAAGACGCGGTCGTGGTGCCGACGGTCGCGGTGCAGCGCAGCCAGAACGGCAATTTCGTCTTCGTCGTCAAGGACGGCGTTGCCAAGGTCCGGCCGGTCAAGGTCGATCGCACCTTCCAGGGCTCATCGGTGATCTCAGACGGATTGGCGGGCGATGAAAGCGTCGTCGTTGACGGCCAGCTGCTGCTCTCGGAGGGATCGCGGGTTGAACTGCGGGCGCGCAAGGCCGGAGCCTGACCGATGACGCTCTCCGAGCTTTGCATCCGCCGCCCGGTCATGACGACGCTGATCACGGCGTCGATCATCGCATTCGGCGTGTTCGGCTTCCGCCTGCTGCCGGTCTCGGCGCTGCCCAAGGTGGACTTCCCGACCATCGCGGTGACCGCGACCCTGCCCGGCGCCAGCGCCGACACCATGGCGGCCTCGGTCGCCGGCATCATCGAGCGCCAGCTCTCGACCATTGCCGGCATCTCCTCGATGTCCTCGAACTCCTCGCAGGGCACGAGCGTCATCACCATCCAGTTCGACCTCAACCGCAACATCGATGCCGCCGCGCTCGACGTGCAGACCGCGTTGACGATCGCGCAGCGCCGGCTGCCGATCGAGATGACGATCCCGCCGAGCTTCCGGAAGGTGAACCCGGCGGACTTCCCGGTGCTGTTCGTCTCGCTCGGCTCGGCGACGCTGCCGTTGTCGAGCGTCAACGAATACGGCGACATCACGATCGGGCAGGCACTGTCGCAGCTGCCGGGCGTCGCCCAGGTCTTGATCTACGGCGCGCAGAAATTCGCCATCCGCGTTCAGGCCGATCCGGAGGCCGCCGCCGCGCGCGGCGTCTCGATGGAGGATATCCGCGCCGCGGTGTCGCGCGCCAATTCGTCGACGCCGGTCGGTACCTTGAATGGCCCCAAGCAGGACGTCGCGCTGCAGGCCTCCGGCCAGATGGACAAGGCGGCCGACTACCGCCAGATCTATGTCGCCTGGCGCAACGGCTCGCCGGTCCGACTCGACGAGATCGCCAAGGTCTATGACAGCGTCGAGAACGACAAGATCGCGACCTGGATGAACGACGAGCGGGCGATCGTGCTCGCGATCCAGAAGCAGCCCGACGCCAACACCGTGGCGGTGGTCGACGCCGTGCTGGCCAAGCTGCCGGCGCTGCGCGCCGCGATCCCGCCCTCGGTGACCATGCAGGTCATGATGGACCGCTCGGTCTCGATCCGCCAGGCGGTCAGCGACGTCGAGGAGACCTTGCTGATCGCGATCGGCCTCGTGATCCTCGTGATCTTCCTGTTCCTGCGCTCGGCCTCTGCCACCTTCATCCCGGCGCTCGCGGTGCCGATCTCGCTGTTCGGCACGTGCGCGGCGATGTACGCGCTGGATTACTCCATCAACAACATGACGCTGCTGGCGCTGACGCTCTCGGTCGGCTTCGTGGTCGACGACGCCATCGTCATGCTGGAGAACATCGTCCGCCACATCGAGCACGGCATGAAGCCGTTCGAGGCGGCGCTGAAGGGTGCCCGCGAGATCGGTTTCACGATCATCTCGATCACCTTCTCGCTGATCGCCGTGTTCATCCCGGTGCTGCTGATGGGCGGCATCGTCGGCCGCGTATTCCGCGAATTCGCGGTGACGATCTCGGTTGCGATCATCGTCTCCGGCTTCGTGTCGCTGACCCTGACGCCGATGCTGTGCGCCCGTGTGCTGCGCGCGCATGACGCGACCAAGCGGCCGAACGTCGTGCTGCGGGCGTTCGAGGCGATGTTCGAGGCCTGGCTGCGGGCCTATGAATGGGCGCTGGATTGGGTGCTGGCCAAGAAGGCCCTGATGCTGGTGGTGACGCTGGCTACGCTGGGCGGCACCATCTACCTCTACATGATCGTGCCGAAGGGCTTCTTCCCGCAGGAGGACACCGGCTTTCTGATCGGCGTGACGGAGGCTGCGACCGACACCTCGTTCGAGGCGATGAAGGTGCGCCAGCAGGCGCTGGTCGAGGTGCTGCGGACCGATCCGGCGATAGAGTACATCAACTCTACGGTCGGCTCCGGCGGTCCCAATCCGACGGCGAATTACGGCCGTCTGTTCATCGCGCTGAAGCCGCAGAAGATGCGTGACAACGCCACCGTGGTGATCGGCCGTCTGCGGCAGAAGGCGCGCGAGATCCCGGGCATGCAGGCGTTCTTCCAGAGCATCCAGAACCTCAGCATCGGCGGGCGCATCTCCAAGAGCCAGTATCAGTATGTGATGCAGAGCGGCGATACCGAGGCGCTGTACCGGCTGGCGCCCGAGATGCGCGACAAGATCGAGAAGATTCCGGGCTTGCTCGACGTTACCACCGACCTGTACATCAAGAACCCGCAGATGACGGTCGACATCGACCGCGAGAAGGCGGCGGTCTACGGCGTCACCGTCGATCAGGTCCGCAACCAGCTCTACAACGCCTATGGCGCGCGGCAGGTCGGCACCATCTACATGCCGTCGAACGACTACCAGATCATCCTCGAGGTGCAGCCGCAGTTCCGCGTCGATCCGTCCGACCTCTCGAAGCTCTACATGAAGACCGCGAACAACCAGACCATTCCGCTGGATGCGGTGGCGAGGCTGGTGCCGACGGTCGGGCCGTTGCAGATCAACCACCAGGGCCAGCAGCCGGCGGTGACGATCTCGTTCAACCTCGCGCCGGGCACCTCACTCGGCTACGCGGTCGACAAGATCACCGAACTCGAGCAGACCGCGAACCTGCCGCCGACGATTGTGACCGGCTTCTCCGGCACCGCGCAGGTGTTCCAGGATTCGCTGCGCGGGCAGGGCGTGCTGATCCTCGCCGCGGTGTTCGCAGCCTTCGTGATCCTCGGCATTCTCTATGAGAGCTTCATCCACCCGATCACCATCATCTCCGGCCTGCCGTCGGCCGGTATCGGCGCGATCCTGACGCTGATGATGTTCGGGATGGAGCTGTCTGTGATTGCGATGATCGGCATCGTGATGCTGGTCGGCATCGTCAAGAAGAATGCGATCATGATGGTCGACTTCGCGCTGGAGCGTCGCCGCGTCGGCCTCAGCGCCGAGCACGCGATCCGCGAGGCGGCACTGCTGCGCTTCCGTCCGATCATGATGACGACGTTCGCGGCGATCTTCGGCACGCTGCCGATCGCGCTCGGCGCGGGTGCCGGCGCCGAACTGCGTCAACCGCTCGGCGTCGCCGTGGTCGGCGGCCTCTGCGTGTCGCAGCTGCTGACGCTGTTCATCACGCCGGTGATCTACATCTATCTCGACCGCATCGACCGCAGGCTGCGCCGCAAGCTCGACCCGCAAGCCGAGGCGGGCGGCGACGTCGAGCGACCGCAGGTGGTCGCGGCGGAATAGCCGAGCATTCGGCGCGAGCCGGAAACCGGCGCGCCGGGAGAAACCGCCCGGGATCGCGAAGCGTTAGATCGAGAAGCTGGTGCCGCAGCCGCAGGAGGCGGTGGCGTTCGGATTGACGACGCGGAACGAGGCGCCGATCAGGTCGTCGACGAAGTCGACCTCCGAGCCCGCGAGGAACGGGACCGAGGCGGGATCGATCAGCACCACCGCGCTGTCGCGTTCGATCACGAGGTCGTCATCGGCCTGGGTGCGCTCGACGTCGAACTTGTACTGGAAACCAGAGCAGCCGCCGCCCTCGACCGAAATGCGCAGCTTGGCGCCTTCGCCTTCCTTGCTGAGGATCTGCCCGATCCGGCGGGCGGCCCGTTCGCTGACGGTGATGGCAGCAGTCATGTCGGTCTCCGAAACCCTATTTGAGCATGATCCGATCCGGATCAGGCCCGGCGTCATCCCCAATTCATTTGGTCGGCCGCCTCAGTCATAGTTAAGTGCGTCGGACCATGGAATCAAATGGATAAGGACTAAAATACAGTGTCGGTCGGAATGGCTGCCCCCCGCGCGCCTTATGCCTGCGACCCCGATCGCAGCCGCGGCCGGCTGGTCGCGGAGCCGCCGAGCCGGACCCGGAGCCCGTTCCGGCGCGACTGCGACCGGGTGATTCATTCCACCGCGTTCCGCCGCCTCAAGCACAAGACGCAGGTCTTCGTCTTCCACGAAGGCGATCACTACCGCACGCGGCTGACCCATTCGCTGGAGGTCGCGCAGATCGCCCGGGCGCTGGCCCGCCAGCTCGGGGTCGACGAGGACCTGACCGAGACGCTGGCGCTGGCGCATGACCTCGGCCATCCGCCGTTCGGCCATGCCGGGGAGCGGGCGCTCGACGAATGCCTCAGGGATGACGGCGGCTTTGACCATAATGCGCAGGCGCTGCGGGTCGTCACCTCGCTGGAGCATCGCTACCCCGAATTCGGCGGGCTGAACCTGACCTGGGAATCGCTCGAAGGGATCGTCAAACACAACGGTCCGTTGACCGAACGCGGTGGCGCACCGGCCGGCCGCTACCTAGGGAGTGGAATCCCGATCGGAATTGCCGACTACAACAAGGGCCACGACCTCGAGCTCTGGAGCTATGCCTCGCTCGAGGCGCAGATCGCGGCCTTCGCCGACGACATCGCCTATGACGCGCACGACATCGATGACGGCCTGCGTGCCGGTCTTTTCGCGGTCGACGACCTCAAGGAGATGCCGCTGACCGCCGACATCATCGCCGAGATCGACCGCCACTATCCCGGGCTCGACGAGGTCCGGCGCGGCGCCGAACTGGTGCGTGAGCTGATCTCACACTTCATCAGCGCGGTCTTCAACGAGGCGAGTCGGCGCCTCGCGGCCGCGCAGCCGCAATCGGCCCACGACGTGCGCCACCACAATGCCCCGCTGATTGCGTTTCCGTCCGAGGTGGCGGAGCAGGAGGCGGCGATCAAGGCGTTCCTGTTCCGGCGGATGTATCGCCACAAGCGGGTGATGCTGGTGATGGGGGAGGCGGAGGAGGTGGTCCGCAATCTGTTCGAGCGCTACCAGCAATCGCCTGAAGACCTGCCGGCGGAATGGATCGAGGGCAGCGTGCAGGAGACCGGAAGCGCTCGGAACAGGCGGATCGGCAATTTCATTGCCGGGATGACCGACCGTTTCGCCCTGATCGAGCACCAAAGGCTTTTTGACTCGACCCCGGATTTGCGTTAGCGCCCTGCCATGGCCGACACTACTGCTTCACCACACCTTTTTGCCGACATGCTGACGCGCGTGCACGCGATCTGTGCCGCTGTCGCAGCCGAGGACAATTGGCCCGCCGGCATCGATCTGTCCCGCGTTGTGGTGGAGCCGCCGCGCGACGCCAGCCATGGCGACATGGCGACCAATGCCGCGATGGTGCTCGCCAAGGATGCCAAGGCCAAGCCGCGCGAGCTCGCCGACAAGATCGCCGAGCGGCTGCGCGCCGATGCGCTGGTGGCCTCGGTCGATGTCGCCGGGCCCGGCTTCATCAACCTGACCTTGAAGCCGCAGGTCTGGGCGGACGCGCTGCGTGCCGTGCTGGCCGCCGGCTCGGCTTACGGGCGCAGCGACATCGGCAAGGCCGAGAAGGTCAATGTCGAATATGTCTCGGCCAACCCGACCGGACCGATGCATGTCGGCCATTGCCGCGGCGCCGTGTTCGGCGACGCGCTGTGCAGCCTGCTGCAATTCGCGGGCTTCGACGTCTGCCGCGAATACTACATCAACGACGCCGGCGCTCAGGTCGATGTGCTCGCGCGCTCGGCGTTCCTGCGCTACCGCGAGGCGCTGGGCCAGGACATCGGCGCGATCCCGGAAGGGCTCTATCCCGGCGATTACCTCGTGCCGGTCGGCGAGGCACTCGCCAAGGAATATGGCAAGAAGCTGCTCGACATGAGCGAAGCCGCGTGGCTGCCGATCGTGCGCGACAAGGCGATCGATATGATGATGGAGATGATCAAGGGCGATCTCGCCGCGCTCAATATCCATCACGACGTGTTCTTCTCCGAGCGCTCGCTTATCACGTCAGGAAACAACAAGGTCGCCGAGACCATCGATTTCCTGCGCGCCAAGGGCGACATCTACGAGGGCCGCCTGCCGCCCCCGAAGGGCAAGCCGGTCGAGGACTACGAGGACCGCGAGCAGTCGCTGTTCCGCGCCACCGCCTATGGCGACGACGTCGATCGTCCGCTGATCAAGTCGGACGGCTCCTACACCTACTTCGCATCCGACATCGCCAACCACCGCTACAAATTCGAGCGTGGCTTCACCAATCTGATCGACGTGTTCGGCGCCGATCATGGTGGCTACATCAAGCGCATGCAGGCCGCCGTGAAGGCGGTGACCGCGGGCAAGGCTGTGCTCGACGTCAAGATCGTGCAGCTCGTGAAGCTGTTGCGCGACGGCGAGCCGGTGAAGATGTCGAAGCGGTCCGGCGAATTCGTCACGCTGCGCGAGGTGGTCGACGAGGTCGGCTCCGACGCTGTCCGATTCATGATGTTGTTCCGCAAGAACGACGCGGTGCTCGATTTCGACCTCGCCAAGGTGATCGAGCAGTCAAAGGACAACGCGGTCTTCTACGTCCAGTACGGCCACGCCCGCGGCCATTCGATCTTCCGCAACGCGCGGGAGGAAGCGGTTCCCGATCTGCCCGAGACCGATGAGGCCCGGCTGGCCTATCTCCGTAATGTTACGGTCGAGCGGCTGACCGACCCGGCCGAGCTCGAGCTGCTCAAGCGACTTGCGCTTTATCCGCGGATAATCGAGGCTGCCGCGGTGGCACATGAGCCGCACCGAATCGCTTTTTATCTCTATGATTTGGCCAGTGAATTTCATGCGCTTTGGACCAAGGGGCGCGATTTGCCCTATTTACGCTTCATTATCAATAATGATGCAGAGATCACGAGGGCGCGACTGGCAATGGTTCAGGGCGTCGTCTCGGTTCTGGCATCGGGCTTAGCTGTTCTAGGCGTCCACGCTCCGACCGAGATGCGGTAGGCAGGGGCATTAGGCCCTCACGAGTGGGGATTTGTGAGGGCATCTGGCAGGGGCCAACTCGTTCGGACCGGCTGTGCCGGCGATCTTGGCGCTGTCCCGAAGGGGATGCATGATCACAATGGCTGATCGATATCAGGACCGACATTTTCCCGCCGACACGGCTTCCAAGGCCGACAGCGATCCGCTTGCCGAACTGGCACGGCTGATCGGCCAGACGGATCCCTTCGGCAGCGCGAACAAGCCGCCGCCGCGACCGCTGCAGTCGCGCGCCAACGCGCGGCCGCAACAATACGAGCCGCAGGCCGCGGACGAGGATGCGCCGGCCGCGGGCCCGCCGCCCTGGATGCAGCGCGCGCGGCAGGAGGCTGTCGCTCCGCCTCCCGTGCAGAACATCGAAGACGAAGAGCCCGAGCAGGACTACCAGCCGAAGCCGGTGCATCCGTTGCATCGCTACGCGGCTCAGCAGGCGCAGCCCGCGCCCGCGCCGGTGGCGCAGTATCGGCCGCTCGAGGCCCCTCGGCAGCCGGAGGCATTTGACGAGGAGCCGCACTATCAGAGTGGCGGTCAGAGTCAGGATCCGTCGCGCTATGACGACGCGCTCTACGGCCAGCTGGAAGCCGGCGAGCAGGACCTGCAGCGCGATCCCGCCTATCCGGACGATCCCTATGCCTATGAGGAGGCCTACGAGGAAGAACCCGAGCCCCGCCGGCGGCGCAGCGGCCTGATAACGGTCGCCGCGGTGCTGGCGCTCGGCGTGTTCGGTGTCGGTGGCGCGTATGCCTACCGGACCTACGTCGGTTCGCCCCGCAGCGGTGAGCCGCCGATCATCAAGGCTGACAACACGCCGACCAAGGTGATCCCGGCCCAGGCCGACGCGCCGGCCAAGACGCCGGACCGCATGGCGACGGGCGACGGCACCGAGAAGATCGTGTCGCGCGAAGAGACGCCGGTCGACGTCAATTCGAAGACCGCCGGACCGCGCGTCGTGTTTCCGCCGCTGAACGCCAATGCGAATCCACCGCCGCCCGCCAGCGTGCAGACGGCACAGCCGGCGCCGGCGCCGATCACCGCGAACGGCACGTTGCCGAACAACGAGCCGCGCAAGGTCCGCACGCTCTCGGTCAAGGGCGATACGCCCGATGGCACGCAGGCCACCGCAACCGTGCCGGCGAAACCTCCGGCGGCGGCGAAGTCTCCGGTGTCGCGCGGCAACCCGGCTGCGGCCAACGCCAGCGTCAACTCGCCAATGTCGCTTGTTCCCGGCCAGGCTGAGGCGGCTCCGGCCGCACCTCCGACCCGGGTGGCCTCGACCTCGGCGGCTCCGGTCGGGGGCGGCGGATATCTGGTCCAGGTCTCCTCGCAGAAGAACGAGGCAGACGCCCAGGCGTCGTACCGGACGCTGCAGGGCAAGTATCGCAACGTGCTCGGTTCGCAGCCCTTGGTGGTGAAGCGCGTCGATCTCGGAGAGAAAGGCGTCTACTACCGCGCCTTCGCGGGCCCGTTCGCGTCCTCGGAAGAGGCGAGCCAAGTGTGCAAGAGCCTGATGTCGGCGGGTGGACCGCAGTGCCTCATCCAAAGAAATTAAAGGCCGTTTCCTTGACCCGTGAGCTGCATACGGCCTAATCGGCCGAATGACGAACCGCGCATTCATCACGGGCATATCCGGGCTGATCCTCAACGACGCCGAACGCGAATTCATTCGCGCCGAGCGGCCATGGGGCTTCATCCTGTTCAAGCGCAACATCGAGACTCCTGCCCAAGTGGCGGCTCTTGTTGGGGAACTCCGGTCCGCAGTCGGCGTCGCCGATGCCCCGGTCCTGATCGACCAGGAAGGCGGGCGGGTGCAGCGGCTCGGCCCGCCGCATTGGCCGGCCTATCCGCCGGGCGCGAGCTTTGGGGCGCTCTACGACATCGATCCGAAGCTCGGGCTTGCGGCAGCCCGGCTCAGTTCACGGCTGATTGCGGCCGATCTGACCGATCTCGGAATCACCGTCGATTGCCTGCCCTTGGCCGATGTTCCCGTGGCCGGGGCGGACGCGGTGATCGGCAACCGGGCCTATGGAACTGAACCCGGCAAGGTCGCGGCAATCGCCCGCGCGGTCACGGACGGGCTGGAACAGGGCGGGGTACTGCCGGTTCTCAAGCATATTCCCGGCCATGGCCGGGCCACGGCGGACAGCCATTTCCGGCTTCCGACCGTTGATACCGCCAGGGCCGAGCTGGAACGGACCGATTTTGCCGCGTTCCAGCCGCTTGCGGATCTGCCGATGGCCATGACTGCACATGTTGTGTTTAGCGCGCTCGACCCCGTCCATCCGGCGACGACTTCTGCGACAATCATCGAACAGGTGATTCGCGGCCTGATCGGGTTCCAGGGTTTGTTGATGAGTGATGACGTGTCGATGAATGCGCTGGCCGGATCGATTGCCGAGCGGACCCGCGCCATCGTCACCGCCGGTTGCGACATGGTTCTGCAATGCAACGGCAATATTGACGAGATGCGCGAGGTCGCACGCGAAACGCCGGAACTGACCGGCAAGGCGCTTGAGCGCGCCAAGGCGACGCTCGCCGCGCGCAAGCCGCCTGAGCCGCTCGACCGGCAGGCGGCACGAGCTGAACTGGATGCGTTGTTGGATCGGGTAGGGACGGCATGACCGCTGAAATTCTTTCGTTTGATACCGGGCGGCCGGCCGACCTCGCCGAGGGCGAACCGGCGCTGGTGGTCGACGTCGAGGGCTATGAGGGCCCGCTCGACCTGCTGTTGACGCTGGCGCGGCAGCAGAAGGTCGACCTGTCGAAGATCTCGATCCTTGCGCTTGCCGACCAGTATCTTTCGTTCATCGAGGCTGCCCGCAAGATTCGCCTCGAGCTTGCGGCCGACTATCTGGTGATGGCGGCGTGGCTGGCGTTCCTGAAGTCGCGGCTCCTGCTGCCCGAGCCGCCGAGCGCGGAGGGGCCGAGCGCCGAGGAAATGGCGACCGCGCTCGCCAACCGGTTGCGCCGGCTGGAGGCGATCCGCGAGGCGGCGAACCGGCTGATGAACCGGCCCCAGTTCCAGCGCGATATCTTTCCGCGCGGCAATCCGGAATCGATCGCCGAGATCAAGCATCCGAAGTTCACCGCGACCCTGTACGACCTGCTGTCGGCCTACGCCACGCAGCGCCAGTCGCGCGTGCTGACGACGGTTCATCTGCAAAAGCGTACCGTATGGTCGCTGGCCGAAGCGCGTGCGTCGCTGGAGCGGCTGGTCGGCATCGCCGAGGACTGGAGCTGCCTCGACGAGTATCTGATGAATTACGTCGCCGATCCCACCCAGAAGGCGACGGTGTTCGCATCGAGCTTCGCTGCCGCCCTCGAGCTGGTTCGCGAGGGCGAGATGGAGATCAACCAGAAGCAGGCGTTCGCGCCGATCTATTTCCGAAAGCGTCAAGCGCAGGCCGCAATGGCAGCGCCGGACCTGTCGGTTGAGTAAGTGGAAGAAGGAGAGCAAGCCCATGGCAAGCTTGGCGGAAGTGCGCAGAGAAGAGCCCGAGGAGGAGGTTTCTCCTATGGATCCGGTGGCGCGTCCTGAGGAATTGCGGCTCCTGGAAGCCCTGTTGTTTGCATCGGCCGAGCCGATCGATCAGGCAACGCTGGCAAAGCGGATGCCCGACGGC
Source organism: Bradyrhizobium sp. 33ap4 (assembly GCF_032654765.1). Taxonomy (NCBI): domain Bacteria; kingdom Pseudomonadati; phylum Pseudomonadota; class Alphaproteobacteria; order Hyphomicrobiales; family Nitrobacteraceae; genus Bradyrhizobium; species Bradyrhizobium sp. 33ap4. The sequence goes on along the minus strand of NZ_JAUMTJ010000057.1, from coordinate 32,392 downwards.
GTCGACGTCAAGGCGGCGCTCGCGCAGCTGCAGGCGGAATACGCGCCGCGCGGCGTCAACCTGGTGCGTGTCGCCAACAAGTGGACGTTCCGCACCGCCGGCGATCTGTCGTGGCTGATGACGCGCGAGAGCACCGAGACGCGGAAGCTGTCGCGCGCCGCGATCGAGGTGCTGGCGATCGTCGCCTATCACCAGCCGGTGACTCGCGCCGAGATCGAAGAGATTCGCGGCGTGGTCACGTCGAAGGGCACGATCGACGTGCTGCTCGAGACCGGCTGGATCCGGCCGCGCGGCCGCCGCAAGACCCCGGGCCGTCCGCTCACCTTCGGAACCACCGACGCGTTCCTGTCGCAGTTCAGCCTGGAAGCGCTCGGCGACCTGCCGGGGCTTGAGGAGCTGAAGGGCACGGGTCTGCTCGACTCGCGTCTGCCGACCGGATTTTCCGTTCCGTCGCCGTCGGATGACGCGACGCTGCGGGAGGACGAGGAGCCGCTCGAGCCGGGTGATACGCTGGAACTGCTGCTGGCGCCGGCCGTCGAGCCGGAAGCCGAGGAACCGAAGGCCGACGCAGAAACGACTGATGAGGTCGGGACTGCTGAGGTCGAAACGACCGCCCAAGCGGAGGTCGAGGCGGACGTTCCCTCTGACGCGGATGCGGCCGAACCTGACACCGGCGAGCCGGAAGACCGCGCCGACCACGCGGGTGATGACGCCGACACCGAGGACAAGGGCGAATAAGCCTGAATATTCCCGGTTAAGCCTAGCAATATTACGTAGCCGCGACAGCGATTTGCCGCGGCCGAGGTCCTTGTTTTTGACACCCCGCGGGCCTACCTTCCGGCAAAGTTCAGGCCGGTCCGCCGGCCATTTCTGGAGGGTTGCAGGATGGGTTCGTTGAGCATTTGGCACTGGATCGTCGTGATCGCAGTGGTCCTGCTGCTGTTCGGACGCGGCAAGATTTCTGATCTGATGGGTGACGTCGCCCAGGGCATCAAGGCCTTCAAGAAGGGCATGCAGGACGACGACAAGGTCGCCGAGAAGACCGAGCCCACCAAGTCGATCGATCACAATGCGGCGACGTCGGCCGCGCGCCAGGACGTCGGCAGCAAGGCCGTCTAACGCGCTTGTACTGACGCATATTTCGACGTTTTTTCTTGCGCGAAACGGTGACGCCGTCGCACAGACGCGCTATGGACGCCGATTGAGAAAAGGCGCCGGCAGCCCCAGATCCTGTTAGGAGCGATGGGGCCGATGGCGGCGCGCTTAGGCGGAAGAATTCATGTTCGATATCGGGTGGAGTGAACTGGTCGTCATCGCGGTCGTCGCGCTGATCGCCATCGGCCCGAAAGAACTGCCGGGCGTGCTGCGCATGGTCGGGCAATGGATGGGCAAGGCCCGCAAGATGGCCTCCGAATTCCAGGGCCAGTTCCAGGAAGCCATGCGCGAGGCCGAGATGGCCGACCTCAAGAAGAGCTTTGACGAGGTCAAGGAGGCCGCAACCGGCATCACCAGCGGCAACATCATGACCTCGCTGCAGAAGGACGTCAGCGACGCCCTGCAGATCGACAAGCCGGTCGATGCGCAGGTTGCGTCCGCAATCGACGCACCGGTGGCGTCAAGTGACACACCGGTGACGCCCACGACTCCCGTCGAGCCGACGCCGGAAACCTTCGTCGAGGCCGAGGCGCACGCGGCAGCCAGCGAGCCGCTTGCGATCACCAATGAGGTGAAGGCCGAGCCGGCGCCGCAGGACGTGACGCCGGTACAGCCCGACGCGCTCAAGGACGCGAGGGCGTCATGAGCGCCGAAGACATCGAGGCCAGCAAGGCCCCCTTGATGGATCACCTGATCGAGCTGCGCTCGCGGCTGATCAAGGCGCTGCTCGGCTTCGGCGTGGCCTTCATCATCTGCTTCTTCTTCGCCAAGCAGATCTACAACGTGCTGGTCTGGCCGTTCGTCTGGATCGCGGGGCCGGAGAATTCGAAGTTCATCTACACCGCGCTGCTGGAATATTTCATCACCCAGCTGAAGCTCGCATTGTTCGGCGCCGGCTTCATCTCGTTTCCGATCGTCGCCACCCAGATCTACAAATTCGTCGCGCCCGGTCTCTACCGGCATGAGCGCAACGCGTTCCTGCCGTATCTGATCGCCACCCCGGTGTTCTTCGTGATGGGCGCGGCGCTCGTCTATTTCGTTGTGCTGCCGATGCTGGTGCGGTTCTCGCTCGGCATGCAGCAGGCCGGCGGCGCGGAGACCGCGCAGATCCAGCTGCTGCCCAAGGTCGGCGAATATCTTTCGCTGATGATGTCGCTGATCTTCGCCTTCGGCATCGCGTTCCAGCTGCCGGTGATCCTGACGCTGCTCGGCCGCATCGGCATCGTCACCTCGAAGATGCTGAAGGAGAAGCGGCGCTACTTCATCGTGATCGCCTTCATCATCGCCGCTGTGCTGACGCCGCCCGACGTGCTGAGCCAGGCCTCGCTCGCGATCCCGCTGCTCGCGCTCTACGAGGGCGCCATTATCGCGGTCCGGATCGTGGAGAAGAAGGCCGCGACCTCGAATGCGGCGTCCGGGGCGACCAATCCGGCCGAATAGGGTGATTTCACCTCACAGTCGGTGTCATACCCCGCGAAAGCGGGGTATCCCGTACGCCGCGGCTTCTCGGTGACACGCCGACGTCTCTGGAATGCTGGATCACCCGCTTTCGCTGACGATGACGGTCGTGGTAGTGGAACTGCAAACCGTAGTTTGCCAACGCAATGTTGGTTGCTTACGCATAGCCTGCCAGGACTGACTTATGCACGACATCAAAGCGATCCGCGACAACCCGACAGCCTTCGACGCCGGCCTGAAGCGCCGCGGGTTAGAGGCCCTGTCGCCGTCGCTGCTGGCGATCGACGAGAAGCGGCGGGCGGCGATCCTGGCGTCGGAGCAGGCCCAGGCGCGGCGCAATGCGGCCTCGAAGGAGATCGGCGAGGCCAAGAAGGCAAAGGACGAGGCGCGCGCGGCCAAGCTGATGGCTGAAGTTGCCGAGCTGAAGACCACGATGCCAGAACTCGAGGCGGCGGCGAAGACGGCCGATGAACAGCTGACCAAAGAGCTGTCGTCGATTCCGAACCTGCCGCTCGACGAGGTGCCCGACGGTACCGACGAGCACGGCAACGTCCAGCACCATGTGTACGGCAAGACGCGCGACTACGGCTTTGCGCCGAAGCTGCATGACGATCTCGGCACCGCGCTCGGCTATATGGATTTCGAGGCGGCGGCGAAACTGTCCGGCGCACGTTTCGTCGTGCTGAAGAAGGGGCTGGCGCGGCTCGAGCGCGCGATTGGGCAATTCATGCTCGACCTGCACACCGGCGAGCATGGCTATACCGAGATCAATCCGCCGCTGCTGGTGCGCGACGCCGTGATGTTCGGCACCGGACAGCTACCGAAATTCGAGGACGACCAGTTCTGGGCGATCAAGGGCGAATTGCTCGCGTCGCCGAATGCCGATCTGCGCAGCGAGCGCCTCGGCCTGATCCCGACCGCCGAAGTCTCGCTGACCAACCTCGCGCGCGAATCCATCCTCGACGAGAAGGAGCTGCCGATGCGGCTCACCGCGCTGACGCCTTGCTTCCGTGCCGAAGCCGGCGCGGCGGGACGCGATACGCGCGGTATGATCCGCCAGCACCAGTTCACAAAGGTTGAGCTGGTGTCGATCACGACGCCGGAAGCCGGCAAGGATGAGCTCGAGCGCATGCTGTCCTGCGCCGAGCAGGTTCTGCAAAAGCTCGACCTGCATTATCGCGTAATGACGCTGTGCGCCGGCGACATGGGCTTCTCCGCGCAGAAGACCTACGACATCGAAGTGTGGATGCCGGGGCAGGGCGATGGCGGCGCCTATCGCGAGATTTCGAGCTGCTCGGTGTGCGGCGATTTCCAGGCCCGTCGCATGGACGCGCGCTATCGCGGCCCCGACGGCAAGCCGCGCTTCGTGCATACGCTGAATGGCTCCGGCACGGCGGTCGGGCGCGCTCTGATCGCCGTCATGGAGACTTATCAGCAGCAGGATGGTTCGATCGCGGTGCCCGATGTGCTGCAGCCCTATATGGGCGGGCTCAAGGTCATCGAGCACGGCATGTGAGGCGAGGGCCAGTGTGATGCCGCTGCACCGTGACATCCACTGGCTAGGTCGACAATGGGCCGTCACGGGCCACGGTCTGCAGCTGATCAATCAGAAGCAGATGGGCTATTACGACATCGAGGCCGCGCGCCTGTGGGACGCGCGCGTGACCGAGGTGCAATCGAAGGCCTGGATCGACAGGCCCGACTTCGACAAGGCGCTGGAGATCGCGCGCGGCAAGTTCGCCCAATTGGCGCCGGCAGATCTGCCGCCACCACCTGCACCGATTGCGTCGCCGCCACCGCCGGTCCGGGCGACGCCGCCGGCCGCGCCGCGCGCGCCGCTTGACGCGACATCGGTGCCCTCGATCGAGGAGCTGCTGGCCAGGCTGAAATCGAAATCGGCTGCGACGGCGCCGGGCGAAGCGCTCGCTCCGGTGCCGCCCAAACCCGAACCGCTCGGGGTTGAGCCTCGGAAGGTCGAGCCGGCGCGGTCCGAGCTCCCCCAAGCGGCTTCGGTCGCCCCCGAACCGTCCAGGGCTGAGTCTCGCGCGTTACAAGCTCCGAAGGCTGAGTCGCTCACGACCGCGCCGGCCAAGGCCGATCCCATCACGGCCGATCCCATCAAGTCCGAGCTCCCCACATCGGAGCTTCCGAAGCCTCCCAAGCCTGAGCCTCGCCAAACCGCACCAATTGCTCTTGAGCCGGCCAGGCCGGAAGCTCGGAGGGTTGAGCCGCCCAAGGTTGAAGCTCCCAAGGTTGAAGCTCTCAAATCTGAAGCTCCCAAGGTTGAAGCAAAGCCTGAACCTGCCAAGCCCGAGCCTCCAAGGTCAGAAGCTGTCGCGTCCCGGGGGCTCGGGGCCGAACTGCGTCAGACCCCACGGGTCAAAGTGCCGGAGGCGCCGCGGCCAACGCCCGTGATCGCGGTTGTTCGGCGGCCGGCCAGAGCAGCCTGGCCGGTGTTCGAGCGCAAGATCGCCGGCAGCGCGCGATTTGTCCGTCCATGGCGCGTGACGTCGGCACGATGGCGCGGGCCATCGCCAGGTTTGCCTCCGCGGCCCTAGCCGGTTAAGACGGCAGTCAACTCAAGAAGCCGCAGCGTAAGATACCCGCGCCGAATCGGAACAAAAGGCACTTTGACGGATGCGAATTCTCTGCACCAATGATGACGGCATCCATGCTCCAGGCCTGCAGGTCGTCGAGCAGATCGCACGCGCGTTGTCCGACGACGTCTGGATCGTTGCCCCCGAGCTCGATCAGTCCGGCGTCTCGCATTCGCTGTCGCTCAACGATCCGCTGCGTCTCCGCGAAGTCAGCCCGCGTCACTTCGCGGTGCGCGGCACGCCGACCGATTGCGTCATCATGGGCGCGCGCCACATTCTCGGAGACAAGCTGCCCGATCTCGTGCTGAGCGGCGTCAACAAGGGCCGCAATGTCGCCGAGGACGTGGTCTATTCCGGCACCATCGCCGGCGCGCTCGAAGGCACCATTCTGGGCTTTCCGTCATTCGCGCTGTCGCAGGAATTCTCCATTGAGACGCGCAACGCGCCGCTGTGGGACACCGCGCTGAAATTCGGACCCGACATCATTCGCAAGGTGATCGGCGCCGGCGTCCCCAGAAACACCGTCATCAACGTCAACTTCCCGTCCTGCATGCCCGATGACGTGAAGGGCATCCGGATCACGCGGCAGGGCAAGCGCAATCAGGGGTTCCTGAAGATCGATCGCCGTCACGACGGACGCGGCAATCCGTATTTCTGGATCGGCTTCGAGCGCGCGGCGATGATGGATGCGCCGGCCGAAGGCACCGATCTCGCCGCGCTTGCGGCGCGCTACGTCTCGGTCACACCGCTGCGGCTCGACCGCACCGATGAAGCATTTTCGGAAACGCTGATTGATACGCTGAAGTAATCCTCGGGGAATCTGTAGCCCGGATGGAGCGAAGCGAAATCCGGAACCCGTATTGTGAAGTCCCCGGATTACGCTTCGCTCCATCCGGGCTACGCGCGCAACTTGCGGCTAGACCGGCGCGCCCTTCATCGCGCTGGAGATCACCTGGGCCAGCGTTTCCAGCTGGAAGGGCTTTTGCAGCGCCGGACGGTCGCGATACTCCGGAGGCAGGCCGGACGAGCCATAGCCGGTCGCGAAGATGAAGGGGCGGTTGCGGGCGTTGATCAGTTCGGCGACCGGGGTGATCACCTTGCCATTGACGTTGACGTCGAGGATCGCGAGGTCGAATTCGGTCGATTGCGCAAGCTTGACCGCTTCGCCGATCTCGCCGGCCTCGGCCGCAACGCTATGGCCGAGTTCCTCCAGCATATCGGCGACCATCATCCGGATCATGACCTCGTCCTCTACGAGGAAAACTGAACAGCCCGCCGGCCGTATCGCTGTCATGATGGAATCCTTGCCCTTCCCTGAATCAGGCTCGCAAATAACATTACAGCGCGCAATGCAAACGTTCGGGAATTGGTCCTTTTCCGGCGCGCCACAGCGTTTTCCGCATCGCGCTGGCGGGCTTTGCTGCGCAAGATTTGCCCAACAGCCAGCGAGGTGTGTTGACCCTACGAGCGCCCTGATCTGCGCCACCCAGACGTTAACTGCGCATCGCCGCCAATTATATGTGAGGGGGCCGGGCCGGCGCCAATGCCAAATCTGGCGATGGTTCCTGGCCGGGAACAAAACGCGACGGGAAATTTTTCCTTAACGCGGTATTTCGGATTTCAATGGCATCTAGTGTCCCGAATCCGAAGTTCGCATCATTTGCCGCACCTTCGGAGCGAACTTCGTATTCGATAAGGACACTAGCAAACTTATGATTCTAGTGTGCTTTATGAATGCGAAGTTCGTGAAAGTGGCTGCCGCGAAAAATCGCACGAACTTCGCATTCAGCACACTAGAGGGCAAGATTCCGCGCTGCCGCCCAGAGACGCTGATGAACATGGCCGTGAACCCCGATCCGACCGAGAAGATGATGTTTCAGCTGACCCTGCGGCGGCGTGGGGTGAGCGATCAGGCGGTGCTGCGTACGATGGAGGAGGTGCCGCGCGAGGTCTTCGTCGATCCGCGCGATCGCAACGAGGCCTATCGCGACAGCGCGCTTGCGATCGCCTGTGGGCAGACCATCAGCCAGCCTTTCGTCGTGGCCTACATGACCGAGCAGTTGAAACTGCAGAAGGACCATCGCGTGCTCGAAATCGGCACCGGCTCGGGCTATCAGGCGGCCGTGCTGTCCCGGTTGTGCAAGCAGGTGCTGACCATCGAGCGCTACCGGACGCTGGCCGACGGCGCCCGCAAGCGCCTCGAAAAGCTGGGTTATTACAATATCGAGGTGCTGCTCGGGGACGGTTTCAACGTTCCGGCCGGGGCAGGCGACTTCGACCGCATCATCGTCACCGCGGCGATGGAGCAGATCCCGGAGAAGCTCTTGGAGCGGCTCGAACCCGGCGGCATCCTGATCGCCCCGGTCGGGCCGCATCAGGGTATCCAGACCCTCGTCCGCGTGGTGCGGACCGAGAACCGCTTCGACCGCAAGGAATTGGTCGACGTCCGCTTTGTGCCGGCGTTGCCGGGAATCGCGCGCGAATTGTAGATTTGGCGATTTGCTGCTTGGCACCAACGCCTTATTTGCAGGGTTAAGCGGTTATTTACTCGGTACGTGTTTACTCAAAACAGTCTTTTGTTGCGTACGAGTGAGTAACCATGTCTGGGGTTGTTGAGTTGCTTCGCTCGCGTCGCGTACCGCAGGTTGCGGTGCTGACGCTGATGTCCATGGCTTTTGCCGGTTGCAGCGCCGATATGTCGTCGCGCTTCTCGCAAAACTCCTACTCCCAAAATCCGTTTGCGTTTGATCCGCAGCCGACCGGCACCGTGCAGCAGGCGCCGCCGCCGCGCGAGTTGCCGCAATACGCGCGGCCGCGAACGCAACCGCAGTACTCGCAATACCAGTCACAGCCGTTGCCGCCGCCGGTCGCAGCGGCGCCGCAGTCCTATCCGGTCGCCAATGGCAATGCCGGCGTCTCCGGAGGAGGGCGCGGGGTCTCGTCCTACACGCCGCCGCCCGCGCGTCCGCAGATCGAATCCACCGGCACCGTTCCGCATTCGGTCGCCGCAGCCCCTGCCGGGCACAACGGCACCACCATCATCGTCGGCACCAGCGATACGCTGGAAGTGCTGGCACGCCGCTACAACGTCTCGACCGCCGAGATCCTGCGCGCCAACGGCTACAAGGGACCGCGCGCGCTGTCGCCCGGCCAGCAGCTGGTCATTCCGCGTCCGACCGCATCGGCCGCGGCGCCGGCAATGGCCGCACCGGCCGCGCGCCCTGTCGCCGTGGCAGCCGCGCCCGCCGGCGTCCACTATGTCAATCGCGGCGACACGCTGCACAGCATCGCGCGTCAGCACCACATCCCGGTGGCCGAGCTCGCCCGCGCCAACAACCTCGACCAGTCGGCCCGGCTGAGCCTCGGCATGAAGCTCGTGGTGCCCGGCGCCAAGACGGCGATGGCGGCACCCGCGCCCGTTGCGCAACCTGTTGCCGCCGCGCCGGTTGCTGCCGTGGCTCCGGCGCCGGCGGTCGCGGCCCCGAAGGTTGTTGCAACCGCGTTGCCGCAGCAGAGCGCGCGGCTGGTCCAGCCAACCGCGACGGTCGAGCAGCCGGCGGCCGCCGCTGAAGCGCCCGTCGTCACCAAGTCGAGCGAGGCCACCGGCGCGTTGCCGACCTTCCGCTGGCCGGTGCGCGGCAAGGTCATCACCGCCTACGGCTCGAAGACCAACGGCAAGGTCAATGACGGCATCAACGTCGCGGTGCCCGAGGGTACGCCGGTGAAAGCTGCCGAAGACGGCGTCGTCGCCTATTCGGGCAATGAGCTGAAGGGCTACGGCAATCTCGTGCTGGTCCGTCATTCCAATGGCTACGTCACCGCCTACGCCCATGCGAGCGAAATCCTGGTGAAGCGCGGCGATACCATCAAGCGCGGTCAGGTGATTGCCAAGTCGGGCCAGTCCGGCGAGGCGGGCTCGCCGCAGCTCCACTTCGAGATCCGCAAGGGATCGTCGCCGGTGGATCCGCTCCAGTTCCTCAACGGCGCGTAAGCTACGCGTCGGGACTTCAAGGGACTTCCAAGTCTCACAACAAAGACAGCGGGGGTGGCGCAAGCCTCCCCCGCTTTGTTTTGACGATTGCTGCGACGATTACTTGCCGCTCAGCCGCGTAGCCCGGATGGAGCGAAGCGAAATCCGGGAGCTCACCCGCGGCGTGCACGATCCCGGATTGCGCTGCGCTCCATCCGGGCTACACAGGCGATGACGGGAGAGCTATGCCTCCCATCCCTGTTAATTGCCACTAAGCCGCACACCGAGCCGGCCTGCGAGCTCCTGCGTGTACTGCCAGGCCACGCGGCCCGAGCGCGATCCGCGGGTGGTCGACCATTCGAGCGCCTCGCGCTCGAGTTCGTCCTCGGCGATCTTGATGCCGTAGTGGTCGCAATAGCCCTTCACCATCGCGAGGTATTCGTCCTGGCTGCAGCGATGGAAGCCGAGCCAGAGGCCGAAGCGGTCCGACAGCGACACCTTTTCCTCGACCGCTTCGCCGGGATTGATCGCGGTCGAGCGTTCGTTCTCGATCATCTCGCGCGCCAGCAGATGCCGCCGGTTCGAGGTCGCATAGAGGATGACGTTGTCGGGGCGCCCCTCGATGCCACCTTCCAGCACGGCCTTCAGCGACTTGTATGAGGCATCGTTGCCGTCGAACGAGAGGTCGTCGCAGAACACGATGAAGCGGAAGGACGAGCCGCGCAGCAGCTCCATCAGGCCGGGCAGGCTCTCGATGTCCTCGCGGTGGATCTCGATCAGCTTCAGCCGGTCGGCCGGCTTGCGGTCGAGATTGATGCTGGCATGGGTGGCCTTGACCAGCGACGACTTGCCCATGCCGCGGGCGCCCCAGAGCAGCGCATTGTTAGCGGGCAGGCCGTCGGCGAAGCGCTCGGTGTTCTCCATCAGGATATCGCGCATCCGGTCGACGCCCTTGAGCAGGCCGATCTCGACGCGGCTGACGCGCGGCACCGGGGCGAGGCGCCCGTCCGGATGCCAGACGAAGGCGTCCGCGGCGCCGAAGGTCTCGGCCGGATCGAGGGCCGGGGAGGCGTCCGCGAGGCGGCTGGCGATGACCTCCAGGGCGTTCGCGATCCGCTCGGCCGCTGCGCCGTCGAGCGCCGTTACCGGGCGTTTTGTCGCGGCGTTTTCAGCGCGCTTGGCGGCAGCCTTGGGGGTGGTTTTGCGGGTTGTTTTACTGGTCGTTTTCTTGGCTTTTTTCGGCATTTGTCCAGTTCCTGACGGCGCAGCCTTATCGGGCTGGCGGCGGTCCCGCAAGCGCCCTAAATGAAGGTCCGTTAACGTTGCAATTGGGACCGCGGCCGCTATAGTCCGCGCGAATTTGTCCGGACCGCCATACCGCCCCGAATCCGAGGGCGCTGCCGGTTCTTTCCCGTCTTATCCGAGGATCGTCCGAATGCTGATTACTCCTGCGTTTGCCCAGGCTGGAGCGACTGGTGACACCAACAGCATGTTGATGTCGCTGCTGCCATTCGCGCTGATCTTCGTCATCATGTACTTCCTGATTCTGCGCCCGCAGCAGAAGAAAGTGCGCGACCATGCGGACCTCGTGAAGAACATCCGCCGCGGCGACACCGTGGTGACCTCGGGCGGCCTCGTCGGCAAGGTGACCAAGGTGGTCGACGACGACCAGATCGAGTTCGAGATTTCGGACGGCGTTCGCGTGCGCCAGATGCGCCAGATGATCTCGGGTGTGCGTACCAAGGGTGAGCCGGCGAAGGGCGACGCCAAGGACGAGGCGTCCGCGAGCTGATTGCCGCGGCGCCTTTTTGGAATCTGACGGGTCAACTCGATGTTGTATTTCACGCGGTGGCGAGCGCTGGGGATTATCCTGACAGCGCTGGTGGTCTGCCTGTGCGCCGTGCCCAATTTCTTCCCCGAAGCGCAGGTGAAGACCTGGCCGGCCTGGGCGCAGCGGCGCCTGGTCCTCGGCCTCGATTTGCAGGGCGGCTCCTATCTGCTGCTCGAAGTCGACTCCAACTACGTGAAGAAGGAGAAGCTCGACCAGATCCGCGACGATGTCCGGAAGGTGCTTCGTGAAGCCAAGATCGGCTACACCGGCCTCAACACGCGTAACGACGCGGTGGAAGTCCGCATCTCCAGGGAAGGCGACCAGGCGACGGCGCTGTCGAAGCTCCGCGAGCTGTCCCAGCCGCTCGGCGGCCTGCTCGGCTCCAGCGGCCAGCGCAGCCTCGAGGTTGCCGACGCCGGCGGCGGCCTGATCCGCCTGACGGTCCCGCAGGCCGCGATCACCGAGCGCATCCGGCAGACCATCGAGCAATCGATCCAGATCGTCGAACGGCGCGTCAACGAGCTCGGCACGGTCGAGCCGGTGATCCAGCGTCAGGGCACCGACCGCATCCTGGTCCAGGTGCCGGGCCTGCAGGATCCGACCCGCCTGAAGGAGCTGCTCGGCAAGACCGCCAAGATGGAATTCCGCATGGTCGACAGCTCGGTGTCGCCGGACCAGGCCCAGCAGGGCCGCCTGCCACCGGACTCCGAGCTCTTGATGAGCGCGTCACCGCCGCCGGTTCCGTATGTCGTCAAGAAGCAGGTTCTGGTTTCCGGAGGCGAGCTCTCCGATGCCCAGCCCGGCTTTGACCAGCGCACCGGCGAGGCGATCGTCAGCTTCAAGTTCAATACGTCGGGAGCGCGCAAATTTGCCCAGGCGACGGCCGAAAATGTCGGCCAGCCGTTTGCGATCGTGCTCGACAACAAGGTGATCTCGGCACCCGTGATCCGTGAACCGATCACCGGCGGACAGGGCCAGATCTCTGGCAGCTTCACGGTGCAGTCGGCCAACGATCTGGCGATCCTGATGCGTGCCGGCGCGCTGCCGGCGCCGCTGACCGTGATCGAAGAGCGTACCGTCGGTCCCGGCCTCGGGCAGGACTCGATCGAGAAGGGCGAGCTCGCGGCCTATGTCGGCTCGATCCTGGTCATCGTGTTCATGCTGATCACCTATCGGCTGTTCGGCGTGTTCGCCAACATCGCGGTGGCGATCAACGTCGCCATGATCTTCGGACTGCTGTCGCTGCTCAACGCCACGCTGACGTTGCCGGGCATCGCCGGCATCGTGCTCACCGTCGGCATCGCGGTCGACTCCAACGTGCTGATCTACGAGCGCATCCGCGAGGAACTGCGCGGCGGCCGCAGCGCGATCTCGGCGATCGACGCCGGCTTCAAGCGGGCATTGGCGACCATCCTCGACTCCAACATCACCACCTTCATCGCCGCCGCCGTGCTGTTCTACATCGGCACCGGACCGGTCCGCGGCTTTGCCGTGACGCTCGGCATCGGCATCATCACCACGGTGTTCACCGCCTTTACCCTGACGCGCCTGATCGTCGCCGGCTGGGTGCGGTGGAAGCGGCCGCAAACCGTGCCGATCTGAGAGGCCTGTTGTGACTCATACCGTTCTCATTGGCCTTGGCATCCTGATCGCCGTGTTGACCGTGGTCGCGGCGCTCGGCCTGCTGCCGCCGCTGCGCATCGTGCCGGACGACACCCATTTCGATTTCACCCGCTTTCGCCGCATCAGCTTCCCGATCTCGGCGCTGCTCTCGATCCTTGCCATCACGTTGTTCTTCACCCACGGCCTGAATTTCGGCATCGACTTCAAGGGCGGCACGCTGCTGGAGGTGCAGGCGAAATCCGGCACTGCCGACATCGCCGCGATGCGCACCACCTTGAACGGTCTTGGCCTCGGCGAGGTGCAGCTGCAGCAGTTCGGCGGTCCGGCGGAAGTCCTGATCCGCGTCGCCGAGCAGCCCGGCGGCGACAAGGCGCAGCAGGATGCGGTGACGAAAGTGCGCGGCGCGCTCGGCGAATCCGTCGACTACCGTCGCGTCGAGGTGGTGGGACCGCGCGTCTCCGGCGAACTGCTGGCCTACGGCATGATCGGCCTGATGTTCGCGATCATGGGCATCCTGATCTACCTTTGGTTCCGGTTCGAATGGCAGTTCGCGCTCGGCGCCATGATCGCCAACGTCCACGACATCGTGCTCACGATCGGCTTCATGTCGATCACCCAGGTCGATTTCGACCTTACCAGCATCGCGGCGCTGCTGACGATTCTCGGCTACTCGCTCAACGACACCGTCGTCATCTACGATCGCATCCGCGAGATGCTGCGGCGCTACAAGAAGATGCCGATGCCGCAGCTGCTGAACGAATCGATCAATTCGACGCTGTCGCGCTCGATCATCACCCACGTCACGGTGACGCTGGCTTTGCTCGCGCTGCTGCTGTTCGGCGGCCAGGCGATCCACAGCTTCACCGCGGTCATGATGTTCGGCGTGGTGCTGGTCGGCACCTACACCTCGATTTTCATCGCGGCGCCGATCCTGATCTATCTCGGTGTTCACACCACGCGGGGTGGAGAGGCGGCGCAGGACGCGCCGGCCAAGAAGCCGGACACGGCGGCAGCCAAGAAGTAGCCGGTCATGAGCAACTCCTCGGACGCTCCCCATCTTCCGAGGTCGGCGCCGATCGAGGCCTACGGCAAGGGCGGCTTCGCGTTTGCCGATATGTCGCACCGCGGCTCGCTCTTGTGCCTGCCTGACTCGATCTGGGCCTGGCCGGTCACCAGGCCGCAGGAGATCGACGAATACTCGCTGCAAAAGGTGTTCGCGGCCGCCAATGCGATCGACACGCTGATCGTCGGCACCGGCACCGACGTCTGGGTCCCGCCAAAGGGCCTGCGCGAGGCCCTGCGGGCCGTGCGGGTGGTGCTCGATCCGATGCAGACGGGACCCGCGATCCGCACCTACAACATCATGCTGGGCGAGCGGCGTCGCGTCGCGGCGGCGCTGATCGCGGTGCCATGAGCGCGACGGAGGCACCGAAGGACGGCGCGGCCTTCTGCGCCGATCTGGTGCGGAGCCATGACTTCGTACGCTACGCGTCGACCCTGTTCCTGCCGGGTCCGGAACGGCGGGCGATGCTTGCGATCTATGCCTTCAACATCGAGGTCTCGCGCGTGCACGAGCAGGTTAGCCAGCCGCTGCCCGGCGAGATGCGGCTGCAATGGTGGACCGACATGCTGGCCGGCGCGGGCCATGGCGGCGTCGAGGGCAATCCGGTCGCGGCAGAACTGCTGCACACGATCCGCAATCACCGTCTGCCGGTCTCGCCATTCTCCCGGCTGGTCGAGGAGCACCAGTTCGATCTCTACAACGACCCGATGCCGTCGCTGACCGCGCTCGAGGGCTATCTCGACGCCACGTCCTCAGTGCTGTTCTCGCAGGCTACGCGCGTGGTGGCGCGACCGTCGGAGGCGATCGATCACCTGGCCCGTCATGCGGGTCTTGCCCAGGGCATGGCGCAGGTCATCGCTTCGTTCGGACGCGACGCCGCACAGCAGCAGCTGTTTCTGCCGTTACAGCTGCTGCAGCAGCACGGCGGCAGCAAGGAGGAGGTGTTTGCCGGCAAGGTGACGCCGAACATCCGTGCCGCCATCGATCAGCTTGCGGACGAGGCCCAGGGCCATCTCAAGACCGCATTCGGGCTGCTTGCGGATGTCCCGTCCGGCGTGAGGCCGATCTTCCTGCCGCTCGCTTGCGTGAGGCGCGAGTTGAACCGGGCGAGGAGGGAGGACTACGACCCGTTCTCGCCGAAGCCGGTTTCGCGCCTGCGCACGCTCTGGACGTTGTGGCGAGCCGCGCGCACGGAGGAGTTCGGTCGCTAGCTCTGCTCCTTCGGGATGTGCTTGGTGAAGATCCGGATCGTTCTGCCCTTGACCATCGGGCCGCTGTCATAGATGTCGGATGCGATCTGTTCGACCGCGTCGCGCAGCGCAACGAACTGGGCTTGCCGCGCCATGCTCGCCGTTCCACGCGTGCCGGCCAACTCGTCCAGTGCGGCGTCGCTGATCTGGCATTCGATTTCCTGGTCGCCGTTCATCATGGTGAATCCGAACGCCAGTCGTTCGGAATCGTATCCCCCGATCCGGCCACGGGTGAGTGGCATTAAACTTGTCCCTTGAGCGCGCTACCCCTCGCAAAGAGTGAAGCTTCGCGCCGCGTTTGTCGAGGGCCCCGCGCCGACAAGCGCGCGCTAACCTGCCGGCCGGTCCATCTCGGCGACTTCAAAATTGAAGCGGTCGCGCAGATTCTTGCGTTGCTCGAGGATGTCCTTGAGGAACTCGCGATCGGCGTCGCTGCGCATCATCGGTTCGATCAGGTCGATCTGGTTCATGGCGACGAGCTGCAGGATTTCGGTGCGCGGCTTGCCGGCGGCATCGCGCGGCAGCGCGTGCACGATCTGGATGTGTTCGGGCGGCTTGACGCCCCCGGCCGCGGCAAGCTCGTTGCGCAGCGTCTTTTCCAGCGCGGACTGGTCCGCCTCGACGAAGGCGTAGAGTCCGACGCCGACGCGCCGGTCGGCAAAGGCGACGATCGCGGTGTCGCGCACCTGCGGATTCTTGCGGATCAGATCGATCAATACCGGGGCGTCGTTGACCAGCCTCCGGCCGCCGCCTTCGCGGTCGGTGAAATTGAAGATGCCGCGCGTGATCGCCTGATAGACCTTCTTGCCGGTCTTGAGCCAGATGCTGGCGACCGCGGACTTCTTTGCGAGCACCTTGCGCTCTTTCGGCGTCAACGCCTCCGGCGCGTAGCTGCGCTTGTGCTTCAACAGATGCCGCAGATCCTCATAGGCGGCGATGCGGAACAGCCGGCTGCGGGTCTTGAAGCAGGCGGCAAGCTGGAAGTCGGTGAGGTAGGCGCGGCCATCGCGGCCGACCAGCCAGTTCTGCTCCTTGGCGAGATCGTTGTGGCAGATACCGGCGCGATGCAGCTTGCGCAACGCGGCCTTGGCGGAACGAAAATAGGCGACGTCGCCGTGCGGCTTCGCCAGATGCAGCGCCGCGCCGTCGATGAAGCCGCGCACCAGTGCGCGACGGCCGGCCCACAACAGCTTCGGCCCGACGTCGAGGTCGCGCGCCAAGGTCAGCGCGCGGCGCTCGCGGGAGAACAGATGCAGCGCCAGGGCGAACGACCAGAACGGCACCTGATCGAGCCGGCGCAGCACGCCGTCGACCTCGCCGTCATCGGCGCGGAAGCGGCCGCGCTCGACGGTCGAGAACACGTCGCGCTTGAGCAGCACGCCCTGGCTCCACCGCACCGACAGGGTGGCGTCATCGTCTTTCGGCAAGCTCATGACTGTCAGGCCGCTGCCGCAACGCGCAGATGCTCTGCGATCCAGTGGTCGAGATCGGCGAGCGCGCGCGCGCTGATCGCCTGCTTTTTGGCGACGGTCTTCTCGTTGCCGCGCAGCCGCGAGCCGTCCGGCTTCTTGGTCGGCGCACTGGCCAGCGGCGGGAACAGACCGAAATTGATGTTCATCGGCTGGAACGAGCGCGAACCGGCCTCGATCGTTTCGATGTGGCCGCCGGTGATGTGGCCGAGCAGCGCGCCGAGCGCGGTCGTCGCCGGCGGCGGCGTCAGCGCGGCACCGCGCATGTCGGCGGCGGCACAAAGGCCGGCGATCAGGCCGACGCTGGCCGACTCGACGTAACCCTCGCAGCCTGTCATCTGCCCGGCGAAGCGCAGCCGCGGCTGCGCGCGCAGACGTAGCTGCCCGTCGAGCAGCTTCGGCGAATTCAGGAAGGTGTTGCGATGCAGGCCGCCGAGGCGGGCGAACTCCGCGTTCTCGAGGCCGGGGATCGTGCGGAACACGCGCTGCTGCGCGCCGTGCTTCAGCTTGGTCTGGAAGCCGACGATGTTGTAGAGCGTGCCGAGCTTGTTGTCCTGCCGCAGCTGGACGATCGCATACGGCTTGACCGTCGGGTTATGCGGATTGGTCAATCCCACCGGCTTCATCGGCCCGTGGCGCAGCGTCTCGTGACCGCGCTCGGCCATCACCTCGACCGGCAGGCAGCCGTCGAAATAGGGCGTGTTGGTCTCCCAGTCCTTGAAGTCGACCTTCTCGCCGTCGAGCAGCGCCGCGACGAAGGCGTCATACTGCTCCTTCGTCATCGGGCAGTTGATGTAGTCGGCGCCGGTGCCGCCGGGGCCGACCTTGTCGTAGCGCGACTGAAACCAGGCCACCGACATGTCGATGGAATCCTTGTGCACGATCGGCGCGATCGCGTCGAAGAATGCCAGCGCGCTCTCGTCGGTCAGAAGCCTGATGGCGTCGGCAAGCGGTGCCGAGGTGAGGGGGCCGGTCGCGACGATGACGTTGCTCCAGTCGGCCGGCGGCAGCCCTGCGACTTCCTCGCGGCTGATCTCGATCAGCGGATGTTCGTTGAGCACCTTGGTGACGGCGGCCGAAAAGCCGTCGCGGTCGACCGCCAGCGCCCCGCCGGCGGGCACCTGGTTGGCGTCGGCCGAGCGCATGATCAGGGAGCCCAGCCGCCGCATCTCGGCGTGCAGCAGCCCGACCGCGTTGTTGGCGGCATCGTCGGAGCGGAAGGAGTTCGAGCAGACCAGTTCGGCGCAGCCTTCGGTCCGATGCGCCTCGGTCATCCGGTGCGGGCGCATTTCGTGCAGCACGGCGCGGACGCCGGCATTGGCGACCTGCCAGGCGGCTTCCGAGCCGGCGAGCCCCGCGCCCACGATGTGCACGGGTTGGGAAGGGGATTGATGCGGTGTCATCGCGCAGCGTTAGCGCGTTTTGATCTCATATGCATCTGAAACCGCACCACAAACGACAACGCCCGCTGTGGAGGCGGGCGTTATCCGTTTAGCAGATGGCTTGCGGCCGATTAGCCGTTGTAGGTGCCGGCGGCAACGCGCGGAATGTCCGAGCGGTCGAGGCCGATATCGGCGAGTTCGCGATCGCTGAGCTGGGACAGTTCGCTGACATTGCGCTGATAATCCCGGAAAGCCTGGATCATGCGGATGAGCGAGAGCAACATGGTAGTCTCCTAGTAATTCAGATTCAGCTTTTCAAAAGCCTTATCGTTGAAGTGAATATAGATGATATAGTGCAGTGCGGTAGTTCCGATGTTGCGATGCAGCTAAGCTCAAAACGCATAGCGGCGATAAGCACCGCTTAACCGTTTGGCGCATCGAGCCAGGTCCAGCGGACCAAAGTTCCGCAGAGCCGGGCGACGGCGTCAAAATCTTCTTGAGATCAGTCAGTTAGAAGAATGGTAGTGACTTGAACTACGCCGTTCATATGGTAATTACAGACCGTTCGGTCAAGGGATGGCGCGCGTCTGACGCCAGATCACGGCGGCGTGTTCCATGCGTGATTCGCATGCGGAATATTGCCGTATGAATGATTTAATATTCATAGTATGATAGGGTTGGCACCTAGGCGGACGCAGCGTCAATCAGTCGCATTGACCTCGGAGGTAGTTCGGCCCCTCCCGCCCGCTCAGATTTTCGCCGGCCGCGCGAACGCGCTGCTGATTATCGGAAGTGCAGCTCGATTGAAGTGAACGCGTCGAGCAAAGCTATTGCGGCGCCGCTTCCTTACCGACATGTAATCAAAACACTATGCAACGCATGCGCGATGCGCGCGCAGCGCTCATCACGTTTGTATCGCGCGAAGTTCATTCTGAACGGTGTCGGGAACAGCGAATAATCGTTCCGCAGATTCCGCAATCACGCTGGGATCTGTCCAAGAACAACAGATGGATCATCCCATGATTAAGACATTGATCGCAGCAGCCACCGTGGCTGCCGTTGCCTACGCTGTCGCTCCCGCTCAGGCCGCGCATCGTCATCACGCGGGCCTCGGCTGCAGCGGTGCCAATCTCGGCAAGACCGAAGCTGCAGTCGAAGCTATGGCTGACAATGAGGTCAAATTCGCGGCGGAGAAGGAAGTCTCGCTCGCTCAGGACGCGATGCTGAACAACCAGTGGGGTGCTTGCGGCGCGCATCTCAGCAAGGCTGCCGAAGCCAGCATGGCGAAGTAGGTTTTGATCATGGCGATAGGGGCCGATTGCCTGGGGCAGTCGGCCCTTTTTGATTCATCCGCAGCTGGACCGGCTTTGATCTAGTCAGAGCAGAAGGGTGGCCTCGTCCTTGGCTCGCTGCGCCACGCGAGCTGGTGTGAAAGCGCTACGGAGCCTTGGCGAGCTGGGTGGCGAAGTAGCCGATCGTCTTGGCGTAGACCTCGCTCTTGTTCCACTGCTGGATCACCGCAAAATTCTCGCTGCCGGGCTCCCAGCCCTTGCCCTTCTTCCAGCCATAGCTCTTCAGGTAGTTCGCCGTCGACGCCAGCACGTCGGGCACGTTGTGCAGGAGGTCGCGCTTGCCGTTGCCGTCAAAGTCGACCGCAAACTTGATGTAGGACGACGGCATGAATTGAGTCTGGCCGATCTCGCCGGCCCAGGCGCCGCGCATCTCCTGCGGCGGCAGATCGCCGCGCTCGACGATGCGCAAGGCATCCATCAACTCGGCCTTGAACATGTCGGAGCGGCGGCAATCATAGGCGAGCGTCGCCAGTGAACGTATGGTCGGAAACTTTCCGGTGTTGACGCCGAAATCGGTCTCCAGTCCCCAGATCGCGACCAGGATTTCGCCCGGTACGCCGTAGGCCTCCTCGATTCGCGACAGCACCGAGCCGTAGCGCTTCATCATGTCGGAGCCGCGATTGAGCCGCGGCGGCACCATGCGGCTCGAGAATTGCTCGAAGGTCTGGCTGAACACCTGCTGCGAATGGTCGCGGGCGAGGATCGCCTTGTCCTGCGTGACGCCAGCCAGCCCGGCCTGGATCGCGTTCTGCGAAATGCCCTTCGTCGCAGCCTCTTTCTTGAAATCGTCGAGCCAGGATTCGAACGTGCCCGTGCCGCATTGAGCGGCCAGCGCCGATGCCGTCGAGGTCAGGAGCCACGCGCCGATGGCGAGCGTGCGAAAGCAAGAGCGAGAGGTCATAGGCAATTCACTCCGGAGTCTGCGATGTCGTCGATTGGTCGCGAAGGGCGGCGGGTATGTTCGCGGCAACAGCGGCCAAAACAAGGCTCGTGACCGAGCCGTTTTTTCTCAGGCAGCGCTGCAAATGCCACGCCAGTTTCACACCCATTTGACGATCCTGAACGATAAACCGCCGGCCGAACATATCGGCCGGCGGTTGCTTTGACGTTTACGAATCCGGTTAGCGGCGCTTAGCCGCGATCGCTGCGCCGCCACGGAAACAGATTGGCCGGGAAGTCCGCGGCGGGCTTGCGCTCGCGCGGTTCGGGGATCACCGGCCGCGCATTCGGATCCTTGACGATGACCTCGCGATAGAGATGCCAGGTGGCGTGACCAAGCAGCGGGATCACCACGGCAAGCCCGAGGAAGAACGGGATCGTGCCCAGCACCAGCAGCACCGCGACGATCAGGCCCCAGGCCGCCATCGGCACCGGGTTCTGTGCGACGGCGCGCATCGACGTCACCATGGCTTCGCCGGCGGTCGCCTGGCGGTCGAGCATCATGGGGAAGGCGATCACGCTGATGCAAAGCGCGACGAGCGCGAACAGGAAGCCGACGCCGCAGCCGACCACGACAAGCCACCAGCCTTGCTGGGTGGTCAGCACGCGCGCGGCAAAATCGGGAATGTTGGCCGCGGTCTCATAGCCGAACACCGCCGTGTAGATGGCCTGGGCGGTGGCGATCCAGGTCACGAACAGTGCGAAAAGCAGCGTTCCGACCCCAAGCATCGCGCCGAATGACGGTGAGCGGAATACCTCCATGGCATCCCACGCAGATGCTTCCCCGCCGTCCTCGCGGCGGCGGCTCATTTCGTAGAGGCCGATGGCGGCAAACGGGCCGAGCAGGGCAAAGCCCGCGGCCAGCGGAAACAGCAGGGGCAGCACGGAATAGCCGTGCACGGTGCGCGCAAGCACGAGGCCGAGCACCGGATAGATCAGGCAGAGGACGATGGCGTGACTTGGCACCGCCTTGAAGTCTTCCCAGCCGAGACGCAGCGCATGATGCAAATCGGACAAGCCGATGGTGCGGATGACCGGCGCAGACGCGGCGCCTTGTCCGCTCTGCGTCATCGAACTGACATTGCCTTGGTATGACGTGGCCATGGTCGTTGTCTCCCTCTGGGCGGTCGCATTCTGCGCCCGCAACAGGGCACAAACGTACCGCCTCTCGAAGCGATCACGAGCAAGCCAGACGCGAAAGACAGAGCAGGGAACTGGCCGTGTCGCGAACTGTCCGGCAAGGCTACTCCCAAACCGTGGCAAAAGCACTCACGCTTAAGTGAATGTCGCATTGGCAAGCTATGGAGGGGGCTATAGACTTCAACTGCGACCGCGGTCAGGCGTCCCAGCGCCGTCTGGCTTTCACATCTCAACAGTCTTGGGAGCGAACGATGAGCATTTTCGGAAAAATCATGGGCGCGATCTTCGGTAGCAGCGCCAGCGCCGCGCCCGCAGGCGGATCGGCCACAAGCGCAGCTCCCGCCGGTGGATCCGGCAGTGCATCGTCGTCTCCTGCAGCGGTGCCGGCCGGCGCAGCGCCCGCGCAGTCCGTTGACGTCGCCCCCATTCTCGACAAGGCGGTGGCCGCGAAGGGCGAGAAGCTCGAATGGCGCACCTCGATCGTCGACCTGATGAAGGCGCTCGACATCGACTCCAGCCTGTCGGCGCGCAAGGAGCTCGCCAAGGAGCTCGGCTACTCCGGCGACACCAGCGATTCCGCCAGCATGAACATCTGGCTGCACAAGCAGGTGATGACGAAGCTCGCGGCCAATGGCGGCAAGCTGCCCCCGGACATCAAGCACTGAGCGGATCATCATCCCGCACACGGCCAGGGCCCGCGCCAGCGCGGGCCTTTTTTATGGATCGGCGAGCATCTATAGATCGGCGAACAAGAAGGAGAACGCTCATGACTGATCTCGATCGCCGGACGATGCTTGCGACCGGCGCCCTCGCACTGGCCGGCGCCGCCGCGCAATCCGCGCCGGCCCATGCCGAGACCGCGTCGAAGGCGATGTTTCCGGTACCGGCGGTGACGATCCCGATCGTTGGCGCCAGCGAAGTGTTCCAGGTCCGCCGCATCTACTGCATCGGCCGCAACTACGCGGCGCATGCGATCGAGCGCGGCTCCGATCCGACCCGCGAGCCGCCGTTCTTCTTCCAGAAACCGACCGACGCGATCCAGAATGTCGCGATCGGCACGGTCGCCGATCATCCCTATCCGTCGCTGACCAAGAACTATCACCATGAGGTCGAGCTGGTCGCCGCGTTGAAATCCGGCGGCACCAACATCCCAGCCGACAAGGCGCTCGACCACGTCTATGGCTACGCGCTCGGCCTCGACATGACGCGGCGCGATTTGCAGAACGGCATGGCGGCGGAAAAGAAGCCGTGGGAGATCGGCAAGAGCTTTGATCATGCCGCAGTGCTGGGGCCGATCCATCCGGCTGATAAGACCGGCCACTTCACGCAAGGTGCGATATCGCTCGCGGTCAACGGCACGGTGCGGCAGAGCTCGGATCTGAAGAACATGATCTGGAGCGTCGCCGAGCAGATCGCGAAGCTTTCCGAGGCCTTCGAGCTGAAGGCCGGCGACATCATCTATTCTGGCACGCCGGAGAATGTCGGCCCGGTCGTCAAGGGCGACGTGTTGCTGTGCAAGCTCGAGGGCCTGCCCGATATGTCGATCAAGATCGTCTGAGGGGCAGGGCTCTAACCTGCAAGATCCGCGTATTCCGGATGCTTGTTGAGGTAGTCGACCACGAAGCCGCAGCCGGCGATCACCTTGTGGCCGTCGGTGCGGATCAGCTCCAGCGCCCCCCTGACCAGCTCCGATGCGATGCCGCGGCCGCGCAGGGCGCGCGGTGTCTCGGTATGGGTGATGATCACGGCCGCGGGCGTCCGCCGGTAATTCGCAAAAGCGAGGCCGCCCTCGGTGTCGAGTTCGAAGCGGTTTTGGTCCCTGTTGTCGCGGACGGCGGCCATCGCAAAATCCCGGTTGATTCGCAGGCCCTGATGTAAGCGTGTGAACCCGCCGATGCAAAGCCGCGACCAACCCGCAAATTGGCATTTGTGGATTGACGATATGCGCATTTTGGCCTGCCTGACCGCCGTGTTGCTCGGCGCCGCGTTGACGCTTCCAGACCCGCCGCAAGCCGCCGCCGGCGACGATCCGAGCTGGCAGACCTGCGTCGGCCTGACGACGGCGCCCGGCGACCGCGTGGCCGCCTGCACCACGGTGATCGACGGCAAGACCGAGACCGGCAAGCGGCTGGCCGGGGCCTATTGCAATCGCGGCCATGGGCTGACCGAGAAGCGCGAGCTCGATGCAGCGCTCGCCGACCTCAACGAGGCCATCAAGCTCGATCCCGCCTACGCCTGCGCCTATACCAATCGCGGCCGCGTCTACGCCTTCAAGCGCGATCTCGATCATGCGATTGCCGATTACGAAGAGGCGATCCGCATCGATCCGGCATTTGCGCTGGCCTACAACAATCGCGGCGATGCCTGGCTCAACAAGGGCGATCTCGACCGCGCGCTGGCCGATCTCAGCCTCGCCATCAAATACAATCCGCAGCTCGCCACCGCCTATGGCAATCGTGGCTTCGTCTACTACCGCAAGCGCGACGCGGCGCATGCGATCGCCGACTTCACCACCGAGATCAAGCTCGAGCCCAACGTGCTCGCCTACATCAACCGCGGCAATGTCTATCGCGATACCGAGCAGCTCGATCGCGCCGCCGCCGACTATGGCGAGGCTGCGAGGATCGCGCCGACCGATGCGCGCGGCTGGCGCAACCGCGGCATGATCCGTCTCTTTCAAGGGGACAACAAGGGCGGGCTCGCCGATTACGACAAGGCGCTGCAATACGATCCGAACGACGTCTATTCCTGGAATAATCGCGGTCAGGCCAAGCTGCGGCTCGGCGACAAAAAGGGCGCGGCGGCCGATTTCCGCAAGGCGCTCGAGCTGCAGCCCGATTTGCAGAGCGCCAAGGGAGCGCTGGCGCGGCTCGGCGGAGCGCGGTGACATCTTGCCGGCAACGATCGCTCCTGCCGTGTCGCACATACGCGGGACGGGCCTTGCGGATGGATGCAGTTCGATTACGTTTGATGACAGACATACGCCCCTGATGCGGCTGGATGGTCGTCTGGTACGGAGTGGCGGAGCCGGCCGCCGACGTATGCCTCTTGTCGGAGGAGGTTCGTCATGTCGGACAATCGTTTATTCAACACACACCGTCCCTGGGAGGACTGGCTCGGCATGCTGCTCGGCGTGCTGATCATGGTCTCGCCCTGGTTTCCGATGCAGGTGAGCGGCGCCGTCGATATCGAGCGCAGCCACCTCGTCCTCAACAGCTTCATGGTCGGCATGCTGGTGCTCGGCATCGCCCAGCTCGAATATGTCGCGCTGCACCGCTGGGAGGAGGTGGCCAGCATCCTGCTCGGTCTCTGGCTGATGGCATCGCCCATGGTCTTTGGTTACGCCGAGGACCACGCGCTGCAGTTCTGGCACATCCTGCTCGGCGCGCTGGTCGCCTTTATAGGCGCGTTGCAGCTGTGGCAGGACTGGAACCTGAGCGAGCAGGAACTTGCCAAGCACCCGCAGTAGCGGGCTGGGCAGAAAACAACGGGTTGACCGCCGCCGGCGCGCGGTATCATCGGGCCGCGCCCGGCGGGCCTTGCCGAAGGCGGCGGCTTGGCGATAAACCGGGCGGTACCAATCCCTTGCGGCGCTTGAAGACGCCCGGTTCTGACCGAGGAAACACCCGATGATCGTCCTGACCTTGCCCTGTCTGTTGTGCGTATCGGCGGGGCGGCAATGAGCGGGACGGCTGCTGCCGCGCCGCGCGGCGGGATCGCGCGGGTGTCGCGCCGGGTGATGAACCTCGCCTACATCCTGACACAGAACGCCCGCCGCCACGGCGATCGCCCCGGCTTCGTCTGGAACGAGAAGGCCTGGTCCTGGCGTCACATCGACCAGAACGTCTCGGCGCTGGCGGCGGCATTGGCGGCGCGCGGCATCGTCAAGGGCGACCGCATCCTGGTGCATTCCAAGAACTGCGACGAGATGTTCTGGTCGATGTTCGCGGCCTTCCGGCTCGGCGCGGTCTGGGTGCCGACCAATTTCCGCCTGATGCCGGACGAGGTCGCCTATCTCGGGGCGGCCTCCGGCGCCAAGGCGTTTCTGTGCCACGCCGACTTCCCCGAACATGCCAAGGCGGCCGCCCATCCCGCGCTCGAATTCGTCTGGCGGATCGGGGAGGAGGGCACGTTCGGCGAGGCGACGCTCGGCGACGTCATCGCCAAGCACGCCGGCGCTGTGGTCGAGAACGTTACCGTCGATTACGACGATCCCTGCTGGTTCTTCTTCACCTCCGGCACCACCGGCCGCTCCAAGGCCGCGGTCTTGACCCATGGCCAGATGGCCTTCGTCATCACCAACCATCTCGCCGACTTGATGCCCGGCACCACGGAAGAGGACGCCTCGCTGGTGGTGGCGCCGCTGTCGCATGGCGCCGGCGTACATCAATTGGTGCAGACCGCGCGCGGCGTGCCGACCATCCTGCTGCCGTCGGAGAAGTTCGACATCGCCGAAGCCTTCCGGCTGATCGCCAAGCATCGCGTCAGCAACATGTTCACGGTGCCGACCATCCTGAAGATGATGGTCGAGCATCCCGCCGCCGACCAGCACGACCATTCCTCGCTGCGCTACATCATCTACGCCGGCGCGCCGATGTATCGCGAGGACCAGAAGGCGGCGCTGAACAAGCTCGGCGGCGTGCTGGTGCAGTATTTCGGTCTCGGCGAGGTCACCGGCAACATCACCGTGCTGCCGCCCGGCCTGCACGATCCCGAGGACGGGCCGCATGCGCGGATCGGCACCTGCGGCTTCGAGCGCACCGGGATGCAGGTCTCGATCCAGGGCGACGATGGAAGCGAGCTGAAGGCGCACGAGACCGGCGAGATCTGCGTGATCGGTCCCGGCGTGTTCGCGGGCTACTACGACAACCCCGAGGCCAATGCGAAGGCGTTTCGCGACGGCTGGTTCCGCACCGGCGACCTCGGCCACATGGACGAGGAGGGCTTCGTCTACATCACCGGCCGTGCCTCCGACATGTACATCTCGGGCGGCTCCAACATCTATCCGCGCGAGATCGAGGAGAAGCTCTTGACCCATCCCGCGGTCGGCGAGGTCGCGGTGCTCGGCGTACCCGATCCCTTCTGGGGCGAGGTCGGCGTCGCCGTCTGCGTCGCGCGCGAGGGCGCCGAGGCGGTCGCGGAGGCGGAGCTTGCCGCCTATCTCGCGCCAAAAGTGCCGCGCTACAAGATGCCGAAACGCTTCTTCTTCTGGGAGGCGCTGCCGAAGTCCGGCTACGGCAAGGTGCCGAAGCGGCTGATCCGCGACGAACTCGAGGCGCGCGGATTGCTCGAGGTGATCGCCAAATCGACGGGAGCGTGAGGCGATGCGCAGCATCGCCCAGCCTGGCGCTCCGCATCCAGAGCGCATCCAATGGGTCAGCGCGCGCGGCCGCGCCTTTTCATTCGTGCTCGAGGCCGGCATTCCCTTGCTCGAAGCCGTGCGCAGCGGCTTTGCGGCGGAGGGCTTTTGCAGCGGCGTCCTGAGCGCGAAAAGCGGCGCGCTCGGGCCGTTCGCCTATGTGATGCCGGCGCTATCGAAGGACGGCGTCAACGCCGCGTTCTACAGCGACACGTTCCGTCCCGACGGCGTGACCCGGCTCAAGCTGGCGGCGTTGACCTTCGGCGAACGCGACGGCGCGCCGTTCTTTCATTGCCACGGCCTGTGGACTGAGGCCGACGGCCGTTTCAATGGCGGCCACATGCTGCCGGAAGAAACCATTGTCGCCGAGCCGTTCGAGGTGAACGCGTTCGGGATTGACGGCGCGACGTTCCTGGCCGAGGCGGACAGCGAAACCAATTTCAAGCTGTTCGGTCCGGTCGCAGCCGAGCCGCGTGGGGCCAGGACCACGAGCCATGCCTTCGCGCTGCGGCTGCGGCCGAACCAGGATTTTGCCTGCGCGCTGGAAGCCTTCTGCCGCCAGCACGGCATCCTGCGCGCGCGGCTGCATGGCGGCGTCGGCTCGACCATCGGCGCCGTCTTCACCGACGGCCACAGCGTGGTGCCGTTCGCGACCGAGCTCGCGGTGACCGCGGGCGAGATCGCACCGGACGCGGATGGCCGGCTGCATGCCGAGCTCGACATCGCGCTGGTCGACTATCTCGGCGGCATCGCCGAGGGACGCCTGGTGCGCGGCGACAATCCGGTGCTGATGACGATGGAGCTGGCGCTGGAGGTGCTGGCGGAGGCGGAGCAGCCGTAGGGGCGGGCGCTTTCTCCCGGCGGTCGTCCTGGCGTTCGCCGGAGCCGATATCGCGCCGCGGCCTCCGCTGTCCCATAACCACAGACATTCGTTGTCGAAGCGAGCTGTGGCTCCAGCGTTATGCAATAATGACCTTCGGTGGTTATGGGTCCCGGGTCGCGCTTCGCTTGCCCGGGACGACACCTAATTTGTTGCGCGATCTGCGAGTCACATATCCGCATTCTCGCGACATGAATTGTCCGAGGCTTGCCGCCTTCGCCGCCCTCTCTTGACCAGGGGGCGCAGGGGCCGCTCACCTCCGCTTGCGGACATGGATGTTGATGTCGAGGTCGATCTCGCTGACGCAGGTCTGCTCGGTGCGATGCGATCCGCCCTCGTGCCAAGGGCCGTTGCGCAGGCTAATGTCGCTGGACGTGAGCGAGCCGCAGGCAGCGCCATTGCGGCAGCCTGCCCGAACTCGAGCCGGCGAACTGCCAGGCCAGCACGACCTCTTCACCGCTCTTGTTGTGGCCGATGATGTGCGGACAGAGTTCGCGCGGCCGGCCGTCATAGATGCAGACGACCTGCTGTTCGGTGCTGACAGCCTTGCGGAAGAGTGCGTAAGACTTGCTGGGCATGGGGCATCCGGCCATCTAGGATTGTTGCGGGCTCTTATCATAAACTGGGCCGCCCGCCATTGTTTCCCCGGATCCGCGCACATGGCCAGACGAAACCGCCCGATCAACATGCCTGCGCCGTATCTGAAGCGGGTCTGGCTCGATCCTGCGCGAATTCCGAACCGCGATGCCTATCCGTTCGTACTGCCGCTGCTGCGCGACGATTTCGAGCTGAGCTTCGACAAGGCGATCACGATCATCGTCGGCGAGAACGGCACCGGCAAATCGACGCTGCTCGAAGGCATCGCCGTGATGGCCGGCTATGACGACGCCGGCGGCGGCAAGGGCTATCGCGCGGTCGACCACGGCAATGCCGTTGAGAAGATGGGCGGCTCGCTTGCGTCGGCGCTGCGTGCCAGCTGGCTACCTAAGATCACGAATGGCTGGTTCTTCCGCGCCGAGAGCTTTTTCTCGGTGGCGCGCTATGTCGATGAGGCCGCGCTGGATGTCGGGGACGTGCCGCCGAACTTCCTGTCCTATTCCCACGGCGAAGGCTTCCTGCGCTTCTTCAACGAGCGTTGCCAGCGGCAGGGCATCTTCATCTTCGACGAGCCGGAATCCGCGCTGTCGCCGTCGCGGCAGATCGAATTCCTCAAATTGTTGCACCGGATGAACGGCACCGGCCACTGCCAGGTGATCATGGCGACGCATTCGCCGGTGCTGATGGCCTATCCGAATGCGACGCTGCTGCGGCTGAGCAAATACGCACTGGAGCCGGTGAGCCTGAGGGACACCGATCACTACCGGCTGATGCGCGAGTTCTGCGACGATCCGAAAGGGTTCGTCGAGGCGGCGATCGAGGAGTGAGACCACCGCCCGGCGGACTTGCCTCCCGGGGAAGCCGGCGGGTGCGAGTTCGCTCTGGTGCAAGAAGCAGGTTGCCGGTCTAGTCTAGAACCTCCAATCATAAACTGCGGCATGCGCCAGGCGGCGCAGGGCCGACAGACATCGGGAGAGGACCAAGGATGAGGCGGTCGATCGCACGGACTTTCGTGGTGGTGGCGGCATTGGCCGTGTTGGGGGCCGCCTGGGCCCATGGGCCGACCCGCCAGAAGGTGCGGGAATCGATCGAGATCGACGCACCGCAGGCCAAGGTGTGGGCGGTGATCAGCAATTTCCAGGACATGAGCTGGCTCGCCGGCGTCACCAAGACCGAGGGCGAGAAGGGCAACGAGATCGGCGCCACCCGGCGGCTGACGCTGGGGCCCGGCGCCACCGTCGACGAGGAGCTCTACAAATACGAGCCGGAGATGATGAGCTATTCGTACCGGATCACGGCCGTCGATGTGAAGGTGCTGCCGGTCACCAATTATTCCTCGACGCTGACGGTGTCGCCGGCGCCCGACGGCAAGTCGAAGCTGGAATGGAACGGCGCGTTCTATCGCGGCTTTCCCAACAACGACCCGCCGCCGGAGCTGAGCGACGAGGCCGCGGTGAAGGCGGTGAGCGGGCTCTACAAGGCCGGGCTCGAAGCGCTGAAGAAGAAGATCGAGAGCGGGACCTGAGCGTGCGCGCGATTGCGCTCGTCGCGCTGCTTGCCAGCCTCGGCGCCGCGCGCGCCGAGGAGGCGTTCGTCACCAACCAGCTCAGCGACGATCTCACGGTGGTCGATCTCGCGACCTCGAAGCCGGTCGCGACCATCGCGATCGGCGGCAAGCCCGCCGGCGTTGCCGTCAGCAATGACGGCCGCTTCGCTTATGTGACCAGCCCGGATGCCAAGGCGGTCACGGTAGTCGACGCGCCGGCGCGAAAGGTGGTGGGCCGGGTCGATGTCGGCGGCGGGCCGCTCGGCATCGCGGTCGCGCCCGACGGCGCGATGGTCTATGTCGCCGACTGGTACGCCGCCGCGGTGCGGGTGATCGATGCCAGAGAGCGGCGTGTCGTCGCAAGTATCGCGGTCGGTGCATCGCCGTCCGGGCTGGCGGTGACACCGGATGGGCTGCTGCTGCTGTCGGCGGATCGCGACGATGACAGCGTCTCCATCATCGATACCGCCTCGCGCGAGCGGAGGGGGATCGTGAAGGTCGGGAGTCGGCCGTTTGGTGTCACCATCGATGCCGATGGCAAGCGTGCCTACACGGCCAACGTCGGCACCAACGACGTCTCGGTAATCGACGTCGCGACCGCGCGCGAGATCGGCCGCGTGCATGTCGGCCTGCGCCCCTACGCGGTGGCGCTGGCGCAGGGCCGCGGCTTCGTCACCGACCAGTATGACGGCAAGGTCAGCGTGTTCGACCTCGTGACGTTGCAGCCCATGAAGCGGATTACGGTCGGCGATTACCCCGAAGGCATCGAGGCGACCGCCGACGGCAAGCGTATCCTGGTCGCGAACTGGGAGAGCAACACGCTGAGCGTGATCGACGCCGCCGAGCTGAAGGTGATTGGCGAGGTCAAGGTCGGCGATGGCCCGCGCGCGTTCGGGGCGTTCCTCAGACGGACCGAGTAGGCGGAAGGTGCGTGGGGTGTCCCAAAATATCGAAAACAACCCCATGCAAAGGAGCAGGCTGCCGCCGAGACTCGGAAAAGCGACTTGACGCGTCGGGCAAATCAGCGGTACGTTTTTATTAATCCGAAATTGTGCAAGCGTCCGCCGCCGCAGGGTAGAGCCAACCGGCCCCTGCGGCCTGTCGCCGAGCCGCGCCCCATTGGCTCACCAGCGCGGCAGGCATATATTATCGGGCAAATAAGCGGAACACAGGGAGGATGCCA
Source organism: Bradyrhizobium sp. 33ap4 (assembly GCF_032654765.1). Classification (NCBI taxonomy): domain Bacteria; kingdom Pseudomonadati; phylum Pseudomonadota; class Alphaproteobacteria; order Hyphomicrobiales; family Nitrobacteraceae; genus Bradyrhizobium; species Bradyrhizobium sp. 33ap4. The sequence goes on along the minus strand of NZ_JAUMTJ010000057.1, from coordinate 1,598 downwards.
TGCATCATACCTTGGTGCCCAGTGACCGGGTCGAGCATGTCTGCGTCTTCGGGCGCGATGGCGCCAAGCTCGGGTCGATCGAGCGGCTGATGCTCGACAAGGTGAGCGGAACGGTGGCCTACGCCATCATCAAGACCGGCGGCGTGCTGAGTACCCACCACCACTATCCCGTCAGATGGGCCGCGCTGCGATTCGATCCTGTGCGCCAGGCCTTCGAGGCCGAGGTGACGCTGGAGGATCTGCGCGCCGGGCCGTCCGAATTCGACGGCGACGAATTCGACTGGGGCGACCGCTCGCAGACGTACACGCACCCGAACTATTGGGCGGTGTAGCGCGGAGGCGAGGGGCGGTTGTTGTGGCCCGCATGAGCGAAGCGACATGCGGAGGCCGTCAACTTGTTCGGCCGGTGACCCCGGATATCGCTTCGCTCATTCGGGCTACTTGCTAAGGCAAATTTCGATTCCATTTGCTCCAATGGTCTTTGCTGGCTCCGTCGTGCTTGAGACGCTGGCGCACTTCGTCCGATAGAACTTCTTCCGAACAATAGAGCGGGATTCCAATTCCGCCATAGAATCCTAAGCCCGACAGATGATCTGCCCAAGGACGAATCGTCGGGTCGTCGAAAGCCATCCTGTAGGTGAGGTCGTAAACGAGGCCAGCTAAGATTGCTCCAGAGAAATCTAGGTCTACATGGCGCTTAGCTTCGTCTTGGACCACGTACATTGCTGCAACGGCGCTTTGCTCGCCGATCTCATTAAGCTCTTGGAGTTCTTGTTCGCTTAGCCCCTTGCCGACCAAAACATGCTTGCCCAAGGCAATTGTAGCTGTATCTGCAACGCAAATGACGTCTAGCAATTCGCGAGGATGATCAGAGGTTTCAGCGGCGTACTTTTGAACCGCGTCATATAAGCGGTGCCAGCCTTGGTCGTTACCCAAAGACTTGGAATGGGCCAACAATCCAAAAATTGGTGCCCCGTTCAATTCGTCATATGGGGTTCCTAGGCGGGTGGGCGCCTTTCGTTTGACAATGGACGCGGTTGAAAATGCTCGCTTGATGTCGCTGGTCCGTAAGGTCAATTTGCATTCAAAGGCGGCAACAACGCCGCCGGCGAAGACATATTTCTCGTTCCCTAGGACCGATCGACATTCAGGATTCCCAAGCGGTTTGATCGCTGATTCATAGAGTTCCGTGATTCGAGACACGGAGCAGATGGTGGCGGCGAAACGATATGAGCGGACGGAGGCGCAATGGGCGAGGATTGCGCCACTGCTGCCGGGGAAAGCTGGCGACCCGGGACGTACGGCTGCGGACAATCGACTGTTCGTCAACGGATGTTTGTGGGTTTTGCGATCGGGCGCACACTGGAGCGACCTGCCGGAACGGTACGGCAAGTGGAAAACGGTGCATCAGCGCTTCAGCCGCTGGTGCCATGCCGGCGTCTGGGAGCGCGTGTTCGCTGCTCTGACCGCCGATCGCGACAACCAGTATCTGATGATCGACAGCACCATCGTTCGCGCCCACCAGCAGGCGACGAGCGGAAAAGGGGGGCCAAAGATCAGGCGCTGGGGCGTTCCCGAGGTGGACTGACCACCAAGAT
>NZ_JAUMTJ010000056.1:0-61044 GCF_032654765.1 Bradyrhizobium sp. 33ap4 | reverse complement strand
AGCCGTCGGAAATCAACCATCTCACCTGACCAGATGGAGCTCCACTATGCCTGAATTTCCCCGGACACCCCTGCGCAAGCGGGAGAGGGGGCGCAGTCCCTTCGGGGGCCTACAGCGTCTTGATGAACTCGATCAGGGCGCGGCGTTCGTCTTCCTTCAGCTCCGGCCCGATCACGCCGGTGCGCTTCTCGTTGGAGAATTCGTGTCCGGAATTGCCGTTGCCGCGCTTGGTGGTGTCGAGCATGAAGGCGTTCTTGATCTTGTCCTTCCAGACGTAGCCGAGATCCTTCGGATCATACTCCCGGTTGCCGAGATAGAAGGTTGCGGGACGATCCTTCACCGGCGACAGCAGTGCGTAGATGGTCGGGACCGAGCCGTTGTGCAGATAGGGCGGGGTCGCCCAGATGCCGTTGAGCGGCCGGACCTTGTAGGCGAGCGGCGCCTGGATCTCGTTCGGCCGGTAGCCGTTGATGCGCTTGCGATCTTCCGGCGGGGTCTTGTTCTGGTCGTACCAATAGTCGACGGTCTTCTCGACGAGATCGCCGAGCGCAGGACCGAAACTGCTGTCCTTGATGTTCAGATTGGCCGGCGTCTCGACGGTGCGGTGCGCGAGGCCCTCGGCTTGCGCGCTGTCGGTACCGATATGGCTGATCGGAATCATCTCGACATCGAGCAGCGGCTGGCCGGCCTCGTTCCTGGTCCAGCGCCTCTTGTCCTTGAACAGCGCAAAGGCTTCGCTCGCGGGCAGCGCCTTGCTGTCGATCGCCGGGCCGTGACAGCCCTGGCAATGCGTCTTGTAGAGCTCGCCGCCCTTCTTCGCGAGGTCCATGTTGATCGGCGGCAGGATGTTCTCCGGCCATTTCGGCGAAGCAAGTCCGCCAAAACCCTTGTCCTCGCTGGGCGGCTCGCCGGCGATCATCCGCTCCATCTCGTGCAGCACGTCGATCCGCGCGCTCGATTTGTAAAGCCCCTTGGACTCGTCGAGCAGGTTGAGCTCGGCGCTGACGCCGAGCGCCTCGCCGGCGTTGCGTACCATCGGCTGCATGATCGAGCCGTCATATTGCACCCAGCTGAACCACGGTGCGTTCCAGATTCGCGGGAAATGCACCGGCGCCGAATGCGAGGCGTAGTTGTTCGGGTTGTTCAGGTCGATCGAGAACACCTGGTTGCCGATCCGGTTCAGCGCGTCGAGCCGCGCATAGCCTTCCTCGACGCTGTTGGCGGCGACCTTGTTCTCCAGCGAATTGATGTTGGCGTATTGCTTCAGCACGAGGTCGAGCTGGCCGCGCAGCGCCATGCGTTCGTCGAGGCTGGCATCCTTGCCGAGGATCTCGTCGGCAAAGCGCGAGAAGCGGCCCGGCCAGAACCGCGTCAGCAGCAGCGAGACGCCGACGCTCTTCTGGAATTCGAACAGATTGGTGTTGGCCGGCCCACCGTCGATCACGATCTCGGTGCCGCGATAGCTGAAGCTGCCGGTGTGGCAGGCGGCGCAGGTCAGGCCGACGCCGGTCATATCCGCCTTGCTGTGCGGATTGCGCCACGGCGCGCCGTTGGCATCGGCCATCGGGCCGCCCTGCGAAAAGCCGATCGGCAGCGCATCGGGTTTGCCCGGAATCACCGTGTCGGGAATAAAGCCGAAGCGGCCGAGATAATTGGTCTCGCTGAGTCGCGGCGCCGCGGTGAACAGCGGCCAGACCGTCGGCTGCTCCAGCGCCATGAACCATTCATGGGGAATGCCGAAGGTCCGTGTGCCCTGGTCGGCGTGATAGAACCAGCGCAGCCGCTCCGCGCTGACATTCTGATCCAGCCACACCGTCTTTGCCGGCGGCTGGTAGTCGACGACCTTGACGCGGAAGCCGCTCGCCACCGTCTCGATATCGTCCTTGAAATAGAGCACGCCGGCGACAATCAACAGTCCGATGACGAATATCGTCTTGCGAGGCATGCCCCGTTCCCCCAATTCGCGGTATCCGCGCGTGATATGGATGAGATGTTAAAATTCGCCGAAAAACGAGTTCGCGTTAAGCGTGTGATGCGGTGTGCGCCATCCTACAGTCGCGGCGCTTGGTCTAACAACGGAAATGTTGATTGGCTGTGAGCCAGTTCACTTGCGGCGTTCCCTCCGCGGCGGCATTTGCGCGCAGCGAGGCCTGCGGCTAGAAACAACGGCGCAACAATTCTTCGAGATGTCATCTTGAACACGTCAGGCGTGCAGCCGCTCACGATCACGGTCTCGGACGACAGCACGGTGTCCGCGCTGCTGCTGCGGCCGGCGAAGGCCCGTAGCGCCTATGTGTTTGCCCATGGCGCCGGCGCCGGCATGACGCATCCCTCGATGGTCGCGATTGCGGAGGGCCTGGCGGAGCGCGGCATCGCGACATTGCGCTATCAGTTTCCCTACATGGAGAAGGGCAGCAAGCGGCCCGATCCGCCCGCCGTCGCGCAGGCAACGGTGCGTGCCGCCGTGGCGGAAGCTGCGCGTCATTGCGGCGAACTGCCGCTGTTCGCCGGCGGCAAGTCGTTCGGCGGACGCATGACCTCGCAGGCACAGGCCAAGGCGCCGCTCGCCGGCGTGCGCGGGCTGCTGTTTCTCGGCTTTCCGCTGCATCCCGCCGGCAAGCCGTCGAGCGAGCGGGCCAGGCATCTCGCCGAGGTCAAGGTCCCGATGCTGTTCCTGCAGGGCACCCGCGACGCGCTGGCCGAGCTCGACCTGCTCGAGCCCGTGGTGAAGGGGTTGGGTCATCGCGCGACGCTGCATCCGGTGCAGGAGGCCGACCACTCCTTCCATGTCCTCAAGCGCTCCGGCCGCAACGACCGCGAGGTGATGGCCGACGTGCTCGATGCCTTCGCGGGCTGGGTAGCGAAGCATGCATAGGTGTGTAGCCCGGATGAGCGAGGCGACATCCGGGGTCTGCATGCCGCGGGCGAGATCGGTCCCGGATATCGCGGAGCCTGTCATCGGGCGCGCGTTCGCGCGACCCGTTGGCTCATCCGGGCTACGCTTGGCCGCGAAAGGGATGTTATTCTCCACCCATGACAAAGATCCTGATCGTCAATCCCAACACCACCGTGTCGATGACCGCAACCATCGCGACCGCCGCGCGGGCGGTGGCCGCACCGGGCACCGAGATCGTCGCCGTCACGTCTGCGATGGGACCGGCCTCGATCGAAGGCTTCTATGACGAGGCCTTCGCCGTTCCCGGGCTGATCGAGGCGTTGCTGAAGACGCCCGATGCCGACGCCGGCATCATCGCCTGCTTCGACGATACCGGGCTCGATGCCGCGCGGTCGGCGGCCCGCTATCCGGTGGTCGGCATCTGCGAGGCGGCGCTGGTCACCGCCGGGCAGATCGCCAAGCGCATCGGCATCGTCACCACGCTGCCGCGCTCGATCGTCCCGCTGGAGGAACTGGTCCGCCGCTACGGCTTTGCCGACCGCGCGGTGGTTACTGCCTGCGACGTCGCGGTGCTCGATCTCGAGAAGCCGGGCTCGGGCGCGAGGCCGAAGCTGGAGGCCGAGATCGCCCGCGCGCTGGACAAGGGCGCGGACGCCATCGTGCTCGGCTGCGCCGGCATGGCTGATCTTGCCCATGAGCTGTCGGTGAAATTCGGCGTGCCCGTGGTCGACGGCGTGGCCGCCGCGGTGAAGCAGGCGGAAGCGCTTGCCGGCCTCAAGCTGACGACGTCGCGCCGCGGTGCCTATGCCTCACCTGGGGCGAAGAGATACACGGGTTTGCTCGAAGGATTCGCGCCGGCTCCAGAAGACTAAGCTTCGTCATTGCGAGCGAAGCGAAGCAATCCATGGCGCCGCATGCCGAGAATGGATTGCTTCGTCGCTGTCGCTCCTCGCAATGACGGATGAAGTTTTTATGACGCCACCCCGCCATAGATCCGGTCGCGCAGGCGGCGCATGCCGGACAGCCAGCGCTCGCGATTGGTGGCCTTGCGCTGCATGTATTCCTGCACCTGCGGATGCGACAGAATCAGGAAACGTTCTTCCGCCATCGCCTCGATCACCATGCGCGCAACCTCGCCCGGCTGCAGCACGCCGTCGACGCGCGCGGCACTCGGACCCGGCGTCGTCATGCCCGTCTGCACCGATTGCGGACAGAGCACGGAGACGCGGATGCCGCGATCGCCATACTGGATGGCGAGATGCTCGGCGAGCGCGACCGCGGCATTCTTGGTCACGCCGTAAGGCATCGAGTTCAGCGAGGCCAATAGCCCCGCGGCGGATGCGGTGTTGATGAGATAGCCGGAGCCGCGCGCGAGCATGCCGGGCACCAGCGCGCGCGCCGCGTACACGTGGCTCATCACATGCACGCGCCAACTCACGTCCCAGTCGGCATCGGACGCGGTCTCTTGTCCCTTGCGCGAGAGCCCGGCATTGGAGAAGAACACATCGACCGGACCATATTTGTCCTCGGCGGCGGCGATCAACACCTTGATGTCCTCCTCGAGCCCGACATCGGCGGTAACGGCAAGACCGTCGATATCGCCGGCGACGCTCGCGAGCCGATCGCGCGAGGTCTTGAGATCGGCGACCACGACGCCGCGAGCACCGGCGTCCGCATAGGCCCGCGCCACCGACTCGCCGATCCCGCTCGCGCCGCCGGTGACGACGCAGACCTTGTCCTTGACTTGCATGGTTCGATGTCCCTGCTTGTTATCGTGGTGGGTCGGATTGTCAGCCCTGATACAGGCCCTTGTCACGCGCCTTCTGGATCGCGAGCGCGGCCATCAGGTCGAGCATCGGGGTCGAAATGGCGGCCGCGCGGGCGAATGCCGCCGGTGCGCGCACCAGCGCGTCGATCTCCATGGCGCGCCCGAGTTCGTAGTCCTGCAGGATCGACGGCTTGTGGTCCGGCGCCGGCCCTGAGCGGGTGACACGCTTGACCTCGGGAATATAGTGTGTCGCCACCGCATTGGCCTCGTCGAGCAGGCGCGGGATCACGTCCTGCATGTCAGGATCGTCGCGGACGCCGCGCGCAGTCAGCCCGGTCAACAGGCAGAGCACCGACATCGACATGTTGGTCAACAGCTTCGACCAGATCGTCTCGCGGATCTGCTTGACCTCGGGCGATTCGATCGCGGCGTCGTTGAGCGCCGCGCGCAGGCGGGCGATGCGCTCGCTCTGCCGATCGTCGCATTCACCGATCAAGAGGCGGTTGCGGTCCGGCGACAGGTTCGCGACGACACCCGGCGCGACCACCTCGTTGGAGGAAAAGATCACGCCGCCAATGATCCGCTGCTTCGGGACGGCGCTGCGCAAATGCCCGCCGGGATCGAGGAAGCCGAGATCGGGGATCGCGGGATGCTGTAGCGGCAGGCCGAGATCGTACCACCAGGGAATGCCGTTCTGCGCGAACACGATTGATGTGTCGCGCTGAAGCAGCGGCGGGAGCCCGGCTGCGAGCGCGCCGATGCCGGTCGCCTTCAGTGTGCTGATGACGATGTCTTGCGGTCCCAAATCGGCAGGATCGGCTGAGGCCTTCACCTTCGCGGTGATGCTGGTGTCGCCGACCTTCAGCGTCAGTCCGTTGGTCCTGACCGCGTCGAGATGTGGCCCGCGCATCACGCAGGCCACATCATGGCCGGCACGTGCGAGCCGGATCGCGAAGTGGCTGCCGACGGCGCCCGCGCCGAAAATGCAAATACGCATGAGTGGAACAATTCTCCGCAACGTGCCCGGTCAGTTTCCACAAGCGCGGGGCATCGCGCAACCCGTCATGCGCGTGGCGCGGTCGCGCGCGCTCGAAAGTGATGGATCAAGGCATCCGCTCTCGCCATAGTGCAAGGCCAGTACAAGATAACAGCAATGCCGAACGAGGGAGCAACGTCATGTCGGCCAGCCCAGTCCTGTGGAGCCTCGATGCGCGGGGTGTCGCGACCGTCACGCTGAATCGTCCCGAGGTCAACAATGCCTATGACGGCGCGCTGATTGCAGGCGTGCTGGCCGCGATCGACGATCTCTCGACCAGGCCGGTGCGCGTCGTCGTACTGAAGGGCAACGGCAATCATTTCCAGGCCGGCGCCGACCTGAAATGGATCAACGGCGTGCGGCCGAAATCGTTCGAGGAGAACGAGGCGGCGTCGCGCGCCACCTTCGAGGCGGTGCAGCGTCTCAACACGCTGCCGGTCCCGACCGTCGCGCTGGTGCAGGGCGGCTGCTTCGGCGGCGGCACCGGCGTGATCTCGGCCTGCGATATCGTGATCGCGGCCGACAATGCGCTGTTCTCGATCACCGAGGTGCGCTGGGGCCTGACCGCGGCGATCATCATCCCGCAGCTCTGCGACGCGATCGGCGTCCGCCAGGTGCGCCGCTATGCGCTGACCGGCGAACGGTTCGGCGCCGAGGATGCCCGCCGCATCGGCCTCGTCCATGAGGTGGTGCCACTGGCCGATCTCGACAGCGCCGGCGCCAAGGTCGTCGAGCAGCTGCTCGGCAATGCCCCGGATGCGATGGCCGAGACCAAGAAGCTCGCGATGGAAAGCTCGTTCGGCGGCATGGCGGTGGACGACGAGGCCTACAAGCGCCTCGTCCAGCTGCATTCAGCCAAGCGGCAGACCGCGGAAGCTGCCGAAGGGCTTGCATCGTTCGCCGAGAAGCGCGCGGGCCGGTGGGGCGGCGGCGCGTAAGCTCAGCAGCCGCGGCAGATGCCGCGCATGCTGCGATAGACCTCTTCGTCGTCGCGGCGCATCTGCTGCAGCTGATCGAACGTCTTCGATTCGCTCGACCGCGTCACCGGCGGCTCGGGCTTGCGCTTCGCCGCAAGTTCCTGCTCTTGCCGATGGTAGCAGGCCTCGCGCTCCGCCTTGGCCTCAATGAAGCGGCAGGTCTCGATCGCGGCCGCGGGCCCAGCGACGATGATGAGACCAAACGACATTGAGATCGGGAGTTTCAAGCGGGCGATCCTTTCGCGTCCTTGTCTCGGGTCGGCATGCCAACGGCAAGGCCGGCGTCGCATCACAGCGGCTGCGACAGCGATTTTTTCATGTCCTTAGCAGCGCCTGCACCGCGGCGGCATCGATGCGGCGCTCGGGAACGGCGGCCTTGACCCACAATTCCGGAATAGGAAAGTCGGTGAGTACCGGCTGCAACGCGCCGTCGCGCAGCGCGTCCGCGACCAGATAATGCGAGAGCAGCGCAATGCCGTTGCCGGCGACCGCGCTTTGCGTCAGCACGCGGCCTTCGTTCGAAGAGAGAATCGGGCGGACCTGGACATTGATGCGGCCGCGCGGTCCCTCGAACGGCCATTCCGGTCCGGTCGGCAGGAAGCTGAGGCAGCGATGATCGACCAGGTCGCGCGGATGCTTCGGCGTGCCGTGCTTCTTCAGATAGGCCGGCGAGGCGCATACGAGACGCGGCAGCCGGCACAAGGGCTCGTCAACCACGCCGCCAAAGGAATGCGGGAAGGCGCCGATCGCGATATCAAAACCTTCGGTCACCGGATCGACCGGACGATCGATCATCACGATCTCGAGCTTCACGCTTGTGTTCTGCTTCTGGAAGATCGTGAAGGCATCGGCGAGCCGCGCCACCGTCAGCGAAGTCGGCGCCTTGACGCGCAGATGATCGGAGAGGTCGCGCTGCTTCTCGCCCATCCGCGACAAGAGATCGCCGACATCGGCAACCACGCCGCGGGCGCGATGCACATATTGCTGCCCGGCCTCGGTCAGCCGCAACTGGCGGGTCGAGCGGTAGAACAGCGCGGTGCCGATCCGCTCCTCGAGCTGGGTGACGCGTTTGGCGACGACGGATGTCGCGACGTTGAGCTTGCGCGCCGCGGCGGAAAAGCCGCCGGCATCGGCGGTGGCAAGGAAGGCTTCGAGATTGACCAGCGTATCCATCTGCCTTGCTCGCCTTTCTCGATTCGCGAAAGCTGATTACATAATTTGGTAGATTGTACTGCAATCTGCATCAATTCATAGTTGGCCCAATCAACTTTGTTCAGGGCGGAAATGATGCGAGCGAGCACGATCGAAGAACCTGCGCGGCAGGTCCCGGTCTATGGCGAATATGACGTGGTGGTGCTTGGCGGCGGACCGGCCGGCATCGCGGCAGCGGTCGGCGCGGCACGTGCCGGACGGCGGACGCTCCTGATCGAGCGTTACGGATTTCTCGGCGGCATGGGCACCGCGGCCGGCGTGACCAACTTCTGCGGACTGCACGCCAACATCTTCGGCGAGATGCACCGCGTGGTGCAGGGCATCGCCTCCGACCTCCTGGCGCGGATTGACCGGCTCGGCGGGCTGAACGCGCCACATCTGATCCTCGGCAAGATCCTTGCGCAGGCCTACGACACCGCGGCCTACAAGATCGCGGCCGACGATCTGCTCGCACATCACAAGGTCGACATTCTGTTCCACGCGCTCGGCGCCGGCGTCGTCATGGATGGTTCGCATATCCGTGCGCTGATGGTGGAAACCAAGGCCGGCCGTCAGGCCGTGCGCGCCAGCATCTTCATCGATTGCTCCGGCGACGGCGATCTCGCGGTGTGGGCCGGTGCGCCCCATGAAGTCGGCGATAATGCCGGCGGCATGCTCTACCCTTCGATGATGTTCCGCCTCAACGGCATCGATCCAGCGAAGGCCGGCGATGCCTGGCGCACCATCCCGGCGCTGATGGCTGAGGCCGAGGCCGCCGGCACCCACACATTCCCGCGCAAGTCGGCGATCGTGCGGCCGCAGAAATCGCAGATCGAATGGCGGGTGAATTTCACCCAGGTGACGCGCAGCGACGGCGGCGCCATTTCCGGTATCGATCCTGACGACATGACGCGCGGCGAGATCGAGGGGCGCCGCCAGGCGGTCGAAGCGTTCAAGTTCCTGCGCACGGTGCCTGGCTTCGAGAATTCCTACATCGTCGATCTGCCGCCGCAGCTCGGCATCCGCGAGACGCGGCGTGTGATCGGCGGATATATGCTGTCAGGCGAGGACGTGCTGGGCTGCGCCTCGTTCGAGGATTCGATCGGCGTCAATGGTTGGCCGAAGGAATCCCATGTGCCGGGTGATGTGATCTTCGAGTTTCCGCCGATCCCGGAGAGCCGCGGCTATAACGAGTTGCCGTACCGCATGCTGGTACCGGAGGGCGTCGACAATCTCCTGGTCGCCGGCCGCTGCGCCTCGATGACCCATGAGGGGCAATCGGCGGCGCGCGTCTCCGGTGCCTGCTTTGTGATGGGCGAGGCGGCGGGAACCGCAGCCGCACTCGCGCTGTCGGGCAATACGATTCCGCGCGACATTTCCGTCGAAAAGTTGCAACAACAGCTCGGCACACAGGGCGCGTTCATCGGCCGCGATCAGGCCGTGCCCGAGGGATTGTAAGCGGAGGACGGCAATGAAGCGTTGGGCGCGGCTCGCACTCGCGGGTCTCCTGGTGTGGGCCGCGAGCGGTCTCGCGCGGGCCGATGATCTCCTGAAGGCGAAGATCGGCGTCTTGCGCCTGTCGTCCTCGGCGCCGGTGTTCATTGCGCAGGACAAGGGCTATTTCCGCGACGCCGGCCTCGACGTCGAGCTCAAGTTCTTCGACGCGGCGCAGCCGATCGCGGTCGCGACCGCGTCGGGCGATGTCGATTTCGGCATCACCGCCGTCACCGCGGGGCTCTATAATCTCGCCGGCAAGGGCACGCTGAAGGTGATCGGCGGCATGAGCCGCGAGAAGGCCGGCTATCCCCTGATCGGCTACTTCGCCAGCAACAACGCCTATGCCGCCGGCCTCAAGACGCCGAAGGATCTGGCGGGCAAGCGCGTCGCGGTGACCCAGGTCGGCTCCAGCTTCCATTATTCGCTCGGCCTGCTCGCCGACAAATACGGCTTCAAGCTGTCCGAGGTGAAGGTGGTGCCGCTGCAGTCGCTGTCGAACGCAGCCGCGGCGCTGAAGGGCGAAACCGTCGACGCCGCGCTGCTGCCGGTCTCGACCGCGCGGACGCTGATGGATTCCAACGGCGCGAAATTGCTCGGCTGGGTCGGCGACGAGACGCCGTGGCAGTTAGGCGCCATCTTCGCGTCGCCGAAGGCGCTGACCAACGCACCGCTGGTGACCAGGCTGCTCACCGCGCTCACCCGTGCCGACCACGAATATCACGACGTGATCCTGACTGCGATCAAGGACGGCGTGGCGCCGATCAACGACAAGACCAGGCCGCTGCTCGAGATCATTGCCAAATACACCAACCTGCCGGTCGCGCAGGTGGTCGGCAATTGCGCCTATATCGATCCCGACGGCAAGCTCGACGTGAAGAACCTCGACAACCAGATCAAATGGCTGCAGGGGCAGGGTTTCGTGGACAAGGGTTTCGATGCCAATGCGATCATCGCCAAGGATTACGTGAAGGCGGATTGATGTTAGACCGCAGACACCGCTCTATCCCCGTCATCCTGAGGAGCCGCGAAGCGGCGTCTCGAAGGATCGACGGCCCCGATAGTGACCGGCCGTCCATCCTTCGAGACGCGCGCAAGTGCGCGCTCCTCAGGATGACGGGTCAAAGAGTGAGCCGGTAGATGGACCTGATCGCCGACCATATCAGCCATCGCTTCGGCGCGCTCGACGTTCTCGACGATGTCTCCTTCACGGTCCGCGCGGGCGAGATTGTCGCGATCGTCGGTCCGTCCGGCTGCGGCAAGAGCACGCTGCTGTCGATCCTCGGCGGCCTGCTGCGGCCGAGCAAAGGTGCCGCCGAGCTGCGCGGCGCGGCGCCGGCTGATAGCCTCAATCCGCTGACCTTCGTGTTCCAGGATTTTGCGCTGCTGCCGTGGAGCACGGTCGAGGACAACGTCGCGTTTCCGTTGTTGCATACGGGTTTGAGCGCCGGCGAGCGCAGCGCCGTGATCGACGATGCGCTGCGCCGCACCGGGCTGTCGGATTTCCGCAGCGCCTATCCGAAGCAACTGTCCGGCGGCATGCGCCAGCGCGTCGGCATTGCGCGGGCACTCGCGGTTCGCCCCGCGATCCTGCTGATGGACGAGCCGCTGTCGGCGCTGGATTCGCAGACCCGCGAGCTCCTGATGGAGGATTTCGTGCGTCTGCTCGCCGACGGCGCAATGGGCGCGGTCTATGTCACGCATAATCTCGAGGAAGCGGTGCGGCTCGCCGACCGCGTCGTGGTGCTGTCGCGCCGCCCCGGTCGTATCCGGGAAATCGTGACCATTCCGATGACCCGCGCCGAGCGCGGCACGATGGACGCGCGCGGGCCGATGGCCGCGCTACAAAGTGAGCTGTGGTCGCTGATCCGGAAAGAAGCGATCGATGCCGAACGCGAGGTCCAGCATGCTTGACCGCGCGCCGCAGGAAGCGAAAGACCAGTCGGCGGAGACGACGCGCCCGGTCGCGTTTCGCGGCGCCGGCTTCACGTCTGGCGGCAGCCGCCATGCCGGCTGGATCGCGCTCGCGCTCGTGATCGCGCTCTGGCAGCTCGCCGGCAGCGCAGGCTGGGTCAATCCGCTGTTCCTGCCGGCGCCGTCGGCGATCGCGGTCGCGATCTATAGGCTCGCGATGTCGGGCGCGTTGTGGCAGCACTTGTCGTGGTCCATTATGCGGATCGGCACCGGCTGGCTCATCGGCACGGCCGCCGGCGTCGTGGTCGGCTTCGCGATCGGGCTGTCGACCATGGCGCGCGGCGTCGGCATCACTTTCATCTCGGCGCTGTTTCCGATTCCGAAGATCGCGTTGCTGCCGTTGCTCATTCTGTGGCTCGGGATCGGCGAGGAGCCGAAGATCGCGACCATTGCGCTTGGCGTGTTCTTCTCGACCGCGATCTCGGTCTATAGCGGCGTCGATGCCGTGCCGCGCAACCTGATCCGGATGGCGCAGAGCTTCAACGTGCCGTTCCACGCCATCGTGCGCCGCGTGATCTGGCCGGGCGCGCTGCCCTCGATCCTCGCCGGCTTCCGCATCACCGCATCGGTGGCGCTCTTGCTCGTCGTCAGCGCCGAGATGATCGGCGCGCAATACGGCATCGGCGCCTTCGTGCTGCAGGCCGGCAATCTGATGCAGACCGATCAGCTGCTCGCCGGCGTCGTGATCCTGTCGCTGTTCGGGCTTGCGGTGGGGAAGCTGATCAATTTGCTCGAGACGCGGTTGCTGCACTGGCGGTAAGGGCGCGCTGCCGCCACACACAAAGTGTCGTCCCGGCGAAGGCCGGGACCCATAACCACAGGCGTGGTTGTTAGAAAAAGGCTGGGGCTCCAACGCGTTCAACCAATCAAGATTGGTGGTTATGGGTCCCGGCTTTCGCCGGGACGACGTGAGGTGGGCGCTGCGTGCCTTGCGCAGACGATCGTTATGCGTTGCCCCTGTCCTCGCGGAACAGGTCGAGCTTCTGCTGCACCGGGCGGTCGGAGAACGAGAACAGCACGGAGTCGGCATCGGCCTCGTGGGTGACCCAGTGCCAGCTCGGCACCACGAACAGGTCGCGCGGTCCCCATTCGAAGGTCTGGTCGCCGATACTTGTGCGGCCCTTGCCCTCGATCGCGGCGAACACGGTCGCATCGGTTGCGCGATAGCGCGCGGTCTTGAAACCCTTCGGCAGCAGCTGGATGAAGGTGCCGATGGTCGGCATCGCAAAATCGCCGGTCTCGGGGTTGGAGAACTTCAGCTTCAGGCCGTGGCAGGCATCCCACTCGTCGCTGGCCTTGGCCTTCTCGAGCGCCTCGCGGGTGTATTCATAGGGATAGTTGAAGATCGGCGAGGTCTTCGAGGTTCGCTTCTGGTCGATCGGCAGCAGATTGTGGCCGTAGCGCGCGAAGCTGGCGCCGGCCGGCTTGGAGATCGACTGCTGATCTTCCTTGGCGCCTTCGGCAAACGAGCAGTCGAAGAACTGCACCATCGGGATGTCGAGCCCGTCGAGCCAGAACATCGGCTCATTGGTTTCGTTGGAATGATCGTGCCAGGTCATCGACGGCGTGATGACGAAGTCGCCCGGCGACATCGCGGTGCGCTCGCCGTCGACGGCGGTGAACGCGCCCTTGCCCTCGAGCACGAAGCGCAGCGCCGATTGGGCATGGCGATGGGCGGGGGCGATGTCGCCCGGCACCACCATCTGCACGCCGGCGAACAGCGAGGTCGTGATCTTGGACTGGCCGCGCAGGCCGGGATTTTCCAGCACCAGCACGCGGCGCTCGGCTTCCTTGGCCGTGATCAGCTTGCCGGCCTCGTTCATGTAGTCGCGGATCTGGTCGAACCTCCACAAGTGAGGACGGCAGGCGCTTTTCGGCTCCGGCGTGATCAGATCGTTCATCACGTTCCACAGCGCCGAGAGGTTCTGGCCGTCGATCTTCTTGTAGAATGCCTCGCGCTCCGGGGTCTTCTGCACGGCTTCCATGGCAAGCCTCCCATCATTCTTGTCGGTGCAATTTAATTGACAGTATACTGACAATATGGCTAGCGTCAATGAAGCAAGCCATGGCGTTTTCGAGCGAAGTGGATACCGGTTCGCGCAAAGAAAACGCGTCAAACCAGAATAATGCAAGGGAGGTTCCGATGAAGCTGCATGGCTATTTCCGGAGCAGCGCGTCCTACCGGGTCCGGATCGCCCTCAACCTGAAGGGGCTCACCTCAGAGCATCTGCCGCATCATCTGCGCAAGGGCGAGCAGTGCGCGCCGGCCTATCTCGCGATCAATCCGCAGGGGCTGGTACCGACCCTGGAGAGCGACGCCGGCGCGATCCTCACCCAGTCGCTCGCGATCATCGAATGGCTCGACGAGACCAATCCCAACCCGCCGCTCTTGCCGAAAGATCCTCTGCGGCGCGCCAAGGTGCGGGCGTTTGCGCAGGCGATCGCCTGCGATACGCATCCGGTGCAGAATTTGAAGGTGCTGGCGCGGCTGCGTCAGCTCGGCCTGCCCGAGGAGCAGGTGACGGAATGGGCGGCCTGGGCCAATCGCGAGGGACTGTCGGCCTGCGAGACCCTGATCGCGGCGGAGTCCGGCCCGTTCTGCTTTGGCGATGCGCCGACACTGGCCGATCTCTGCCTGGTGCCGCAGCTCGCCAATGCGCGGCGCTTCGGCGTCGACGTTTCGGCCTATCCGCGCCTGCTCAAGGCCGAGGCCGCGGCAAAGCAAATCAAGGCGTTTGCCGACGCCGCTCCGGACAAGCAGCCCGATGCCGAATAACAAACCAGCGCCTGTCACCATGGACGCGGTCTATACCGCGCCCGGCTACCTGTTCCGGCGGATGCAGCAGATCGCGGTCGCGCTGTTCATCGAGGAGTGCAGGGCGTTCGACCTGACGCCGGTGCAATACGCCGCGCTGGTCACGATCTCGACCCATCCCGGTATCGACGCCACGAGGCTCTCGGCGGTGATCGCGTTCGACCGTTCCACGCTCGGCAACGTGATCGAACGGCTGCAGGCCAAGGAGTTCATCTTGCGCAAGCCGGCGCCCGAGGACAAGCGCGTCAAGCTGCTCTATCTTACCAAGGCCGGCGCGGCTGTGTTGAGCGACATCATGCCCTCGGTCGACAAGGCGCAGGCGCGGATGCTGCAGCCGCTGAAGCCGGCCGACCGCAAGACGCTGCTGGCGCTGTTGACCCAGCTCGTCGACCTCAACAACGAGGCGTCGCGGGTGCCGCTGCGCGCCGAGGACGCGCTCGAACATCTCGGGAGGTCGGGCTGATGGCGGAGACGAGACCTGTCCTGATCGCGGGTGGCGGCATTGGCGGCCTTGCCGTGGCGCTGGGCCTCGCGCAAAAAGGCATCCGCTCGATCCTGCTGGAGAAGGCCGCCGCGCTCGGCGAGATCGGCGCCGGCATCCAACTCGGCCCGAACGCGTTCCACGCCTTCGACTATCTCGGTGTCGGCGAGGCCGCGCGCAACATGGCCGTCTATATCGATCAGCTCCGGCTGATGGATGCGCTGACCGCCGACGAGATCACCCATATCGATCTCGGCGACGCCTTTCGCGCGCGGTTTGGCAATCCCTATGCCGTGGTACATCGCGGCGATCTGCATGGCGTATTCCTGCGCGCGTGCCAGAATCACGAGCTGATTGAACTGCGCGTGTCCAGCGAGGTGGCAGGCTACGAGCAGGATGGTTCGTCGGTGACGGCAAAGCTCGCCGATGGCGAGCGGATCACCGGCCGGCTTCTGATCGGCGCCGATGGCTTGTGGTCGAACATCCGCAAGCAGGTGACGGCGGACGGCCCGCCGCGCGTCTCCGGCCACACCACCTATCGCTCGGTGATCCCGACCGAGCAGATGCCGGAGGATTTGCGCTGGAATGCGGCGACGCTGTGGGCCGGCCCGAAATGCCACATCGTGCATTATCCGCTGTCGGGCTGGAAGGTGTTCAACCTCGTCGTCACCTATCACAACAATGCGCCGGAGCCGGTTGCAGGCAAGCCGGTGTCCGAGGCCGAGGTGATGAAGGGTTTTACCCACGTCCATGAGCGGGCGCAGAACATCATCCGCCACGGCACCAACTGGAAGCTCTGGGTGTTGTGCGACCGCGATCCGAACGAGCAGTGGATCGACGGCCGCGTGGTGCTGCTCGGCGACGCCGCGCATCCGATGCTGCAATATTTCGCGCAGGGCGCCTGCCAGGCGATGGAGGACGCGGTCTGCCTGTCGCACATGCTGGCCAGTCACGATGACCAGACAGCGGCGCTGGAGGCCTACAGCGCGCAACGCTTCCCGCGCACCGCGCGCGTGCAACTGATGTCACGCGCGATCGGCGAACACGTCTACCATCCCGCAGGCGAGCACGCCCGCATCCGCAACGCGATCATGAGCGCGAAGTCGCAGGTCGAGTGGTGCGATGACATCGCCTGGCTGTATGGCGGGACGGGGCTGGGCAGCTAATTACTCGTCGTCCCGGACAAGCGAAGCGCGATTCGGAACCCATAACCACCGAAGGCTGTTGTGATGGCAGGCTTGGGCCCCAGCCTTCGCGCCACAAGCATTTGTGGTTATGGGTCCCGCCCTTCGCCGGGACGACATCGAATGTGTGGCGGGATGGCGGGGCAGCTAATGCTCGTCGTCCCGGACAAGCGAGCGTAGCGAGCGCGATCCGGGACCCATAACCACCGAAGGCTGTTGTGATGGCAGGCTGGGGCCCCAGCCTTTGCGCCGCAAATATTTGTGGTTATGGGTCCCGGCCTTCGCCGGAACGACGTTGAATGTGTGGCTGTAGGGCGGGACGGGCCTGGGCGGCTAGCTAACTACTCGTCGTCCCGGACAAGCGAAGCGCGATCCGGGACCCATAGCCACCGAAGGCCGTTGTTATGGCGAGCCGGGGCTCCAGCCGTCGCGCCGCAAATATTTGTGGTTGGGTCCCGGCCTTCGCCGGGACGACATCGAATGTGTGGCTGGATGGCGGGCAGCTAATGCTCGTCGTCCCGGGCAAGCGAGCACAGCGAAGCGCGATCCGGGACCCATAACCACCGATGGCCGTTGTTGTGGCAGGCTGGGGCTCCAGTCCTCGCGCCACAAGCATTTGTGGTTATGGGTCCCGGCTTTCGCCGGACGACATTGAATTTGCGGTGGCCGCGTCCATCAACCAACGCCCTACATCCGCATCACTGCCTGCCGGTCGATCTTGCCGGTGCCGGTCTTCGGCAGCTCGTCGATGAATTTGACCTCGCGCGGATATTTGTACGGCAACAGCCTTGTCTTGACGTAGTCCTGCAGCCGCCGCGTCGCTTCGGCTGTGTCGAAGCCGGCCTTGTTCATGACAACCACGGCGCGCAGCGTCATGCGCCGGTCCGGCAATTCGGCGGCGTAGACGGCGCATTCGCGGACGTCGGGGTGATCGGCGAGGCAGAGCTCGACCTCCAGCGGATAGACCCACTGGCCGGAGATCTTGATCAGATCGTCGGCGCGGCCGCGGAAGAAGTGGAAGCCGTCGCTGTCGCGCATGAAGCGGTCGCCGGTGTAGATCCAGCCGTCCTCGCGCACGGTCTCGGCGGTCTTGTCCGGCCGGTTCCAGTACAGCGGGGTCGCGGAATCGCCGCGCACCCACAGGATGCCTTCCTCATTGTCGCCGACCTCGCGGCCATCGCTGTCGCGCAGCATGATCTCGTAGCCGGGCACGCGCAGGCCGGCGGCGCCGAGCTTCTTTTGTTCCGCGCGGTTGCTGAGATAGACGTGCAGCACTTCGGTCGAGCCGAGGCCTTCGATGATCTCGAGCCCGGTGAGCCGCTTCCAGCCGTTGAAGACGTCGGCTGACAGCACTTCGGCGGCCGAGACCGCCATCCGCAGCGAGGAGAAATCGGCGGTGTCGGCACCTTCAGCCTTGGTCAGGGAGATGTAGAGCGTCGGCAGGCCGAAGAACACGGTCGGGCGATATTGCCCGATCGCCGCGAAGATCGCGGCCGGTTTCGGCTGGCCCGGCAGCAGCAGCGTCGCGGCGCCGACGGAAAATGGAAACGTGATCGAGTTGCCGAAACCGTAGGCGAAGAAGGTCTTCGGCACCGAGAAGCAGATGTCGCCTGGCGAAAGCTTCAGCACATTGCGGGCAAAGGCGCGCTCGCTATAGGCCATGTCGTGCTGCAGATGCACGATGCCCTTGGGCCGGCCGGTCGAGCCCGACGAATACATCCAGAACGCCATCTCGTTGCGGTGGGTGTCGGCCGCGTCGAGCTCGGTCGGAAATCCTTGCAGCCAGTCGCCGGCCTCGCGCGTTTCGGCAACCGCGTGATCACCGGCGGCGCCGTTGACCACCACCAGCGTACGCAGCGGCGTGTCCTTGCAGGCTTTCGCGTTGAAGCGCGCACAGAATTCCGCATCGGCGACGGCGACCTGCGCGCCTGCATCGGACAGATAGAATTGCAACAGATCCGGTGTAGTCAGCGTGTTGATCAGGAGCGGCACGAAGCCCGCGCGCACCGCGCCGAAAAACGCCGCCGGATAGGCCGGGGTGTCGTCGAGGAACAGCAGGACTCGGTCGCCGCGCTGCAGCCCGAGCGATCGGAAGGCGTGGCCCCAGCGTGCGGCCTCAGTGCAGAGCTCGCGATAAGTTCGCGTGCCGGCAGGGCCGGTCAGCGCAAGTCGCTCGGCGTTTCCGTTGGCGAGATTGTCGAACAGGATGCGGCTCGCATTGTAGCGCTCGGGGATCGTAAAGCCGATCTCGCGCGCACCGGGATTGTCCAGCGGAACGTGGTCGGCGATCCCGGTCATGATTGTCCCTTTGCGGCTGCGTAGCGGGCCATGAAGGCGGGCGACATCGCGCGCAGCCGCGCTTCGTCGATCCGGCCGGAGCGGGTGATGTAGCTGTAGGCGAAATCCATCAGGTCGAGCGTCATGTGCGCGGGAAAATGCTCATACCAGTCGGCGCTGGTCCGCGCCGCGGTGACGAGCTTCTTCACGATCGGCTTGCGCTCGCTCTCGTAGCGGGCAAGCGCGGCGCCAATGTCGCTCTCGCTCTCCAGCGCCTTGGTCAGCGCAATCGCATCCTCGATCGCAAGCCGCGTCCCGGAGCCGATCGAGAAATGCGCCGAATGCAGCGCATCGCCGATCAGCACCATGTTGCCGTGCGACCAGCGCTCGTTCCAGATCCACGGGAAATTGCGCCACACCGACTTGTTCGAGATCAGCCGGTGGCCGTCCAGCGTCGCGGCGAATACGTCTTCGCAGATCGCCTGCGATTGCTCGATGCTCTTGTCGGCGAAGCCGTAGGCCGCCCAGGTCGCCGCGTCGCATTCGACCAGGAAGGTGCTCATGTCCTTCGCATAGCGATAGTGATGGGCGTTGAAGCTGCCCCGTTCGGTGGCCACAAAGGTCTGCGACAGCGTCGCGAAGGTCTTCGTGGTGCCGTACCAGGCGAACTTGTTGGTGGAATGCGAGACCGATGCGCCGAACGCGGCCTCGAAGTCGCGGCGGACCATCGAGTTCAGCCCGTCGGCGGCAACGATCAGGTCGTAACCCCTGAGCTCGTCGACCGATTGCACCACGGTGTCGAAGCGCGGCGTGACGCCCGTGCTGCGGACGCGCTCCTGCAGGATCGTCAGCAGCGCCAGCCGGCCGATCGAGGAGAACCCGACGCCGTCGATCTCGACGCTCTCGCCGCGCAGATTGAGGGTGATGTTCTTCCAGCTCTCCATAAGCGGGGCGATGGCGTCGACCGTCTCGGGGTCATCGGCGCGCAGGAAGTCCAGCGCCTGTTCGGAGAACACCACGCCGAAGCCCCAGGTGGCGCCGGCCGCGTTCTGCTCGAACAGGTCGATCTCGGCGTCGGGATGACGCTTCTTCCAGAGATAGGCGAAATAGAGCCCGCCGGGCCCTCCGCCGATCACGGCGATCCGCAACGTCTGCCTCCCAGATTGACAGTGTACTTACAATTTGGGTCCAGACTAATCGCCCTCCGGCGGGAACGCCAGAGGGAAAATGCGTGCAGCGACTAGCCGCGTGGGGCCGAAGGGTTCAGTAGCAGCGGCGGGCCTTGACCCCGTCGACCCATACCCAGCGGCAGCCGGCGGCGACGGGTTTGCGGGCGACGACCGCGCCGTTGGGGCCGGCGCAGCCGGCGCGATAGACGCCGCGCGCGCAAACGACCGCGTTGGCATCGGAGGACTCAAAGGTCATCGTCGCGGCAAAGGACAGCGGGGCTGCGGCGATCAGCAATATTGAACGCATGAAATTCCTTCTCCCGGGTGAGGTATGCTTGGCCTGCAGGTGGCAACAAGGTGCTACGGCTCCGTGCCCGCAAATCGCCGGGCACCTGTCGTCTCACCGCCGGCGCGGCTATTTCTTTTCCGCTTCCGCCAGCACCTTCTTGCAGGCGGGCGCCAGCTTGTCGCTCTGCTTGGCGAGACAGGCGATGATGCGGCCGCCGCCGGGCGTCACGCTTTTGCAGAACTTCTCGTAGTCGCCCATGCAGGCGTCGCGTTGCGCGGTGGTCAGTTCCTGCGCGTAGACGGCGGTTGCGCCGCAAAGCAGCGCGGCGGTCAGGACGATACGCAGCATTGTTTGCTCCCTTCTCCGGTCTCTAGCGTGACAACACGATTACCGCGCCGCGAACGGCGCCAGCACGTCGCGGCACGCCGGCGACAGCGAGCCGGCATTGGCCGCGAGGCACTGCACGATCCGCCCGCCGCCCGGCTGGACGCCGCCACAGATCGAGCGGACGTCGGCGCCGCAGGCCGAGCGCAGCACGAACAGCTCTTCGCGCGGTCGCAGCGGCCGCAACGCGATCACGGCCGGCGCCGCGGCTGGTGCTGTCGTCGCTGCAGCGCCGGCGGCCGGCGCGGCGGCGCCGCCACCAGCGGCGGCCACGGCCTTCTCGCAGGCCGGCGAAAGCTTGCCCTTGTTCTTTTCGAGACACTGCAGCGCCGCCGCGCCGCCGGTCGGCACGCCCGCGCAAACCTTGGGATAATCGGAGCGGCATGCGCTGCGGATCGCGGAGATCTGCGTGTTGGACGGCGTCCCGGCCACCTTCGGCGCGGCGGCTTCGGTGGCGGGCTTGGCCGTTGCCGCGGGCGCAGCCTCGGTCTTGGCCGCCGCGGGCGCGGAGTCTGCCTTCGGTGCGGCAGCCGGAGCTTCGACGGCCTTCACCGCGCTGGCGCAGCCCGGTCCGAGGCTTACCATGTTCTTCTGCAGACATTGCAGCGAGGCTTCGCCGCCCGGCGGTACGCTTGAGCAATGGGCGATGTAGTCGTTGCGGCATTGCGACTTGATGGCGTCGCGCTGCGCCTGGGTCGGCGCCTGCGACAAGGCCGGTGCGGTGCTCATGAACGCTGCAAGCGCAAGACATGCGGACAGCTTCGTTGCTCGTGTCAACGCATTGATCATCTGAATTAATCCTCTGGTCGCGCCGGATGTCTCCGGCTCAACTGAACTGAGTTCTGAAAAAGTCTTGTTGTAGCAACCTCGGCGAGCGGCATCATTTTCGCTTTCGAGTTCCGCTGCAAGCGGATTGTTGCTATGGATGAAGCAGGCGGATTTTTTGCCCGTCACGAGATCTTTAAATTTAGTCATTTGAATCGAGGCTCGGACATGAGGCATGCGCGCGCGTCGGCACATTTCGGTCGGAGCAGTTTTGTGCGGCTGCGAAATGCACCGCTTGCGCGCATCGCGTTCGTCGTATCGGCCTTCGTCAGTTTAAGTGCCTGCGAGCAAAACAGTTTTGTTGCGCCGCCGCCGCCCAAGGTCGAGGTTGCGCCTCCGGTGCAGCGCGCCGTCACGCGTTATCTGGACGCCACCGGAAACACCGCGCCGATCCAGACCGTCGATCTGGTCGCGCGCGTGCAGGGCTTCCTGCAGGCGATCAACTATCAGGACGGCTCCTTCGTGAAGGCGGGGACCACGCTGTTCACGATCGAGCCGGAGACCTACAAGCTGAAGCTGGAACAGGCGCAGGCCGCAGAGGTCGGCGCGCAGGCGACGCTGAAGCAGGCCGAGCTCGACTTCAAGCGGCAGACCGATCTGGTGCAGCGGCAGGCGGTCTCGCAGGCGACCCTTGATACCTCGACCTCCACCCGGGACAACGCCCAGGCCAGCCTGCAGCAGGCCCAGGTCAACACCAGGATCGCGGCGGTCAACTACGGCTACACCAACGTGGCAGCGCCGTTCGACGGCATCGTCAGCAATCACCTGGTCTCGATCGGCGAGTTGGTCGGCGTGACGTCGCCGACGCAGCTTGCCACCATCGTGCAGCTCGATCCGATCTATGTGAATTTCAACGTCAACGAACAGGACGTGCAGCGCGTGCGGGATGAAGCGCGCCGTCGTGGTCTGTCGGTCAACGAGCTCAGGCAGTTGCCGGTCGAGGTCGGCCTGCAGACCGAGACCGGCTATCCGCACAAGGGCAAGCTTGATTACATCTCGCCGACCCTCAACCAGTCGACCGGCACGCTCGCGGTCCGCGGCGTGTTCGCAAATCCGGACCGCACTTTGCTGCCCGGCTTCTATGTCCGCGTTCGCGTGCCGTTCGACAAGCAGGACAACGCGCTGCTGGTGCCCGACGTCGCGATCGGCAGCGACCAGGCCGGCCGCTACGTGCTGGTCGTCAATGCCGAGAATGTGGTCGAGCAGCGCAAGGTGACGACCGGCCCGCTCGATGAGGGGCTGCGCGTCATCGAGAGCGGCCTGAAGCCGGATGACCGCATCGTGACTGCCGGATTGCTGCGCGCGATCCCCGGGCAGAAGGTCGATCCGCAGGTGCAGAAGGCCGACGCGGCGCCGACAGCCGCCAAATAGGACGCACGCGCCATGATCTCGAAATTCTTCATCGAGCGCCCGGTCCTTTCCAACGTCATCGCGATCCTGATGATCCTGATCGGCGGCGTGGCGCTGTACAATCTCGCGGTCGCGCAATATCCCGACGTGGTGCCGCCGACGGTGCAGGTGACGACGCGCTATCCCGGCGCCTCGGCCAAGACGGTGGTCGATACCGTGGCGCTGCCGATCGAGCAGCAGGTCAACGGCGTCGAGGACATGCTGTACATGCAGTCCTACAGCGGCGCCGACGGCACCTATACGCTGACGGTGACCTTCAAGATCGGCACCGATCTCAATTT
Organism: Bradyrhizobium sp. 33ap4; assembly: GCF_032654765.1. Classification (NCBI taxonomy): domain Bacteria; kingdom Pseudomonadati; phylum Pseudomonadota; class Alphaproteobacteria; order Hyphomicrobiales; family Nitrobacteraceae; genus Bradyrhizobium; species Bradyrhizobium sp. 33ap4. The sequence continues at coordinate 38,593 of NZ_JAUMTJ010000056.1, read as the reverse complement.
CGCGCAGGTGCTGGTGCAGAACCGTGTCTCCAGCGCGTTGTCGCAGCTGCCGACCTCGGTGCAGAACCAGGGCGTCACGGTCCAGAAGCGGTCGACCTCGATCCTGCTGTTCGTGACGCTGACCTCGCCGAACAAGACCTATGACAGCCTGTTCCTGTCGAACTACGCCACCATCAACATCCGGGACGAGCTGTCGCGCCTTCCGGGCGTCGGCAACGTCACGGTGTTCGGCGCCGGGCAATATTCGATGCGGGTCTGGCTCGATCCGAACAAGCTGCAGGTGCGCGGGCTGGTGCCGCAGGACGTCATCCAGGCGATCCAGCAGCAGAGCCAGCAGGTCACCGCCGGCCAGGTCGGCGCGCCGCCGACGCCGGCGGGCCAGGCGTTCCAGTACACGCTGAACGTCAACGGCCGGCTCGACGACAAGAGCCAGTTCGAGGACATCATTGTCAAGACAGGCAATGTCGGCGACGTCACCAGGGTCCGCGACGTCGGCTGGGTCGAGCTCGGCGCGCAGACCTACAGCCAGATCTTCTCGCTGAACCAGAAGCCCGCGACCGGCATCGGCGTGTTCCAGTCGCCGGGCGCCAATGCCTTGCAGGTCGAGAAGGCCGTCGAGAAGAAGATGGCGGAGCTCGCCAGGCAGTTCCCGCAGGACATCAAATACGACACGCCGTTCGACACCACCAAATTCGTCAACGCCTCGATCGAGGAGGTCTACAAGACCCTGTTCGAGGCCGGCCTGCTGGTGCTGGTCGTGATCCTGGTCTTCCTGCAGGACTGGCGGGCGATGCTGGTGCCGGCAACCACCGTGCCGGTCACGATCATCGGCGCGTTCGCGGCCATGGCGGCGCTCGGCTTCACCATCAACCTGTCGACGCTGTTTGCGATCGTGCTGGCGATCGGCATCGTGGTCGACGACGCCATCGTCGTGGTCGAGGGCGCGGCGCACAATATCGAGCGCGGCATGTCGGGCCACGACGCCGCGATCAAGGCGATGGACGAATTGTTCGCGCCGATCGTCGGCATCACGCTGGTCTTGATCTCGGTGTTCCTGCCGGCGGCGTTCCTGCCCGGGCTGACCGGGCGGATGTACGCGCAATTCGCGCTGGTGATCGCCGCCACCGCGCTGCTCAGCGCCGTCAACGCCGCGACGCTGAAGCCGACACAATGCGCGCTATGGCTGCGTCCCCCCGCGCCGCCCGAGCAGCGCAATTTCTTCTATCGCGGCTTCAACGCGGTCTATGACCGGCTCGAGCGCGGCTACACTCGGCTGGTCAGCGGCATCGCCGGGCATGCCAAGACCTCGGTCGCCGTTGCGCTTGTCATCATCGGGCTTGCCGGCTACGGCCTGTCGCGGGTGCCGACCGGATTCATTCCGATCGAGGACCAAGGCTATCTGCTCGCCGCGGTGCAATTGCCCGACGGCGCGGCCCTCGACCGCACCCAGCACGTGCTCGACGAGGTCACCAGGATCGCCGGCAAGACGCCCGGCGTCGACCAGGTGGTCTCGATCGCCGGCATCTCGGCGCTCGACAATTCCTCGAGCCTCGCCAATGCCGGCGTCGCCTATCTGATCCTGAAGGACTGGGGCGCGCGCGGGCCGGGCGAGGATCTGCGCTCGCTGGTCTACGGGCTCAACGACAAGCTCGCGGTGATCCCGGAGGCGCGCATCCTGGTGATCCCGCCGCCGCCGATCCAGGGCATCGGCAACGCCGCCGGCTTTGCCATGCAGGTCGAGCTGCGCGACGGCAATGCCGACTACGGCAAGCTGCAGGCGGTCACCGGGGCGATCGTGGCCAATGCACAGACCCAGAGCGCGCTGCAGCGGGTCCAGTCGTCGTTCCGCTCGATGGTGCCGCAGTTCGACGTCGACGTCGATCGCATCAAGACGCAGACCCTGCATGTCACCCCCGACCAGATCTTCGCGGCGCTGTCGTCCTATCTCGGCGCCAGCTACGTCAACCAGTTCACCAAGTTCGGCCGCACCTTCCAGGTCTATACCCAGGCCGAGGCACAGTACCGCCTGAGCCTGCGCGACATCGAGAACATGATGGTGCGCAACAGCAACGGCGACATGATCCCGCTCGGCACGGTCGCCAAGATCACGCCCTCGATCGGACCGTCGCTGATCAGCCTCTACAACCTCTATCCGTCCGCCTCCATCATCGGGCTGCCGGCGCAGGGTTACTCGTCCGGCCAGTCGATGGCGCTGATGGAGGAGATCGCGGCCAAGACGCTGCCGCCCGGGTCGGGCTTCGAGTGGACGGCGATGTCGTACCAGGAGAAGGAGGTCGGCAGTCAGATCTACTACGTGTTCGCGCTGGCGCTGCTGCTGGTCTATCTCGTGCTCGCCGGGCAATATGAGAGCTGGTACGCGCCGATCTCGGTGATCCTGGCCGTGCCGCTGTCGCTGCTCGGCCCGACGCTGGTGCTGCTGAGCCTGAATATCGAGAACAACCTCTACACCCAGATCGGCACCATCTTGCTGATCGCGCTGTCGGCCAAGAACGCGATCCTGATCGTCGAGGTCGCGCTGGAACGTCATCTGCGCGACGGACGGTCGGTGCTGGATGCGGCGATCGACGCGGCACGCGCGAGATTCCGGCCGATCCTGATGACGTCGTTCGCCTTCATCCTCGGCGTGCTGCCGCTGGTGATCGCGACCGGCGCCGGCGCAAACGCCCGCAAGTCGATCGGCATCACCGTGTTCTCCGGCATGATCGCCTCGACCTGCCTCGCCGTGCTGTTCGTGCCGGCGTTCTTCGTCGTGGTGCAGAGTTTTGAGAACTGGCGCAAGGCGAAGAAAGGCAAGACGGCGCCGCAAGCCGCTCCACGGGCGTCGGGCACGGCGCATTAGGTCTGCGCATTCAAACCTATCACCGTGCCCTTGAGAGGCCGTGAATGGATGACTCTCGATGACGCAACATACTCGATGTCGTCCCGGCCTAGTGCGCAATTGCGCACGGGAGCCGGGACCCCATAGCCACCGAAGGTCATTGTTGCACGACGCTGGGGCCACAGCTTTCTAACGACTCAACCCTGTGGTTATGGGTCCCGGCTTTCGCCGGGACGACGAGGGGAGAGATTGCGCTGCATCCCCGTCACCCTGAGGAGGCCGCGAAGCGGCCGTCTCGAAGGGGCGACGGCCACCAGCCGGGCCGTGCATCCTTCGAGACGCGCTACGCGCTCCTCCAGCGACAAAGGCGAAGCATTTGCGCGGGGATGACGGGTTCGGAGATGTTCCCCGCCTACACCTTCACCATGCGCTTGCCGCGATTTTCGCCGGCCAAGAGCCCGATCAGCGCCTGCGGCGTGTTCTCGAGGCCGTCGATCACGTCCTCCTGCACCTTGAGCTTGCCCGAGGCGACCCAGGACTGCAGGTCGGCGAGTGCGGCGTCGCGCTGGTCCATGTAGTCCATCACGATGAAGCCCTGCATGATCAGCCGCTTCACCACGATCAGGCCGGGCACGCCGCGCGGGCCGTGCGCGGAGAGGACGCCGTCATATTGCGAGATCGCGCCGCAGCAGGCGATGCGGCCGCGATTGTTCATCTGCGCCAGGCAGGCTTCCAGAATGTCGCCGCCGACATTGTCGAAATAGACGTCGATGCCCTTGGGCGCCGCCGCGCGCAGCGCCTTGTAGGTCGCGCCGTCCTTGTAGTCGACCGCGGCGTCGAAGCCGAGCTCGCTGGTCAGCCAATGGCACTTGTCCTTGCCGCCGGCGATGCCGACGACGCGGCAGCCCTTGATCCTGGCGATCTGGCCGACGATCGAGCCGACCGAGCCCGCGGCCGCCGACACCACCACGGTCTCGCCTTCCCTGGGCTTGCCGACGTGGAGCAGGCCGAAATAGGCGGTCAGGCCGGCAACGCCGTAGACGCTGAGCAGATGCGTCATCGGCTCGAGCTTCGGCATCTTTGCCAGGTGCTTGGCGGGCACGGCGGCATAATCCTGCCAGCCGGTGTCGCCGAACACGATGTCGCCGGGCTTCAGGCTAGAATCCTTCGACGAGATCACCTCGGCGATGCTGCCGCCGGCCATCACGGTGTTGGCTTCCACCGCAGCGCGGTACGTGGCGCCGTGCATCCAGGCGCGGTTGGCGGCATCGAGCGAGATGTAGCGCGTCCGCACCAGCGCCTCGCCGTCCTTCGGCGTGGGGATCGTCCCCGTGGTCAGACGAAAATGCTCGGGGCCAAGCTTGCCGGTCGGCTTTTCGACAAGCAGGATCTGGCGATTGACGGTGTCGTTCATTGGTGGTGTCTCCCCCTTTTGCCTTCGCTTTGCCTTCCCTTGGCGTTGGTCGTTTCGCATGCAATTGACTGCGAGGCGCGCAGCGCCTTGCACAGATTGTGCGCTGCATGAACGCTAGTCCGCGCGCTGGCATTCCACAACGGGAACGTTTCGGCAAAGTCGCGCTGGACGCGAAGCGTGTTGCGTAGCTGCGTAAATCTGCCACACTTGCCCTCCGCCGGGAACTTACGGGGGTAAAAGAATGTCCAGCAGGTTTACGCAGTATATCCTGATTGCGATGGTCCTTGGCATCGCGATGGGGACGATTGTCTTCAACTACTTTCCTGACAGCCGTGCCGAGATCGCAGCAGACGTCAACCTGATCGCGATGCTGTTCCTGCGTCTGATCAAGATGATCATCGCGCCGCTGGTTTTCGCGACCCTCGTCGGCGGCATCGCCCATATGGGAAGCGGCGCCAAGCTCGGCCGCATCTTTGCCAAGACCATGGGCTGGTTCGTCTCCGCCTCCTTCGTCTCGCTGCTGCTCGGCCTCGTGATGGTCAACCTGCTGCAGCCCGGCGCCAACTTCCCCGGCACGCTGCCCGACAAGGCGCAGTCGACCGGGCTGCCGGTGTCGGCGTTCTCGATCGAAAAATTCCTCACCCATCTGATCCCGACCTCGATCGCGGACGCAATGGCGCAGAACGAGATTCTGCAGATCGTCGTGTTCGCGGTGTTCTTCGCGGTCGCGCTCGGTGCGATGCCTGAACGGGCCAAGCCGATCATGAGCCTGATCGACGACCTCGCGCACATCATGCTCAAGGTCACCGGCTATGTGATGCTGTTCGCGCCGCTCGCGGTGTGGGCCGCGATCATGGCGACCGTCTCGAAGAACGGCCTCGGCGTGCTTTGGAAGCTCATCGTCTTCATGGGCGGATTCTATCTCTCGCTCCTGATCCTGTGGGGCATCCTGGTCGTCGTCGGGTTCATCGTGATCGGGCCGCGCTACAGCCATCTTTTGCGGCTGATCCGCGAGCCGCTGATGATCGCGTTCTCGACCGCCTCGTCGGAGGCGGCCTATCCGAAGACGCTGGAGGGGCTGAACAGGTTCGGCGCCTCCTCGCGCATCTCGGCCTTCGTGCTGCCGCTCGGCTATTCCTTCAACCTCGACGGCACGATGATGTACTGCACCTTCGCGAGCATCTTCATCGCGCAGACCTACCATATCGAGATGTCGCTCGGCACGCAGCTCGCGATGCTGGCGACGCTGATGATCACCTCCAAGGGCGTCGCCGGCGTGCCGCGCGCGTCGCTGGTGGTGATCGCCTCGACGCTGGCGCAGTTCAACATCCCCGAGGCGGGCCTGCTGATGATCATGGGCATCGACACCTTCCTCGACATGGGCCGCAGCGCCACCAACGTGATCGGCAACTCGCTGGCGACCGCCGTGGTCGCGAAGTGGGAGGGTGAGTTGAAGCCCGAGCACGAGCTCGGGCCAGACGACGCGGTGCCGCAGGATGCGGTGCCCGGCGCCGTGATGGCCGGCCATTGACGGGAGGGATGCATGCATCGCGCCCGCTGGAGGCCGATACGGGCTGAGGCGCCTCTCCTGTCGACATGCCTGCTGTCAGCTTGTCTGCTGGCGGCAAGCCTGCTCGCCGCACCGGCGTCCGCACAGCCGGCGGGCGAGGGGCTCAGCCCCACGCTCGCCAACATCAAGGCCACGCACACGGTGCGGATCGGCTATCGCGAAAGCTCGCCGCCGTTCTCGTTCCTCGATCACTCCAACCGGCCGATCGGCTACAGCCTCGAGCTGTGCGATGCGATCGTCGAGGAGATCGGAACCGAGGTCGACGACGCCAATCTCAAGGTCGACTACGTCAAGGTTACCTCCGACGACCGCATTCCGGCGGTCGTCGACAAGAAGATCGACCTCGAATGCGGATCGACCACGGCGAATGCCGAGCGCGGCAAGCAGGTCGCATTCTCGCCGCTGATGTTCGTGGCCGGCACCAAGCTGATGGTGCCGAAGGCCTCCGGCGTCACCCAGGTCGCCGACCTGAAGGGCAAGACGGTGGTGGTGACCAAGGGCACCACCAACGAGCAGGCGATGCACAATGTCGACGCCAAGCAAAAGCTCGGCCTCAACATCGTCACCGCCCCCGACCACGAGCAGTCCTACCAGATGCTGGTGGACGGCAAGGCGGATGCGTTCGCGACCGACGACATCCTGCTCCACGGCCTGATCGCGCGGCACAAGTCGCAGGACAAATTCCGCGTCACCGGCGACTACCTGTCCTACGATCCCTACGGCATCATGTACCGCAAGGGCGAGCCGCAGATGAAGGACGTGGTCGAGCGCGCGTTCCGCAGGCTGGCCTCGAACCGCGACATCGTCCCGCTCTACAACAAATGGTTCGTCGCCCGGCTGCCGACCGGCGAGAAGCTCAACGTCGCGCTGTCACCGCAGCTCGAAGAGGCCTTCAAGGCGCTCGACGATTCGCCGGGCGGGTCGAACTAGCCGCGAATTTAGGCCTCTCCCCTTGCGGGAGAGGTCGGAAAGCCCGGTGCGCGCCGTTCACCGCCAATAGCGCCGCGACAAATCCAGGCACTGCCGGACCCAGTATCCGTTCACATGGATCAACTGGCATGTGCTCGGAGGCGGCTCCTTGATGATCGGGTAGCCGTGGATGTCGATATTCGTCGGCGCCGTGACGCCGCGCCAAAACACCGCGTTGGCGGCCGGAGGATTGAAGGCGGCGGCGAACGCCGCGAGTGCGACGAAGCTCAAAAGAAGTTTGCGCATAATCTGTTTCCGGATCAATCAATGCACGGAAGCGTACTCCCTTGCGCAGGATGAGCAAGGCGCTGAATCGATCAAAATGACGGTCAGAACTTCGGTGCCGGCCGTACCGCCGCCCCCGCGTCAGCCGCCGCGAACCGCCATGCATGCGAGGGCAACGATGCCGACCGCCGCCAGAACAACCATGACCTGGAAAACCGCGCGCCCAAGAATCGCTCCCATCAAAGCTCCGTCGATCCGGCGGGATCTTCCTTCGAGTGTCCACGCGCCGCGATCTCTGGAGCATCATCGGCAGGCAAGATTCGGCTGTTGCGGTCTGCGAACTCGTCGCTTCACCGGCTAATGTCGTTCGGCGACGATTCGATCGACCTGTTGCTTCAGCTCTGCTTCCATTTCGGAAATGACGTCGTGCGGCAGGCGAGCGCGGAGCGGATCGGTCGTCTCGTGCTGCATCCTGGGCCGCTTGGCGAGCGCGGGTCGTTTAAGCGCCTGATCCTCGATCAATCGTCGAGAGGACGCATAGCCTGTCGCGCCGGCCGTCACGTTAGTCCCGTAGGGTTCGCAAGGATCCTGATCCGACTGCACAACGTTCTTCATGAGCTCTGCCTCCTGGCACTATCTCGCAAGAATTCCCTTGCTCAGGCCCGAACCATTCGGCTCGTCCGGCTTGTCGCCCATCGATGACGCTGAAACCTGCAAAGTTGTTCCGCACGGAACCTGCAAAGGTCTGCCGGAACAGTCCCTCATGAAGCGGGAACCAGAACCATCAGCGTCCTCGATCATTAACTCTGGTTGATCGTTCGGAGGTCGCCATGGCTTACGCGAGACCAATTCGTCAAATAGCAATTGTGGTCGAAGACGACACGATCCAGCGCGACATGATTGCGCTGTTGTTGGAAGAAGGCCATTTCGACGTCATCCAGTGCGAGGACGCCGAGACGGCAGCGCTGGCCATCAAGATGCGTCATCCGTCGCTGGTGGTTACCGATATCAAGCTCATGGGCAAAATGGATGGCGTCGAGCTTGCACGCTTGGCCGTCGATTGCGACCCGGGCGTGCGCGTTATGGTCATCTCGGGCCGGCCCCCGGACAGCGCGCTGCCTGAGGGCGTCAAGTTTTTCGAGAAGCCGGTTTATCCACCCATGCTGCTGCGAGAGCTGGCGTCGTAGATCTCGCCGACGGGTGGCCCATGCAAGACGATCCCGAAATCGATTGGCACCGGGAGCAGATTGCGAAGAACCGGGAACTGATCGCGGAATTGCAATCCGGAAATACGGCGGGGGCTGACGTGTTTCCGGAGACGCAAGCCGAGATCGACCGTCTCATGGCACAGGTCGAGCAATCGGAATTGATCGTCGCCGCCTATGAAAAGGAGCACCCGCAAGACTGATCGGGCGCTCACAGTGCAGGATGGCGCCGGCGAGCCCGGGTCGTCGGGCAGGGAAACGCTACGCGAACACTTCGTCCAGCGCCGCCGAATACGCCGCCTCGACCAACGCCGGATGCCGGCGCCCCAGCGCTTCCATCTTCACCCCGGAGTTCACCTCGAGGATTTTCCACGCGCCATCCGTGCGCACGACGTCGATCGAGGCGAAGCGGATGCCGACGGCTTGCGCGGCCTTGATCGCGAGCGCGACGCAGGCCTCGCGCATTGCGTCATCGGCGAGCAGCACGGGCTCCGCGCCGGCATCGAGGTTGTGCCGCCAGTTCAGCAGAAGCCGTTCGCCGGCGGGCGGAACGGCGTCGAGCGCGGCGGCATCGAAATCCTCGGTGATGGTCTTGAGTTGCTCGGCCGTCGCGCTCGCCTGCGCCAGCGCGCGCAGCGACTGGATGCCGTCGCCAGTCACCGACGGGCGCGCCTTGCCGTAGACGATCAGCGCGCGCGCATCGAGCAGCACGACGCGCACCTCGTCCACGATCTCGACATAGGGCGAGATGACGAGACTTGGATGTGCGGCAAGGACGCGCGCGACCGCGGTCTCCAATTGCGCCCGCGTCGTCACGCGGAACACCAGCTCGCCGGAGGTCCCCTCATTGGGTTTGATGACGAGCCCCTGCGGATGCTGCTCGAGCAGACGCTGCATCGCGTCCAGCGAGTCCGATCCCGGGATGTGCTTGCTGAGCTTCGCGCCCAAAAACAGCGTATGCGGAATGACGGGGACGCCGGCCGATGTCAGCACGTCCGCGCAGGCCGATTTGTCGTTGGCGACCTGATGCGCGACCGCGCTGTTCAGCCCGACGTCGTAGCCGATCGCGAGCCGCCGCGCGTTGCCCTTGGTCATGGTGACCAGCCAGCCGCCGGACCGCACCTCGACGGCAATCGCGTGCGCCAAACAATATTTTTTGATGGTTTCCAGGAAGATTCGCTGGCTGATCAGGACCACGAGATCATTTTCCCTTCACCGCGGTTTTTGTAGCAATTAATTGCCAGATCGATGCCGATCTCAGCAAGTAAATTACGTACAGCGCCACGTGTTAACGATGACGTCGTTGAACCTCTGCGCGAAATCGAACGACTGCCATTCTGAGATCGCAATTGCACGCCAGTTGATCTTGACTATCTCCTGCATTGGCGCAATGGACACGCGAGATCTTCAGTGATTTCGGCCACTTCCGCGCCGTCGCGAGCCGTCTAGAAATCAAACCATTCTAATTCTGGTCAGTCGAGAAAACGAAAACCCATGAGCGCGTTCTATCGAGAGAAAGTTCTTTCCGTTCAGCACTGGACCGATACGCTTTTCAGCTTCCGGGCGACCCGCGATTCCGGTTTCCGCTTCCAGAACGGGCAGTTTGCCATGATCGGCCTTGAGGTCGACGGCAGGCCGCTGCTGCGCGCCTATTCGATGGCGAGCGCCAATCACGAGGAAGAGCTCGAGTTCTTCTCGATCAAGGTGCAGGACGGCCCGCTCACCTCCAAGCTGCAGAAGATCCGCGAGGGCGACACCATTCTGGTCGGCCGCAAGGCGACCGGCACGCTGATCACCGACAACCTGATTCCCGGCAAGCGGCTGATGCTGCTGTCGACCGGCACCGGCCTCGCCCCGTTCGCCAGCCTGATCAAGGACCCCGAGGTCTATGATCGCTACGATCAGATCCTGCTGGTGCATGGCTGCCGTCAGGTCTCGGAGCTCGCCTATGGCGAGGAGCTGGTCGCCAAGCTGCGCGACGACGAGCTGTTCGGGCCGCTGCTGTCCGAGAAGCTCTCGTACTACCCGACCGTGACGCGCGAGCCGTTCCGCAACCGCGGCCGCATCACCGATCTGATCACCTCCAACCAGCTGTTCAGCGACCTGCATCAGGGCCCGCTCGACATCGAGACCGATCGCATCATGATGTGCGGCAGCCCGGCGATGCTGGAAGAGCTGAAGCAGCTGTTCGAGACGCGCGGCTTCAAGGAAGGCAGCGGCAACACTCCCGGTCACTTCGTGATCGAGAAGGCGTTCGTCGAGCGCTAACCGGTGTCGTCCCGGGCAAGCGAAGCGCGACCCGGGACCCATAACCACCGTTGCTGATTGGACGAAGGCTGAGGCCCCACCGGGCTTCAGCCTTTTGCATTTGTGGTTATGGGCCCCGGCCCCGTGCGCAATTGCTCACTAGACTAGGCCAGGACGACGATGGTGTTTGTAGTGCGCACCATTGCCACGCTGCTATAACGCCCCCAACGCCGCGCGGCCTTTGCGCGAACGCGGCGATTTGGGAGCAGAACCTTGTCCATCACCGATCCGGATGCACCGAAAACCGCCTTTGTGTTTGCCGGCGGCGGCAGCTTTGGCGCGATCCAGGTCGGTATGCTGCAGGCGCTGGCCGCGCATGGCGTGGTTGCCGACATGGTGGTCGGCTCCAGCGTCGGCGCACTGAACGGCGCGTTCTACGCCGGCGACCCGACGGTCTCGGGCGTCGCGCGGTTGGCCGAGATCTGGCGCGGCCTCAGCCGTCAGGACGTGTTTCCGGTGACCTGGCGGACGCTGGTGAGCTTCCTGTGGCGGCGTGACTTCCTGATCCCGCATGACGGCGTCCGCAAGCTGATCGACGATTACATCCCGTTCCGCAATCTCGAGGACGCGCGGATCCCGATCCACATCGTCACCACAGACATCATCAGCGGCGACAGCGTGGTGCTGTCGGAAGGTTCGACCGCCGAGGCGATCGTCGCATCGACCGCGATCCCCGGCGCGTTCACGCCGGTGCATTACCGCGATCGTTTCCTGGCCGATGGCGCGATCTCCAGCAACACGCCGGTCCGCGTCGCGGTCAGGCACGGCGCCAAACGGCTGATTGTGCTGCCGACCGGGCATGCCTGCGCCAACCAGGCGCCGCCGGTCGGCGCGCTCGCCAATGCCCTGCACGCGCTGACGCTCCTGATCGCGCGGCAGCTCGTCAACGAGCTCGAGAACATCGGGCCCGATGTCGAGTACTTCGTGGTGCCGCCGCTCTGCCCGCTGGTCGGCTCGCCCTACGATTTCTCCCGGACCTCGGATCATATCACGCGGGCGCTCGACACCACCAACGCCTGGCTCGACGGCGACGGCCTGAAGCCTGGCCACATCCCGCACGAATTGCAGCCGCACGAGCATTAGGCGAACGGTGCTCTCTCCTCATCTCCTCTGCAGCGCACTCACATGCGCGGGTGATGACACCGCGTGGTGCGACGCCTCGAATCGAGAACCATCCCCATCGTCGTCCCTGCGAAAGTGTTTGGTCCCGTATGATTGGCGAGGGCCCGCATTGGGGCCTGGTAGCGGAGGCATTTGAGCCTGGTTCGATTGTAGTCGTGGACGAATTTGGCGATGAAGGTGCCTCGATCGGCGTGATCGATGAAGGTCCGCCGCAGCGTATGGGTCCCTGCTCCCGTGCGCAATTGCGCACCAGGCAGGGATGACGGGTTGGAGGAGCCGCAGATTCACATCACGATTTCGGGATAATAGAATAATGCCGCTGATTTGCCCGACGTGTCAAGGTGCCTGGTCGAGCGCCGGCACGTCGCCGGCTCCTTTGCATGGGGTTGTTTTCGATATTTTGGCAGCGCGCCCTGCGACGGCAGGTTATCGCATGCGCTCCCCTTCGTTGCAGTGCAAAAGTCGATTTCGTTTTAGTTTGACCGGTATCCGCACCCGCCCATTCGGGCGGTTGTCACATCTGTGACTGCTCGGCCGTATAACCGTAGTGCACTTGTTCCGCGAGTTGGATTAGGCTCGCGGCCGACAGGTCATTTGGGCAGACCGGAGGAATTTCATGGATACAGTGCTGCTTCCGTTCTCGCCGCGCTTCATCGTGCTGACCATCTGCGCCGTCGTCACCGCGCTCCTGCTGCTGGTTGGAATTTTCGATCACAAGGTCTTCAGGATCGTCCTGATCCCGCTGGTCATCTTCGGCGCGTTGACATTGCTCGGCATTCGCGACCTCACCCAGAAGAACCACGCGGTGCTGCGCAACTACCCGATCTCGGCGCATGTCCGCTTCCTGCTCGAGGAAATCCGCCCGGAGATGCGGCAATATTTCTTCGAGAGCGAGAAGGACGGCATGCCGTTCTCGCGCGACACCCGCGCGGTGGTTTACCAGCGCGCCAAGATGGTGCTCGACAAGCGGCCGTTCGGCACCCAGGAGGACGTCTATCGCGAGGGCTATGAGTGGATGCACCACTCGGTGGCGCCGAAGCCGAAGGCCGACCAGAAATTCCGCATCACCGTCGGCGGCCCGGACTGCACCAAGCCGTATTCGGCCTCGGTCTTCAACATCTCGGCGATGAGCTTTGGCGCGCTGAGCCCGAACGCGGTGCGGGCGCTCAATGCCGGCGCCAAGAAGGGCGGCTTCGCCCACGACACCGGCGAGGGCGGTGTCAGCCCCTATCACCGCGAGATGGGCGGCGACATCATCTGGGAGATCGGCTCCGGCTATTTCGGCTGCCGCAACCGCGACGGCACCTTCAATCCGGATCTCTTCGCGAGCGTCGCGGGCGACGATCAGATCAAGATGGTCGAGCTCAAGATCAGCCAGGGTGCCAAGCCCGGCCATGGCGGCGTGCTGCCGGCGGCGAAGGTTTCCGAGGAGATTTCCAAGATCCGGGGCGTACCGATGGGCGAGGACTGCATCTCGCCGGCCTATCACAAGGCGTTCTCGACGCCGCTGCAGATGATGGAATTCGTCGCCCGGATGCGCCAGCTGTCCGGCGGCAAGCCGGCCGGCTTCAAGATGTGCATCGGCCATCCCTGGGAATTCCTGGCGATCTGCAAGGCGATGCACGAGAGCGGACTCTATCCCGACTTCATCGTGGTCGACGGCAATGAAGGCGGCACCGGCGCCGCGCCGCTCGAGTTCATGGACCATCTCGGCATGCCGATGCGCGAGGGCGTCAATTTCGTCCACAACGCGCTGGTCGGCATCGGCGCGCGCGATCGCATCAAGATCGGTGCCTCCGGCAAGATCGCGACCGCCTTCGACATGGCGCGCGCGATGGCGATCGGGGCCGACTGGTGCAATTCGGCGCGCGGCTTCATGTTCGCGCTCGGCTGCATCCAGTCCCTGAGCTGCCACACCGATCGCTGCCCGACCGGCGTCACCTCGCAGGACCCGATCCGCAACCGCGCGCTCTATGTGCCCGACAAGATCGACCGCGTGTACAACTACCACCACTCGACCCTGCACGCGCTGACCGAGCTGCTCGCCGCCGCCGGCCTCGAGCACACCAAGGAGCTGCGCCCGATCCACTTCTCGCAGCGGAGTTCGACCACCGAGGTCTCTTCCTTCGCCGAGCTCTATCCGACGCTGCGCCCCGGCGAACTGCTCGAAGGCACCCAGGACCGCCGCTTCCGCGACGCCTGGGCGATGGCGCGCGCGGATTCGTTCCAGCCGGCGGGGTAGGGGCTACGCTCATTGCGTACCGGCGGACGCGCCGAACCATTTGGTCAGCGCCTCGGTTAGCCCCGCGCGCGTTCCCTCTCCGACCCACGCCACATAGCCATCGGGCCGCACCAGCACCGCGATCGGGGCCGAAACCGTGCCGTGCGCGGGAAGCTCCCATGCGCCGCGATACTCGGCATCGACCAGCTGAACCCGGTCGGTCCATCCCGCGATGGCGATGCCGCCGGGCTCGCCGAAATTCAGCAGAACCGGCCGCGCCCGCTGCAGCAGCGCGAAGACCTGCACCGGGCCGTTGGCGGTGACCAGATCGAGATCGGGCATGCGGCGTCCGAGCAGCGGATGGCCGTCGCCAAGATCGTAGTGAAGATCGAGGCCGGACATCATCGCGGCAAAGCATTTGCGCGGCACGTCCATGCGCAGAAGGTCGGAGACGATCTCGTTCAACGCCTTGGTGCGCGGATCGGTGCGGTTGAGCGCGACATGCGCCATGGTGTTGCGCAGCACGCGGGCCGCCACCGGATGCCGTTCGGCTTCGTAGGTGTCGAGCAGGCTGTCCGACGCGATCTGCTTGACCACCTGGGCCAGCTTCCAGCCCAGGTTCACCGCGTCCTGCACGCCGATATTGAGGCCCTGGCCGCCCATCGGTGGATGCACATGGGCGGCATCGCCGGCCAGCAGCACGCGCTGTTTGCGGTAGGTCACGGCCTGCCGGGTCATGTCTGTGAAGCGCGAGATCCAGCCCGGACTGTGGATGCCGAAATCGGTGCCGTACGCGGCGACCAGCGCCTCGCTGACGTCGCGCAGGGTCGGCTCCCGGTCGGTGCCGAGTTGCCGCTCGGCCAGCACCAGCCGCACCCGCCCGCCAGCGTCCGCCTTGCCGATCGCCGAGGTGCCGGTGTCGTGCTGGCGAAAGCCCCATTCCGGCTCGCCCGCCATCTCGGCCTCGGCAATCAGCCAGCTCGTGGTCGGATCCCACCCGGCGAATTCGATGCCGGCCGCTTTGCGGACGAGGCTCCGGCCGCCGTCGCAGCCGACGAGATACTGTGCCCGGAGCAATTGGCCATCCGACAGTTCGACGTCGACGCCGGCGTCGTCCTGCGTGAAGCCGGTCACGTCGCGCGCGCGGATAATCGGCACCGCCAGTTCGCCGACCCATTCGCCGAGCAGGCGCTCGATATGGTTCTGCCGGAGCCCCAGCGTGAAATTGCGCCGGGTCGGAAAGTCGGTGATCTCAAGCGGAACCAGGTGCGAATGGAACAGCACTGCCGGATGGCGCGTCCCCAGCGCGACGAAGCGGTCGCCGATGCCGCGCTGATCGAGCACCTCGATGGTGCGCGCGTGCAGGCCGCCGGCCCGAGCGCCGATCAGGTCCTCCCCCGCGCGCCGCTCGACAATCGCAAGATCTATTCCGGCCAGCGCCAACTCGCCCGCCAGCATCAGCCCGGTCGGACCTCCGCCGGCAATCACGACAGCATGTTTCCGCATCCCGCACTCCTCCGTTCGTTTGGGGCGCGCGTTCTACGGGATGACCCCGGGCTTGCGGCAAGCCCGGGGGGTCTACATATATCTGAGTGGGGAGAGGGCGTTCGTGAACCAATTCAGCCCATTGCCAGAAGAGTCCGTAGTCCGGATGGAGCGGAGCGCAATCCGGTTTTTTCGCGCGCGGATCGAGCGCCCCGGATTTCGCTGCGCTTCATCCGGGCTACGCGCGCTGGCGATGCAAACTCGCTGTCGTCCCGGCGAAAGCCGGACCCATACCACAGGATCGTGTGGTTGGATTCCTCAGCCGCTCTAACGACAATCAGCGGTGGTTATGGGTCCCGGGTCGCGCTGCGCTTGCCCGGGACGACGTGGGATGTGGTGAACCTCAGAACTCGCCGTGGATGCGGCCGGAGAAGATGTGCACCGGGCCGCGGTCGGCGTTGTAGGCGGGGTTGGTGATGAACTGATAGTCCGCGGTCAGCGTCAGGTTCTTGTTCACCTGATAGGCGTAGTAGGTCTCGAAGATCCGCTCCGGGCTGTAGTTCAGCGCGCCGTCGCCGATCAGAAGGCCGAGGCCGCCGGCGGCAAGGTAGTCGCGATGCGCTGATGACAGCCCGTTGATCGCGCCGCCGATGCCGATCGTGTCGTTCGCCCGTCCCCACCTGCTGCCCTTGATCGACAGGCCGCCCGACACGCTGCGATCGACATCGGTGAACGACAGGATCTCGGTCCGGCCGTCGTTCCAGCTGAGGCGGCCGAACAGGCCGACATCCTTTGCGATCTGCTGCTCGCCGTTCAGATAGAAGCCGTATTTCAGATTGTCCTTGCGGATGCCGGCCATCACGTCGTTGATGTCGAGCCCCGGATTGGCGTCCTCGATCGCGAGCGCCTGGGCGTAATTTCCGGTGTTGCCGCGGTTGCCGAACACGCCGACGCGCAGCTTGCCGGGCTGGTCGAAGATCGAATAGCGGCCCTCGAATTCCACCACGGCGCCGCCGGTGTTGAACACCAGAACGTCGCTGTTCGGTGCGTTCGGCACCTGGAACACGCCGGCGCGCACCGCCCAATCCTTGCGGTTGAGCTCGACCACGGCGCCGCGGGTGTAGCCGGGCAAGTCGGCCGGGAAGTCGTAGGCGGCGGACGCCCACATCGCCCAGTTCATGAAATCGGCGCGCGGGTCCTTGGCGTAGGAATTGCCGTCAAAGAAATCGCCGACCGCAAAGCGCCCGACCACGAGCGTGAGGCGATCGATGTCACGCTTGCCGGCGATCTGGTTCGGGCCGTCGGCGACGTCTTCCTGCTCGCCGCCGAAGCCGAAGGTCTGCTTGAAGTAGTAGCGCTGCGGCCGGATTTTCGGGAACGGCGCGCCGGCCTTCTGGGCTTCGCCGTTCGAGAAGCCGGCAAGGCCGAGCGTGCCGTTGAGGCCAAAGCCCTGCGCGGTTTCCGGGTTGAAGTAGAACTCGCCGCCTTCCCAGAGCCGCACGCCGAGAAACGCCGTCGTGGTCCAGGTCTGCTGCAACTGCCCCGCGCCGGGAAGGCTGTTGGTGCCGGCATAGGGCGAGCGGAAGGACGGATAGGTCTGCGGCAGCAGCGTCGTCTGGCCGTGCACGCTCCAGTCGCTCGATTCGGGCAGCGCGGTGCGCGTCGGCGTTGCCGACCATGGCGAGTCGCCGAGCTGATAGTTGAGGCCGAATTTCAGCAAATGGATGCGCGGGTCGATGCTGACGCCGGGCAGGCCGAAATCATTGAGGCCGAGCGTGCGGCGCGACAGGTCGACATAGTCGTATTCGACCTTGGCGGTCCAATTGCCGCTCACCGCGAATTCGGCGCCGGCGCCGACGGTCCAGCCGGTCTGGTACTGCCCGGGCTCCGAGATCACCTCGCCCGCGGCATCGTTGACCCGAACCTGGCTGTGGCCCCAGGCGAAACCGCCGGTCACGTAAGGCATCCAGGTGCCGAAGGAGTAGCCGGCGCGGCCGCGCAGCGTGCCGACATAGTCGATCGACGAATTGAAGGGGCCGAGCACCCGCCGCGGCAGGTCGGTCGGGCCGGTGAAGGTCGCATCCGCCTCGACGCCGAGCACGAAGCGGTTGGCGAACTCCTTGTTGTATCCGACCTGGAAGCCGCCGATCCCGCCGGTAATGGTGGGCGGGAAGAACACGCCCTGTTCCAGGATCGGATTGGTGCCGGGACCCAGCGTGCCGTCTCCATAACCGACATGGGCGCCGACATAGAATCCGGTCCAGCTGTAGACCGACCTGGCGGCGGGGGATTTGAGCGCCAGATCGGCCGCGGTCGCCGGCGCGCCGAAGGTTGCCGCACCGAGCGCTGCGCCGGCGGCGATCTGGACCCGGAAGAGGCGGACGCAGGTCATGACGCGGCTTTCCGCGAACGAGTGGCGGTTTCGCCCGGCATCACTGCAGATTTGGTGGCCGCTTGCCACCCGAGATTTGAAATCATCGCCCGCCGTCCCCGGTCCGATCTGTGTCGTCCCATCCCAAGCCAGATCAGCACCTAGCATCCCCGGCTGCTTATTGCAAATAATTCGCAATAGCAACTGAGGCGCGCCCAATACCGTTCCGATTTGCACGCCACCGTGACAGTCACGTAACAGCGCGAGGTGGCGGGCCACATCGGCGGCGATCGGCCGCCTGTCCATGGCAAACCGGTCGCGACCCGACCGTTCAATCGATGCGGTCACTGTTCTCGTCCTTTGTGTTGATGAGTGCCGGCTGCGATGCCCTGCCGAGCATGACCCGCGCGCCGGCCCGTTCGACACATCGCGCCAGCGACAGCGCCGTCCGCAGCCCGGCGTTTGAGATTGTGCGTTTCCGGTGGAGCGCGGCCGCGCCGCGCAGGACGGCGCTCGCCAGCCTGAGCAGCACGATCGCGCTCCATCGCCGGCCGCGACTGAGCGCGGTCACGCTCCCACCGTGGCGAGCTGGACGATCCGCAGCAGCACGAGGCCGGCGGCGACGACGAGATAGCCGCGCAGCACGATCATCCAGATCCGGCTCAGCGGGCTGAGCCGCGCCGGCGGCAGCCGGTCGAGCGGCGGCATCCGCCAGCTGTCGCGGTCGACCAGCGAGGGCTTGCGATTGAAGCGGAAGGACGCGTTTCCGCGCGACGACATCCCGTAGAACTTGACGGCTGCCGTCACCAACAACGCGAGCAGGCTGCCGGCGACGAGGATGCCGATGATCCACGCCTCGCCGAGATCGGGGAACAGCACCGCGGCGGTCAGGATCACCGACAGCATCACCAGCCCCGCGACCACCGCGCCGGTGAACAGGTTCAGCCTGAGGGAATTGACCCAGGGCCCGAGGATGTGGCGATCGTTGCACCGCAGCAGCAGGAACACGGTCGCGCTCGGCAGCAGCACGCCGGCCAGCGTCTGCACCGCGTTGGTCAATAGTCCGAGCGGCGTGCCCGGCGTCAGCACCAGCGCCGCCGCGAGCACGATCAGGCCGCAATAGACGCTGTAGAAGCCCTTCGCGTCCCACGGCTTGCGGTGCAGCGAGTGCTTGACCGCGAACACGTCGCCGATCGCATAAGCGGTCGCGAGGGAGACTGCCGCAGCATCGATGATGCAGGCATCGAGCAGCGCAAGGGCGAACAGCACCGCCGGCAGCCGGCCGGCATATGTCTCGAGGCCCACAGCGGTCCCCAGCGCGTCGGTGTAATTGCCGAATTCGGGCTTTCCTGCGAAGACTGCCGCGCAGAACGAGATCATCGCGACGGCGCCGACCACCACCAGCACGATGCCGATGCACAGATCCATCCGCTCATAGCGGATGAAACGCGGCGTGATCCGCTTGTCGACGATGTAGCTCTGCTGGAAGAACAATTGCCACGGCGCCACCGTGGTACCGACGATGGCGACGATCAGCAGCATCACCTCGCTGAGCTTGGCGTCCTGCGGCATCTTCGGCACGAAGAAGTCCGCCGCGATCTGCCCGACCGGCGGATGCACCATCAGGATCACGGGTACCAGCAGCAGGCTGCCGGCGACCAGCACAATTCCGAAGCGTTCGAAGCGGCGGAAGTCGCCGGTCGAGACCGCCAGCATCACGATAACAGCCGAGGCCAACACGCCCCAGAACTGCGAGACGCCGAGAAAGTGAAGTGCAAACGTGATGCCGATGAACTCGGTGACGATGGTCAGCGCGTTCAATACCAGGAGGTCGATGACGCTGAAGGCACCCCAGAACTTGCCGAAGCGCTCGAAGATCAGCCGCGCATGGCCGACCCCGGTGACGGCGCCGAGCCGCACCACCATCTCCTGGTTGACGTAGAGCACCGGGATCAGCTGCAGAAGCGTCCACAGCAGCGCGGTGCCGTAATTCTGTCCGGCCTGGGTATAGGTGCCGAACGCGCCGGCGTCGTTGTCGCCGACCATCACGATCAGGCCGGGGCCGACGATCGCCAGCAGCGTCTTCAGCCGGGCCAGCAAGGTCGCGCGCGGCGCGGTGTCGTCGCGCGCGATGCTGCCGAGCGCGCCGTGGATGTCGCCGGCATGCGCGCTGTCGAGAATGGCGGTTTGTGTGGTCTTGCTTTCGGTCATTTCGCGTCTCCTCGCCGCCTTTCGGCACGGCGGGAGGGACGCAGGCGTCGTCAGGCGCGCACGTCTCCGCTGCCCTGAGCAGCGGCATTTCCAGATCTGATGCAGCTCAATGATCCCGCTGCCGCGCCGCGATGGCGCGCAACGGGACGACTAGGTCCTTCGTCCATGTCGGCCTCCTAAACCAAGACGACTACTTCCGACCGAGCAGCGGGCGCCGCTTCACCTCGCCCCGCGTGCGGGGAGAGGTCGGATCGCATCGTCAGATGCGATCCGGGTGAGGGGGAGCTTCCGCGAACTCAGCTATTACCGTGTGCGCGGAGACGGCCCCTCACCCCAACCCTCTCCCCGCAAGAACGGGGAGAGGGAGCGGCCAGCACTGTCGTTATCAAGCCCGCCCTCACGGTCGGCCTAAGCGCACAGCCGTGGCTTCGCTGCGGCGCGTCGCTGCTGATCGAGATCACCGCCGCTGTCGTCGACGATCCAACGGCATTCCAGGCGGCCGTCGATCAGGACCCAATGACAGGCCGGGGTTGGACGCCGGCGGCGGCCCGCCAGGCGGCGAAAGCCCGGCAGGTTGTCATTGCAATGAATGGCGGCCGGCGGCGGCATGCGCCGCGGCTCGACAACGCGCCGCGGGCTTGCTTGCCGGAATTTTGCGAGCTTTTCGAACATCGCTCACCTCCACTTCCGCTGGTCGCGGCAGGCCGGTGAGAAGCAGTGGTCAGCTTGGGCCCGACCACCCGTCCACGCAGGCGAGATCTGCGCGATCAGTCTTGCTGTGTTACGGCGTCACCAGTCCCGGCATCGCCGGACTACTGTCGCCTGAGTTGCTACTGCCCATGTGCCTTCTGTGCTGGCTCGTGGATCGACTTGTCTCCGGAGATAGAACCCCCGGCGCGGAACGAACGTTCCGATCATCGGGCACTACGCCCGCGACAATGGCCTGTCAAGCCGATTCCGCTATCCTCCGGGGAGGATCACGGTTATCCTCCGGGGAGGATAGGAGAGCCAGATGTCCGACGACCATCCGCACGCTGCGATCGCCAGGCGCCTGAAGCGCGCCAACGGCCATCTCGACACCATCGTCGAGATGATCGAGCAGGGCCGGCCCTGTGCGCAGATCGCCCAGCAATTGCAGGCGGTGGAGAGCGCGATCGAGAGCGCCAAGAAGGCGCTGATCCACGATCACATCGGGCACAGCCTCGAGGACACGCTGAAGGCATCGGGGCCGAAAGGGCGAGCCGTGCTACGCGATTTCAGACTGGTCGCGAAGTATCTGTGATTGCCGCGTTCAAGAATTGACCCGCCCGGGGGGATCACCGGACGGGTCGGTTGCGGCACGGGGTGGATGAGGACCCGTGCCGAACACAGGATCCGCAACCCTGGGAATTGCGTCGATCAGTAGGAGCAGCTGCGCACGCGGCCGATGTAATTGCCGTAGGCGTCGAACTGGCGCACCCAGCCGCAGCGCCGATAGCCACCGCCGTAGTAATAGCCGTCGCTGGCCGCGATCGCGCTGCCGACAACGGCAGCGCCGACGAGACCTGCGCCAACGCCCCAGCCCCAGCCATAGGGCTTCGCTTCAGCCTGCGACGTCGTGGACGCGATGGTGCCGGTCACGGCGAGCGCGGTGAGGGCGAGGGCGGCGAACTTGGTCTTGATCGACATGGAATACTCCATCCTGTGTGGGCGGCACCGGTGTGGTCCGCATGCCCGTTGGACGGAGGCTGTCCGGTTCCGGTTCGAAGACCGGGGCGGAAATTTGGTTTCGCGAATTGTTTCGTCGCGCTTGTCAGGACGAAGCAATCGCGGTCATTTGCCGCGAAATACGCTGGGATCGAACCTGTCGACGTCGGCGAGCAGCTCGCAGAACGCGCGCGCGCCGTGCTCGATCAGCTTCTCGCCCTTCTCGGCCGAGGCCTTGGTCGCATCGCCGATCGCGCCGCTCGGATTGAGGTCCTGCGCCTGCCAGGCGAACGGCGCCGGCCGCTGCGTCGACAGAAAGCGATAATCCTTCTCGATCCGCACGCTGGCCGGCTTGAAGTCCGCGATCGCATCCTTGCGCACGGCGTGCGGATATTTCGCCAGCATGATCGAGGTCTCGACCGCGCCGCCATGGATGCCGTGGCGCAGTTCGCCAGCGTCGAACAGCCCGTCGGGCGCGCCGAAGCGCGACCAGCTCGTGGTCACCACCAGCATCTGATGGTGCGCGCGCAGATCCTGCGCCACCAGCTGCATCGCGGCGGAATTGCCGCCATGGCTGGTCACGATCACGAGCTTCCTGACGCCTGCGCGCGCCACGCTCTCGCCGAGCGCCATCCAGCTCTTCAGCGCCACGTTGGTCGGCAAGGTCAAGGTACCCGGAAAATCGATGTGCTCGGTTGAGATGCCAACCGGCTGCAACGGCAGGAACGTGGCGGGAGTGGGCGCCGGCAGCAACTCTCGCACCCGCGAAAGATAGGCCTCGCCGATCATGACGTCGGTTCCGAGCGGCAGATGCGGCCCGTGCTGCTCGGTCGCGGCCAGCGGCAGCACCGCAATCCAGCGCGCGGCCGTATCCCTGGCGATATCGGACCAGTGGATGGCGGTCCAGTCGCGGGGCGGAAGCTGAGAAGTCATCAAGCCGGTCGTTTCAATACAAGCGTTTCACGGGATGGATTTGCAGGCTAGTTTGTTTAACATCATAACGGGTTCGCGTCTCCGGGCGCGGTCCACGTCTTCCCGCCTTCCATCATGGGCCATAATGATCGACGGAGTCCAACCATGATCCCGGCCTTTTTGCTGCGAGCGTTAACCACAAGCCTTCTGACCGCCGCGCTTTGCGTTGCCGCGGCGCTTGCCCCGGCGCGGGCCCAGACCTTGGACAAGGTCTCGTTCGGCACCAATTGGGTCGCCGAGGGCGAGCATGGCGGGTTCTTCCAGGCGCTCGCCGACGGCACCTACAAGAAATACGGCCTCGACGTCACCATCGTGCCCGGCGGTCCCAACGAGAACAACCGCATGCTGCTGATCGCGGGCAAGCTCGACTTCTTCATGAGCGCGAACTCGCTGCAGACCTTCGACGCCGTCACCAACAACGTGCCGCTGGTCGCCGTCGCCGCCATGTTCCAGAAGGACCCCCAGGTCTTCCTGACCCATCCCGAGGTCAAGGCCACGAAGATCGAGGATCTGAAGCCGCTCACGCTTTTGATTTCGAAGGAGGGCATCACCAGCTACTTCCAGTGGCTGAAGTCCGAATATGGCTTCGACGAGAACAAGGTGAAGCCCTACACCTTCAACCCGCAGCCTTTCATCGTGAACAAGCAGACCGCGATGCAGGGCTACGTCACCTCGGAGCCCTTCGCGGTCGAGAAAGCCGCCGGCTTCAGGCCGAACGTGCTGCTGCTCGCCGATTACGGCTTCAACTCCTACTCGACGCTGATCGAGACCCGCCGCGACCTGGTCGACAAGAAGCCTGACCTCGTGCAGCGCTTCGTCGATGCCTCGATCGTCGGCTGGTACCA
Organism: Bradyrhizobium sp. 33ap4; assembly: GCF_032654765.1. NCBI lineage: Bacteria > Pseudomonadati > Pseudomonadota > Alphaproteobacteria > Hyphomicrobiales > Nitrobacteraceae > Bradyrhizobium > Bradyrhizobium sp. 33ap4. The sequence goes on along the minus strand of NZ_JAUMTJ010000056.1, from coordinate 15,151 downwards.
CTACGTCTACGGTGACAACTCGGCCGGCAATGCGATGATCAAGAAGCTCAATCCCGACATGAACGACGAGCTGCTCTCCTATTGCGTCGCCAAGATGCGCGAGCACGGCATCGTCGATTCCGGCGATTCCATCAAGAACGGCATCGGCGCCATGACCGATGAGCGGATGGCGAGCTTCTTCGACAAGATGGTGCGCGCCGGCGTGGTCAAGAGCGCTATCGACTATCGCCAGGGCTACACGCTGCGCTTCGTCAACAAGGCTGTCGGCGCCGAGCTCCGGCCGAAGAACTGACGGGTGCGGACGGGCGATGGCGGAGCCTGCGTTGTCTGGATCTGATGCAGCGTCGGCTGTGCGCCTGCGCGGCGTCAGCAAGACCTATGACAGCGGCGTGAGGGCACTCGGGCCGCTCGACCTCGACGTGAGGCGCGGCGAGTTCGTCTCGCTACTCGGGCCCTCCGGTTGCGGCAAGTCCACCGCGCTGCGGCTGATTGCAGGTCTCGCCACGCCAAGCGCCGGCACGGTCGAGGTCTCGCATCATGGCGCGGAGCAGCGCGGCAGCCACCGCATCGGCTTCGTATTTCAGGAGCCGACCCTGATGCCGTGGGCTACCGTGCGCGACAATGTCCGCCTGCCGCTGAAGCTTGCCCGCCTGCCTGCGACCGACGCCGACGCGCGGGTCGATGCGGCGCTGGATCAGGTCGGGCTTGCGGAGTTCGCGAGAGCCTATCCGCGCGAACTGTCCGGCGGCATGAAGATGCGGGTGTCGCTGGCGCGGGCGCTAGTTACCGATCCGGATGTCCTTCTGATGGACGAGCCGTTCGCGGCGCTCGACGAGATCACGCGGTTTCGGCTCAACAACGACTTGCTGTCGCTGTGGCGCAGTCTGCACAAGACCGTCATCTTCGTGACGCACTCGGTGTTCGAGTCGGTCTATCTGTCCGAGCGCGTGATCGTGATGACCGCCCGCCCGGGCCGGATCGGCGCCGAGTTTCGCATCACCTCGCCGGAACCGCGCGGCGAGGAGTTCCGCACCTCGGCCGAATACGCCGCGTTCTGCCGCGAGGTCTCCAGCGCGCTGGCGCCATCCTATGCAGGGCAGGCGGGCGCATGAAATCTCCGCAGGACCTCGTCCGTTTTCTGCTGCCGCTTGCGGTGTTCGCCGCTGGCCTCCTGTTCTGGGAAGCCATCGTCCGCGGCTATGGCATCCAACCTTACGTGCTGCCGAGCCCGCTGTTGGTGCTGAAGACGCTGGTTGCGGACTGGCCCATCCTGTCGCAATCGCTCGGCGTCACGCTGCTGACCACGCTCGAAGGCTTCGTTGCCGCGGCAGTCGGCGGCATCGTGCTGGCGCTATTGTTCAACCAGTCGAAATGGCTGGAGTATTCGCTGTTTCCCTATGCGGTGGTGCTGCAGGTCACGCCCGTCATCGCGATCGCGCCGCTGCTCCTGATCTATCTGCAGCAGCAGACCGCGGTGATCGTCTGCGCCTGGATCGTGGCGTTCTTTCCGGTGCTGTCGAACACGACGCTCGGCCTCAATTCGGTGGATCGCAACCTCGCCGGATTGTTTCAACTTTATGGCGCCTCGCAGCTGCAGACGCTGCTGTTCCTGAAGCTGCCCGCGGCGCTGCCCTATATCCTCGGCGGTCTGCGCATCGCCGGCGGGCTGTCGCTGATCGGCGCCGTGGTCGCGGAGATCGCGGCGGGCAGCGCCGGCGCCGGCTCGGGCCTCGCCTTCCGGATCGCTGAATCGGGCTACCGGCTGAATATTCCCCGCATGTTCGCGGCACTTCTGCTGCTATCGCTGGCCGGGATTGTCATTTATGGGTTGCTGGCGCTAGTTTCGCACCTGTTGTTGCGGCGTTGGCATGAAAGCGCGTTAGGAAAGGACAGTTGATGGCCCCGATTTCTTCCGAAAAGATCGATCTGTTGATCTATGGACCGATCCGGCCAATCCTCGAAAACGGCTTTCCCGATCAATACGTGCTGCACCGCGCTGAGAGCCGCGGCGACCTCGAGCGGCTGACGCCCGATACGATGGCCAAGATCCGCGGCATCGCCGTCACTTATCACACGATGGCGACCGACAAGACCGCGCTGGCGATGTTTCCGAAGCTCGAGATCGTCGGCAGCTTCGGCGTCGGCTACGACCACGTCGATTCCGCCTATGCGCGCGATCACAATATCGTGGTCACCAATACGCCCGACGTGCTGACCGAGGAGGTCGCCGATGTCGCGATGGGCTTGTTGATCGCGACGTTGCGCGAGTTCGTTAAGGCCGACCGCTATGTGCGCTCCGGGCTGTGGCAGACCCAGAATTATCCGCTCAGCGTCGGCTCGCTGCGCGACCGCAAGATCGGCATCGTCGGCATGGGCCGGATCGGCCAAGCGATCGGACGCCGGCTCGATGCGTCCCGGGTGCCGGTGTCCTATCACTCGCGCAATCCGTCCAAGGACGTCTCCTACAAGCACTATCCCGATCTGATCGAGATGGCGAAGGCGGTCGACACCTTGATCGTCATCGTGCCGGGCGGCGCCTCGACGGCGAAGATGATCAATGCCGACGTCTTGAAGGCGCTCGGTCCCCGCGGCGTGCTGATCAATGTCGCGCGCGGCTCGGTGGTTGACGAGCCGGCGCTGGTCGCGGCGCTGAAGTCCGGCACCATCCTGGCCGCCGGTCTCGACGTGTTCGCGGCCGAACCGAACGTGCCCGACGAATTGAAGGCGATGCAGAACGTCGTGCTGCTGCCGCATATCGGCTCGGCCTCGGTGGTGACGCGCAACGCGATGGACCAGCTCGTGGTCGACAATATCAAGAACTGGTTCGCCGGCAAGCCGCCGCTGACGCCGGTTGCCGAAACGCCCGTCAAGGATCGCTGATGTCGTTGTCCCGCTTCAACGCCGTGCTGTGTCTGCTGCTGGCCGCGTGCGGTCCGGCAGCGGCGCAGGACGTCACGACGTTGAAGAAGGACATGATCGGGCAGTGGGAGCTCGCCACCACCGAGCGCAGCAAGACCTGCGTCGTGACGCTGAAGGGCGATACGGCGCCGCAAGGCTTCAAGCTCGAGCTCGAGCCCGCCTGCGCCGCCGCGCTGCCCTTCACCAAGGACATCACCGGCTGGAGCATCAAGGGCCTCGGCGACATCGTGCGGCTGCACAATGCCGCCGGCGAGACCGTGATCGATTTCACCGAGGTCGAAACCGGCATCTTCGAAGGCATGCGCACCAACGAGGGCGTCTACATCCTGCAAAACCTTGCCGCGGCGCGCTCGCTCGCCAAATCGATGGACCAGATGATCGGCGACTGGTCGATGGTGCGCGGCAACGGCCAGGCGATCTGCACGCTGGTGCTGACCAACACCGACGCCGGCAACGACAATTTCCAGGTGTTCCTGAAGGGCAAATGCGATCCCGCGGTCGCTTCCTTCAACCCGACCATGTGGCGGCTCGATCACGGCCAGATGATCCTGATGTCGGCCAAAGGCGAGACCTGGCAGTTCGAGGCCGACGACAACGCCCAGTGGCGCCGTGTCCCGGACAGCGCCGATCCGCTGATCATGCTGCGGGAGCAGTAGGTCGGGGCTGGCTTCGTAGCCCGCATGAGCGCAAGCGATATGCGGGATTTCGCCGGTGCATTCCCCGGGTATCGCTTCGCTCACCCGGCTACGGGATTGCCACAAGCTCCGTGTCGTCCGCGCCTAGTGCGAAATTGCGCACGGGAGCAGGGACCCATAGCCACGATGCCGGTTGGTTTTGCGCGGCTGTGGCCATGGCTCGCTTCAGCAACTCAACCCTGTGGTTATGGGACCCTGCTTTCGCAGGGACGCCAAGGATTTGCTTCTGCCTGAAAAAAATTCCCTTTCCGCTGTCGATTCACCCCCTCCCAAATCGTCGTTCCCCATAGCGAGCCGGTCTTGCGGCGATCATCGCCGCGTCTCGCCCAACAGGAGTTTTCCGATGCGCTTCATGTATATCGTCACCTCGCCCCAGCCCCCGGGCCCGCCGACGCCGGCTCTGATGGAGGCGATGGGCAGGCTTGCCGAGCGGGAAATCAAGGCGGGCCGCATGATCGACACCGGCGGGCTGTTGCCGGTCGCGATGGGCGCCCAGGTCCGCATCACCGACGGCAAGCTCAACGTCGTCGACGGGCCCTTCGTCGAGACCAAGGAGATGATCGGCGGCTATGCGATCTTCGAGCTCCGCAACAAGGAAGAGGCGGTCGCCGCCGCCGTGGAGTTCATGCAGCTGCACAAGGAGCATATGCCGGGTTGGGAGGGAACCTGTGAGGTTCGCCCATTCGCCACCCCGGGCGCCGACGGCGGTTGTCAGGTCGATGTGTCCGCCTGCGCCTGATGCGCCGCGCGAACAGGGCGTTCGCAAGCGAAGTGGACGCCGGTTCGCGTGAAGAAAACGCGTCAGGACGAGAATCCAGGTCGGCGGCGATGACGGCCGCCGACATCCAGGCCACGATTCTTGCGGTGTGGCGCATCGAGCAGCCGCGGCTGATCACCAGCCTGTCGCGGATGCTGCGTGACGTGCCGCTCGCCGAGGACCTGACCCAGGAAGCGCTGGTCGCCGCGCTCGAGCATTGGCCGGCCGATGGCGTGCCGGAAAAGCCCGGTGCCTGGCTGATGGCGACGGCCAAGCGCCGCGCGCTCGATCATCTGCGCCGCAACCGCATGCTGGCCGAAAAGCACGGCGTGATCGCGCACGACCTGGCGCGGGAGCAGGAGACCATGCCCGACTTCGATGCCGCGCTCGACGACGATATCGGCGACGAATTGCTCCGGCTGATCTTCACCGCCTGCCATCCGCGCCTGTCGCGGGAGGCGCGCGCCGCGCTGGCGCTCAGGATGATCTGCGGCCTCACCACCGAGGAGATCGCGCGCGCCTTCCTGCAGGCGGAGGCGACCATCGCCCAGCGCATCGTGCGCGCCAAGCGCACGTTGTCGGAGTCAGGCCTTGCCTATGAGACGCCGCGTGGCGAGGAGCTGTCCGAGCGGCTCGCCTCCGTGCTCGAGGTCGTCTACCTCATCTTCAACGAGGGCTATACCGCGGCAAGCGGCGACGAATGGCTGCGGCCGCAGCTCTGCAACGAGGCGCTGCGCATGGGCCGCGTGCTGACCTCGATCGCACCATCGGAGCCGGAGGCGCACGGCCTGCTGGCGCTGATGGAGTTCAACGCCTCGCGGATGGCGGCGCGCACCGATGCGTCCGGTGAGCCGATCCTGCTGATGGACCAGAACCGTGCGCGGTGGGATCGCCTGCAGATCCGCCGCGGGCAGCTCGCGCTGGCGCGTGCCCGCGAGCTCGGCGGCGCCGGCGGCTTCTATGTGCTGCAGGCCGCGATCGCCGCCTGCCACGCCGAAGCCGGAACACCGGACGCGACCGACTGGCGCCGCATCGCCGCGCTGTACGGCGATCTCGCCGCGCTCTTGGATTCACCCGTGATCGAGCTCAACCGCGCAGTTGCGATCGGCATGGCCGAGGGGCCGCTTGCTGCGCTCGCGATCGTCGACGGCCTCACCGATGAGCCGGCGCTGAAATCCTATCATCTGCTGCCGAGCGTGCGCGGCGATCTGCTGAATAAGCTGAGCCGTTTCGCGGAGGCGCATGCCGCGTTCGAGGCCGCCGCCGCATTAGCCGGCAATTCGCGCGAGCGCGAGTTCCTCAAGCGGCGCGCCGCAATCGCTGCGCGTGCCGCGCAGGATCATGGCTGCCGCTGACGGCTCCGCGATTCCGGCGGAGCGAAACCATGTAGCCCGCATGAGCGAAGCGACATGCGGGTCTTTGCGACGAGCAACCCCGGGTGTCGCTTCGCTCACCCGGGCTTCACAAGGTTGCTGCGGGTCGTCGTGTCCGCGATTTCGACTCAAACCTGCGGCATGCTCGGACGAAATTCTCTCGGACCGGGAACTGCCACCATGACGAAGCCATCCGTGCTGGCGATCGGCCTCGACCCGACCTTCGTCGATCTGTCCGTCATGCCGCAGTTCACGCCCGAACTGGTGCGCAGCTATCTCGACGCGCAGATCGACGGCCTGCGGACGCTCGGCTACGACGTCGAGAGCTGCCTGATCGACCTCGGCGATACGGCGGAAGCCGTGACGGCGGCGGCCCTCAACGCGCGCCGCTACGACTGCGTCGTGATCGGTGCCGGGCTGCGCGAGCCGCCGGAGCGGCTCTTGCTGTTCGAGACGATCCTGAATCTGGTGCACCGGCTCGCCCCCGATGCCGCCATCTGCTTCAACACCAGGCCGGCCGACACCGCCGCGGCCGTGCAACGCTGGGTCAGGCCGTAGGACGCCAGATGGGCGTCGCCTTGAGCCGGCGAATCGGGCTCGGCGCGCTGCCCGCCGCCCAAGGCGGACACTCGGGCCGGCCCGATGCCGGCATTGGCCGGAGGCTCGCCGCGAAGGCCCGGCGGTTGTTGCCGGCGGCAACCTATGACACCATCCAGAGTCCGATTTGTTTTAGACTTTGGAAGCCTATGCCGCGCCGCAAATTTGCCTGGGAAAAGCTGACGGACGAGCAGTTGCTCGCGCAACCGCTCAATCGTCTGAGGGTTGCCGTCGAGGGCACCTGGCTCGCCGATTGTGTGAATACGCTCTATGAGGAGCTCGAGGAGCGCGGCATCCGGTTGCGGCCGCACACGTGGATCTCGAGCGAATGGTTCAGCCCGGCAGATGTGCCCGGCATCGCGATCCCGTTCTACCTCGCCCATCCCCGCCTGATGAAGCTCGAGAAGAAGATGATGCTCGACGTCGAGGGCGCCTCGTGGTCCGAGTGCATGGCGATTCTCCGCCACGAGGCGGGGCATGCCGTGCAGCACGGCTACCAGCTGCAGCGCCGCCGGCGCTGGCAGCAGCTGTTCGGCCCGTCGTCGCAGCACTATCCGCGCTACTACCGGCCCAATCCGGCCAGCCGCAATTATGTCCAGCATCTTCGCCTCTGGTACGCGCAGAGCCATCCGGATGAGGACTTCGCCGAGACCTTCGCGGTGTGGCTGCGGCCGCGCTCGAACTGGCGGACGCGCTATGCCGGCTGGCCCGCGCTGAAGAAGCTCGAATATGTCGACGAGCTGATGGGCGAGATCGCCGGCAAGCGGCCGCTGCTCCCGACGCGCGAGCGGGTCGATCCGCTGCATACGCTCAAGCAAACGCTCGCCGAGCACTACAGGAAGAAGCAGGCATTCTACGCCTTCACGCCGCCGAAGACCTACGACCGCGATCTCTCCAAGCTGTTCTCCGCCGATCCGCGGCATTATCGGCGTCCGCCGGCCGCGGCCTTCATCAGGCGGCACCGCGCCCAGATCAGGCAGCTGGTGGCGCGGTGGACCGGCGAGAACCAGTTGACGCTCGATGCCGTGCTCGATGATATGATCTCGCGCTGCCGCGAGCTCAATCTGCGTGCCGTCGGCCCCGAGCAGAAGCTCGTGACAAACTTCACCATTCTGCTGACCGCCAAGACCATGCACGCGCTGTTCGGCCCGTCGCGCCGGAAATGGATCGCGCTATGAAACAGCTTCGCATTCTGGTGCTGATGCACCCGGACTGTGTGCCGCCCGACTCCAGCGATGGATACAGCGCGCGGGAGATCAACGAGTGGAAGACGGAATACGACGTCGTCAGCACCCTGCGCGCGGCCGGCCATGAGGTACGTCCGCTCGGCGTGCAGGAGGAAATCAAGCCGGTACGCGACGAGATCGAGGGCTTCAAGCCGCACGTCGTGTTCACGCTGCTGGAGGAGTTTCACTACGACGTCGTGTACGACCAGCACATCGCGAGCTATCTCGAGCTGATGAAGATCGCCTATACCGGGTGCAATCCGCGCGGCCTGATCCTGGCGCGCGGCAAGGATCTGTCCAAGACGCTGGTGCACCATCGCCGGATCCCGGTGCCGGCCTTCGCCGTGTTTCCGATGCGCCGCAAGGTCAAGCGGCCGCCGCGTCTCGAGCTGCCGCTGATCGTCAAGAGCCTGAGCAGCGATGGATCGCTGGGTATCTCGCAGGCGTCGATCGTCGATACCGACGAGAAGCTCGCGGAGCGCGTCGCCTTCATCCATGAGCGGATCGGAACGGCCGCGATCGCCGAGCAGTTCATCGAGGGACGCGAGCTCTATGTCGGCGTGCTCGGCAACAACCGGCTGCGGGTGCTGCCGGTGTGGGAATTGAAATTCGGCAGCATGGGCGGCCCTGCCGCGCGCCAGATCGCCACCGAAAAGGTCAAGCACGATACCAGCTATCAGGAGCGCGTCGGGATTGTCGATGGCCCGGCCGAGGATCTCACGCCGGAACTATCCGCCCATATCCAACGGCTGGCGAAGCGCATCTACCGGACGCTGGGGCTCGATGGCTATGCGCGCATCGACTTCCGCCTGTCCACCAATGGCGTTCCGTATTTCATCGAAGCCAATCCCAACCCCGAAATCGCCAAGAGCCAGGAGTTCGCGACGGCCGCCGGGCATGACGGGCTGGACTATCCGGATCTCCTGCAGCGCATCGTGACGCTCGGAATAAGCCGCGCCAAGGCCGGCGCGTCGCTGGGCTGACTCGAGGCCGCTAGATCATGATGCGTTTCCACAGAATCGCATCATGATCTCATCTCCTTGTTTGAGCATGATCTTTTCGGAAAACCGGTTTCCACTTTTCCGGATCATGCTCTAAAGGCTGCGCTGCATCGGATGGCGTCGCGCATCCTTGGGGATGAACATCGCAAACGTTTCCCTAACGCGCGCGGCCGGCGTCACTGTGCCGGCAGCCGCGGACGCTGGGGCCGCCGTCGGATGAAACGCGTCCGGTTCCGGCCAGCGCCGTGCAAGGATTTCGTTTACCGAAACCGGCATGGCGAGCCCATCACTGTGGCAGCTGTCGTAGACGTACAAACCGGCAAGAAAAATCGATACGACAACAAGGATCGTCCTGAAAATCGGCATTGTGCTTGCGCCTTCTTGATTGAGGCGAACAATGCCCGGTGACGGTGAACCGCGCGTTTAGGGCCGAGGCCGATCGGCCGATACGGTTCCCAACTCATGAACAGAAGCTTGCGTAAACGGCCCGCTTACCAATGCCTTCAAGGTTGCGGCAACCAGCTTTCCTCACCGGCGGGAAAGAAGTCTTTGGCATTGAAAGACCAACAACAAGACTGAGGAGGCACCATGTTCGTCGCCATTCGAGTCATGATCCTGATCGCCAGTGCATACGCCGGCTCGGCCGTTGCAGAGATGCAGTTTGCGCCGCTGCCGAGCCTTGCGGCGTCGTCCGCGCCGTAGCGCCGGCAAGCGAGGCGGCGCACCTTACGCCGGACTGGGCGCCACCTCGCCGACCCCGATTGCGCGAGCTGCGTTTTCCGTCATCCTCGTCGCCGTCAGGCGCAGGAAATACAGCGACAGTCCCGGGTTGCGCTCGCACAGCTTCCTCAGTGCGCTGTCGCTGATCCAGAGCAGATCTACATCGGTCGCGGCTTGAGCGGTTTGCGTGCGGCGGCGCTCGAGCGAAAACAGCCCGATCTCGCCGAACAGTTCACCCGCCGATACCCCGCGATCGATCTCGGGAAACCTGACCTCGCCGGACACGACCATGTACAGCAGGTCGGCGTCGTCGCCCTTCCGGAAGATCGTTTCTCCCGCCTTGAGATGCTTCGGCTGCATGAACGGCTGCAGCCAGTTCGGAGAAAGGTCCGTCGCTGCAGCACGCTTCGCTTTCCGAAGCAGCCGAACCATCTGGAACAGCAACACCACGTTCAGGGGCAGCAGAATGATATGCAGGATGAGCACCGGGTAGATCCGGTCGCCCAATCCATAGCTGATGAATGCCAGATTGCTGAATATCGCGACAGCGCGCAGGCTCAACATCGTACTCATGCAGAACGTCAGCAACACAAGCGCCGACGCCAGATAACCCAAACCATCGATCAACGTCATGACAACGCCCACTGGGAAACGAAAATTGTAAGCAAACCGATCTGAAAACGACCGGCAACATACACCAGTGCGCTCAGTTTCCTGAGCGGAAATATCGCCGGCCCACGCTTGCGGCGGTGCACGCGTCGTGACGCGGCCTCAGCTCGACGAACGCGCGCGCGAGGCGACGTGAATGGCGCGGGTCTTGCCGGATTTCGTTTTGGCGGCGACGACGGTCGGGCGCGCCTTGCCGAGCCGGGCCGCGCCCGGCGAGCTCTTTCTGAGCAGCAGCGCGAGCCGCTTGCGCGCGCGGCCGGCGACCGACCTTGCCGCCTCTCGCGCGGCCTCGGCCTTGCGGATGATCGTCGTCACCGCGGACGCCGGCGACGCCGCGACGAAGGCGACATCCTTCGCCTTCGAGAGGCCGCCTATGCCTTCGCACGGCGCTTCGCCCGGCAAGTCGATGCGGATGGCGAGCGTGTCGGCACGCTCGATCCAGTCCTCCGCCTTGGTGCCGGTGATGATCCGGACATAGTCGCGGGTCTCGCGCGGCAGCTCGCTCTGCCGGGCGAGCCATTTCTGGACGCGGCCGCTGCCGGCATTGTAGGCGGCCGCCGCCAGGCCGAGATTGCCGAAATCGTCGCGCAGCTTGCGCAGCAGTCTTGCGGATGCCGGCAACGCCTGCAGCGGATCGAAGGGATCGTCGAGCCCGACTTCGGCCGCCGTCTCCGGCATGAACTGCGCAACGCCCTGCGCACCGGCATGGCTGATCTCGTTCGAGCGAAAGCGGCTCTCCTGCCAGATCAGCCGCGCAAAGAACGCAACGGGGATTTCGCTCGCCTGCGCCGCGTCCTTCAGGCTGTGGCAGAATTTGTCGATCGCGGACAGCTGCGGCTCGGCCGCGGCATCGCTCGGCTGCGCCGCAGGCGCGGGCGTCTTGTCCGCGTCCGTCGCAGCGGGCGCCTCGCTGGCATCAGCGCTTTCGATAAAGCGCGCGGCAAACGGAACGGCGTCGGATGTCGCGTCGCGCGAGAATGTCGGGGCTTGGGTTGAGGCGTTGATCGAGCCGGGCGAACGATCGAAGTCGAGCATCAAGACAAGAAACGCGGCAAGCGCCGCGATGACAAATCGCATTTGCTTCCAGAGACCTGAATTGTGATGTGAGTTGCGCGCAAATGCACTTCGGATCACGACTTTTTAGCGGGTCGATTGCGGCGAAGCCGCGAAATCAGCTGTTTCGCCGTGGAACTTCGCCGCTGTTCGCATTGGAACTTCGACGCTTTCCGTAGCTTTACGGAAGATGATCACGTTGGGATGCACGATGTTCCGACCGTTTTCCGTTGCACGTTTTGCGATTGCACTTTTGCTTGTGTCGGCCGCGCCGGCGGTGGCCGCGGGTCTTGATGCGGCCGCGATCAACGACGTGGCGGCGCCGCCGGCAAAATTGCCGGACCGTCGTCAGCTCAACGCCTTCGTTGCCAAGCTCGAGATCCTGCTCGACCGCGCGCATTTTTCTCCCGGCGAGATCGACGGCAAGCTGGGCGACAACGCGCAGAAGGCGCTCCGGGCGTTTGCCGACGCGAATGGATTGTCCTTCGACAAGGCGGTGACGCCGGAGCTCTGGAGCGGGCTCACAACCGCCAGCGAAGGGCCTGCGATCGTCAGCTACACGATCGTCGACGCCGACGTGAAGGGGCCGTTCGCGAAGAGGATCCCCGCGAGGATGGAGAGCATGAAGAGCCTGCCGGCGCTGGGCTATACCAGTCCGCGCGAAGCGCTCGCCGAAAAATTCCACATGAGCGAGGCGCTGCTTCAGGCGCTCAATCCGGGACAGAAGTTCGACAAGGCCGGCGAGACCATTGCGGTTGCTAACGTCGTCGACGCCGGAAAACCGCCGCAGGTCGCGCGCGTCGAGGTCGACAAGACGCGGCAGGCGCTCAGCACGTTCGATGCAGCAGGTAAGCTGCTCGGCTTCTATCCTGCGACCGTCGGTAGCGCGGAGAAGCCGACGCCGAGCGGAACGCTCAAGGTGACGGCGATCAACAAGAACCCGACCTATCGCTACAATCCGAAATACGCGTTCAAGGGCGTCAGATCGAAGACGCCGTTCACGATCAGGCCCGGTCCGAACAACCCGGTCGGTGTGGTCTGGATCAACCTCTCGGACGAAGGCTATGGCATTCACGGCACGCCCGATCCCGGCAAGGTCTCCAAGGCGGAGTCTCACGGCTGCGTCCGGCTCACCAACTGGGACGCGCAGCGCGTCGCGGCCGGTGTCGCGAAGGGCACGCCGGTTGCGTTCATCGATAGCGCGACAAGCTCAGCAACGGCGACGCGCTGACCTTGACGCAACATCGTTCACAGATCAGCAACCGACAGAAATGTTGGCGCGCTCGGGAGATGATGCGCAGCCGGCGAGCGAAGCGGCTCCGCTTTCCAAAGCCTAGCGCAGGATTCGCTGGTATGCCAATGTCGCGTCGTGCCAAACCCGCAGGAGGTCAGCATGCGAACGATCATAACGAACATAGTGGGAGCACTCTGCGCCATCGCGATGGTCGCGAGCGCGCACGCAGCGGTCAAGGAAGAGCCGGTCACCTATACCGACGGCGAGACCACGATGAAGGGCTTCGTCGTCTATGACGACGCGACCCAGGGCAAGCGGCCCGGCATCGTCATGGTGCACGAATGGTGGGGCATCACCCCGCATATCCATAGCGAGGCGCGGAAGTTCGCGGAGCAGGGCTACGTGGCGTTCGTCGCGGATATGTACGGCGACGCCAAGACCGCCGACAACCCGAAGGATGCCGGCGCGCTCTCGGGCTCGGTGATGAAGAACCCGAAGGTGATGGAGCAGCGTTTCAATGCCGCGCGCGAGCAACTCGCCAAGCAGGCCTCGGTCAATCCGCAGCGGATCGGCGCCGTCGGTTACTGCTTCGGCGGCGCGGTGGTGCTGAACATGGCGCGCACTGGCGCCGATCTTGCCGCCGTCGCGGGCTTCCACGCCTCGCTCGGTCTCAATACCCCCGCACCGGCGCCGGGCACCGTCAAGGCGAAAATCCTGATCCTGAACGGCGCGGACGACCCGTTCGTGAAGCGCGAGCAGTATGATGCGCTGAAGAAGGATTTCGACGCCGCGAAGGCCGATTACCGCATCGTCGAGTATCCCGGCGCGGTTCACGCGTTCACCAACCCCGAAGCCACCGAGCTCGGCAAGAAGTTCAATTTGCCGCTCAGATACGACGCCAAGGCCGATCAGGAATCCAAGGCCGAAGCCGCAAAGCTGTTTGCCGCCAACCTCAAGAAATAAGCAAAAGGGCCACCTAAACGGTGGCCCTTTTCTTTGGCTGGTTCGGCCGCGGAAGTGGCAGGGCCGCGGCCTCGCTGGCGCGGCGGCGCCTTGTAGCCATGCGGAAGACGCAGCCGGGCGCGCGGATGCTGGCCGTCTCGCACGGTTGCCACGGGGCGCTCCCCGGCCGATGATGCGCAAAACGGATCAGAACAATCGAGAGGGAGCGAATGCGCGGGCGTCGTGTGCTGATGGAATCGTTCGTGTCGCACGGCGTGCGTCATATCTTCGGCAATCCTGGCACGACCGAAACGCCACTGCTTGACAGCCTGCCGGCATTTCCGCAACTCGAGTACATCATGGCACTGCATGAAGGTGTCGCGGTCAGCGCCGCCAGCTTCTACGCGCAGGCGTCGGGGCGTGTCACGGTCGCGAACCTGCACGTCGCTCCCGGCCTCGGCAACGGCATCGGCTCGCTGTACGGCGCGCTGAAGGCGGGTTCGCCCGTGGTCGTGACGGCCGGCCAGCAGGATACGCGAATGCGGCTGAAGAATCCGCTGCTCGGCCATGACCTCGTCGCGATGGCGGCGCCGGTGACCAAGTGGAGCGTGCAGATCGAGCGCGCCGACGAGATCGCGCCGATCATGCGCCGCGCGTTCAAGGTGGCGACCGATGCGCCGCAGGGGCCGGTGTTCGTGTCGCTGCCGATCGACGTCATGGAACAGGAGACCGCGGTCGATGCTCTGGCGCCGGACAATTTGTGGCGCTCGCCGCGCCCCGATCCGGCCGGCATCGAAGCGTTTGTCGCGCTGCTTCTGAAGTCGAAAAAGCCGGCCATCATCGCTGGCGACGACGTGGCACGATCGGGCGGCGAGCAGGCGCTGGTGGTGCTCACGGAAGCGATCGGCGCCACCGTGTGGTTCGAGGGGCTCCGCCATCACGCGCCGTTCCCGACCAGCCATCCGAGCTATCGTCAGTCGCTTCCGGGCGACGCAAGGCAGGTGCGCAAGGCGCTCGGCGATGCCGATCTCGTGCTGCTGGTCGGCGGCCCGTTCTTTGAGGACATCTGGTTTGCGCCTGGCGGCCACATCCCTCACGGCGCGTCCGTGCTGCAGATCGAAGCCTCGGCCGAGCGTCTCGCGCTCAACAACCGGCTCGATGCCGGCATCGTCGGCGACATCGCCGTCAGCGTCGGTGCCTTGACGGAGGCGGTACGTGCAAAGGCCAGCGCGGACTTCAGGCAGGCCGCGCAGAACCGCAATGCCGCGCTGGCCGAATTGCAGGCGAAGGAGAAGGAGGCTTATCGCGCGCGGGTCGAGAAAAGCCGGGACCGGCAGCCGACCGCGATGCCGCGTGTCACCGCGGAGCTTCGTCGCGGCCTGCCCGATGATGTCGTCATCGTTGATGAAAGCATCACGGCGAGCCTCGATCTCGCGCGCGCCTTCGACTATCGCGGCTTCGGCGATTATTTCGGCGGCCGCGGCGGCGGCATCGGCCAGGGCCTCGCCGGGGCGATCGGCGTCAAGGTCGCGATGCCGGATCGTCCGGTGGTCGCGATCTCCGGCGACGGCTCGGCGATGTACGCGATCCAGGCGCTGTGGACCGCCGCGCACCACAGGCTTGCGATCGTGTTCGTGGTGCTGGCCAACCGCGAGTACCGCATCCTCAAGCACAATGTGGACGTCTGGCGCCAGAACTTTGAGGCCGGTACCCAGCATCCCTATCAGAACATGGACATCACCGGCCCCGCGCTCGACTTCGTGCATCTCGCGGCCGGCATGGGCGTCGAGGCGGTCAGGGTCGAGAAGGCCGACGACATTGCCGGTGCCGTCGCAAAGGCTGTCGCGGCGCAGCGGCCGTACCTCGTCGAGATCGCAATCGAAGGCAAGCGCTAGGTGGTGTGGACACTTATCGCAGCCATAGGACGATGGCAGCGAGAGTGACGACGGCCCGGTAATTCCGGGC
>NZ_JAUMTJ010000055.1:0-61693 GCF_032654765.1 Bradyrhizobium sp. 33ap4 | reverse complement strand
CCCAGCCGTCGGAAATCAACCATCTCACCTGACCAGATGGAGCTCCACTATGCCTGAATTTCCCCGGACACCCCTGCCGCAAGCGGGGCGAGGTGACTCCTCACGCCGCCCCGTCGCGGATCGGCGGCTGGAACGACAGCGCGGTATCCCAGGGAAAGTAGATCCAGGTGTCCTGCGACACCTCGGTGATGTAGGTGTCGACCAGCGGCCGGCCCTTCGGCTTGGCGTACACGGTCGCGAAATGCGCATCGGGCAGCAATTGGCGCACCAGCCTGCCGGTCTTGCCGGTATCGACGAGGTCGTCGACGATCAAGAGCCCCTTGCCGGTGCCGCCGCCGAGCTTGGCAGTCTGCTCCGAAATGCCCTTGAGCACTTTCAGGTCGCCCTGCTTGTCGTGGTCGTAGCTGGCGACGCAGACGGTATCGATCACCCGCAAGCCGAGCTCGCGCGCCACGATCGCCGCGGGCACCAGCCCGCCGCGGGTGATCGCGATCACCGCTTGGAACGGGCCGACCTCATTGAGCCGCCAGGTCAGCGCCCGGCAGTCCCGATGGAATTGATCCCACGAGACCGGAAACGGCCTGCCGGCTCGCTCCTGTGCACTCGGTTCGGAATTTCGTTCAGCCATATCGTCTCAACCCGCCGGCTTCTTCTGCGCGGCCTGCACTTGCTTCAGCATCTCCTTCACCGCGATCATCGCCGCGGCGAGCTTTTCCGGATCGCGCGAGCGGACCACGAGATTGGTGTTCGGCTTCTGGTTCTCGTCCTGGAACGGATAGCTGCCGATGATGGTGTCGGGATTGGCTTCCGCGATCGCCCGCAGCGGGCCGCCGATGTCGCCTTCCCGCGCATCGGCCCTGACCGAATCCGACAGCATCCGCACGCCGGACTTCAGGGTCGGCGCCACGATGTCCATCATCGCCTGCATGATGCTGGGGATGCCGGCCATCACGATGACATTGCCGAGCTTGAAGCCCGGCGCCAGGATGGTCGCGCTCTGGATCAGCTCGGCGCCGTCGGGCACCCGGGCCATCCGCAGCCGCGCCTCGTTGAGGTCCTGCTCGCTCCAGCGCTCCCTGAACCGCGCCACCACCTCGGGGTGATGATGGATATCGACCCCGAACGCCTTCGCCACGCTGTCGGCGGTGATGTCGTCATGGGTCGGCCCGATGCCGCCGGTGGTGAACACGTAAGCGTACCTATGCCGCAGCGCATCAAGGGCGGAGACGATGTCGGCCTCGTCATCGGCGACGACGCGGACTTCCTTCAGGTCGATGCCGATGTTGGTCAGGTATTCGGCGATGAAGCCGATGTTCTTGTCCTTGGTCCGGCCGGACAGGATCTCGTCGCCGATCACCAATATCCCCGCCGTGACGATCTCGCTCATGGTCTCATTCCCTAACTTGATCCCCTGACATTGCCGATCCAATGCCTTGATGTCACGGGGTTTTGCCGCCGAATTAAGCAGACCTCAGCCGGTTTTTCGGGCAGGCCTTCCACCTCACCCATAGCAAATGCCGCAAGCCAATGCATATCGCGCTGGCCCGCCCCTTGCTACCATCCCATCAAGTCATGCACTGTGTCACAGGGCTTGGGAGGGCAGTCGGGCTATATGGCAGTCGCGTTCGACGAGATGAATGGCCTCGGCGAGGATCTCCGCCCGGCCTACCAGGAGCTCTCCCGCTGGCTCAAAGAGACGCCGCCGGATGCGCTCGAATATCGACGCCAGGAAGCGGAGCTGCTGTTCCGCCGGATCGGCATCACCTTCGCGGTCTATGGCGATGCCGAGGCCCAGGAGCGGCTGATCCCGTTCGACGTCATCCCCCGCATCATGTCGGCGACCGAATGGACGCTGCTGGAGAAGGGCCTCAAGCAGCGCGTACTCGCGCTCAACATGTTCTTGAAAGACATCTATCACGGCCGCGACATCCTGCGCGCCAACGTCATCCCCGAGGACCTGATCTTCCAGAACCCGGTGTTCCGGCCGGAGATGAACGGCCAGGACGTGCCGCACGACATCTACGTCCACATCGCCGGCATCGACATCATCCGCACCGATCCCGACAATTTCATCGTGCTGGAGGACAATGCGCGCACGCCATCCGGCGTGTCCTACATGCTGGAAAACCGCGAGATCATGATGAGGTTGTTTCCGGACCTGTTCGCGCGGCACCGCGTCGCGCCGGTGGACCGTTATCCGGACGAGCTGCTGTCGGCGCTGCGGTCGGTGGCGCCGCACAGCGCCTCCGCCGAGCCGACAGTCGCGCTGATGACGCCCGGCGTCTACAACTCGGCCTATTACGAGCACTCCTTCCTCGCCGACAAGCTCGGCATCGAACTGGTCGAGGGGCGCGACCTCATCGTCAAGAACGACGAGGTGTTCATGCGCACCACCGAGGGGCTGAAGCGGGTCGACGTGATCTACCGCCGCGTCGACGACGATTTTCTCGATCCCCTCACCTTCCGGCCGGACTCCGCGCTCGGCGTCCCCGGGCTGATGTCGGCCTACGCCGCCGGCAACATCACGCTCGCCAATGCAGTCGGCACCGGCATCGCCGACGACAAGGCGATCTATTCCTACATGCCGGACATCGTAAAATTCTATCTCAGCGAGGAGCCGATCCTGAAGAACGTGCAGACCTGGCGCTGCCGCGAACCGCAGGATCTGTCCTATGTGCTCGACAACCTCGCCGACCTCGTCGTCAAGGAGGTGCACGGCTCGGGCGGCTACGGCATGCTGATCGGCCCCGCCGCCACCAAGGCGACGATCGAGGCGTTCCGCGACAAGCTCAAGCGCGAGCCGGAAGGCTTCATCGCCCAGCCGACGCTGGCGCTGTCGACCTGCCCGACCTGCACCGACAAGGGGCTGGCGCCGCGTCATGTCGACCTCCGCCCGTTCGTGCTGACCGGCTCCAGCCACACCACCATCGTGCCCGGCGGGCTGACCCGCGTCGCGCTAAAGGAAGGCTCGCTCGTCGTCAATTCGAGCCAGGGCGGCGGCACCAAAGACACCTGGATACTGAGTGAGTGATTTGAAGCCAAACGCGCTGCGCGAGCCCTCCCTCCCCCTGCAAGGGGGAGGGTCGGGGTGGGGGTCGGCCGCATACGCCGAATGGAGAGAAAACCCCCACTCGCCGCTGCGCGTCGACTTCCCCCTTTCAGGGGGAGGTGAAACACGTTTCGCCTTGTAGGGACTATCGCATGCTGTCGCGCACCGCCGAAAACCTGTTCTGGCTGGCCCGTTATGTCGAACGCGCCGAATATTTGGCGCGCACCATCGATGCGACGTTGCGCGTCACCGCGCTGCCCGCGGCCTATGTCGGCAAGACCAATGAGTGGGATTCCGCACTGCTCACCGCCGGCGTCGGCGCAAGCTTCTACGATCACTATGAGGAAGCCGACGAGCGGAACGTCATCGAGTATCTCTCCTTCTCGTCGGAAAATCCGTCCTCGATCAAGAACTGCATCGAGGCGGCGCGGCTCAATTCACGCTCGGTACGGACAGCGCTGACGTCGGAGATGTGGGACACCATCAATTCGGCGTGGATCGAGCTGCAGGCGGTCTGGAACAAGGGTCCCGCCAACCGCGAGGAGCTCGCCAAATTCCTGCGCTTCGTACAGGAGACCTCGCTGCGCTTCGACGGCTCGGCCTACCGCACCATGTTGCGCAACGACGCCTACTGGTTCTCGCGGCTCGGGGTCCATCTCGAGCGCGCCGACAATACCGCGCGGATTCTCGACGTGAAGTATCACATGCTGTTACCCGAGGAGGAGCATGTCGGCGGCCCGCTGGATTACTACCAGTGGACCTCGATTCTGCGCTCGGTGTCGGCAACGACCGCCTATCACTGGGTCTACCGGGAAACCCTGAAGCCCTGGCTGATCGCCGACCTGTTGATCCTCAACGATACGCTGCCGCGCTCGCTTGCGAGCTGCTACAGCAACCTCGTGCGCAACCTCGACCAGATCGGCGTCGCCTATGGCCGCCAGGGCGCCTCGCAACGCCATGCCCGCGGCATCAGGAACCGGCTCGAGCACAGCAACATGGACGATATCTTCCAGCACGGCGTGCACGAATTCATCCAGGAGTTCATCGCGGACAACTCACGGCTCGGTGAGATCATCACCAAGCAGTACCTGATCTGACCGGTTTTGAGGCAAAATCTCGTCATGGCCGGGCAAAAGCGCGAAGCGCGTCTTTCGTGACGTAGGTGACCGCCATCGACATCTTGCTTTCGCGGCCGATTAGGAAGAAACACGTGGGTGCCCGGGAAGGGTCCGGGCATGACACTCCTGCCCTGAAAAAACCGATTGAACACCGGTTGAGCCATGCGCCTGCGGATAGCCCACACCACCACCTATCGTTACGAGCCGGCGGCCTCGGGCGTGATCCAGATTCTGCGGATGACGCCCGGCAGCCATGACGGCCAGTATGTCGCGGATTGGCAGATCGACGTCTCGACCGATTCCCGGCTCGACACCCATGAGGACGCCTTCGGCAACGTCACCCATGTGCTGACGCACGGCTCGATCGCCGACCTCACGATCCATTGCGAGGGCCTGATCGAGACCCAGGATACCGGCGGCGTGCTGCGCGGCAGCGACGAGCGGTTTCCGCCGAGCCTGTTCCTGCGTCCCACACCGCTGACCGATCTCAACCCGGCAATGACGGCCATCGTGCGCGAGCTGCGCGCGGAAGCCGGCGCCGACGTGCTCGGTTTCCTGCACGCGCTGATGGTGCAGATCTACGAGCACATGACCTTCGACGAGGACCCGACCAACAGCGCCACCTCGGCCGCCGAGGCGTTCGCGCTGAAGCGCGGCGTCTGCCAGGACTACGCGCACATCCTGATCGCCTGCGCGCGCGCCGGCGGCGTTCCGGCGCGGTTCGTCTCCGGCCACTTCCTGCGCTCCGACGGCATGGTCAACCAGCAGGCCGGCCACGCCTGGGCCGAGGCCTTCGTGCCCGATCTCGGCTGGATCGGCTTCGACGCCGCCAACGGCATCTGCACCACCGACGCCCATGCCCGCGTCGCGATCGGCCTCGACTATCTCGGCGCCGCCCCGGTCCGCGGCACCCGCTATGGCGGCGGCAACGAGACGCTGACGGTCGCGGTCAAGGTCGACCAGGCCGGCCGCCCCGGACAGTGGCAGAGCCAGACGCAGTCGTAGCGCTGATCCCTCTCCGCGTCCGTCATTGCGAGCCAACGGGTCGCGCGAACGCGCGCCCGATGACAGGCTCCGGGAAGCAATCCATCTGATCGCTTGCGGAGGCATGGATTGCTTCGCCGCTTCGCTCCTCGCAATGTCCGCAGGGGTGCTATGATCGCTGCTTCAAACCACACCAGCGGGACAAGCAATGGCCACCGTAAAACTGCTTTCCGACGACGAGCTCTCGGCGGAAGCACGCGCCGTCTTCGACGACATCCGCAAGACGCGGAACTCGGACTTCGTCAACAATTTCTGGCGCGCGCTGGCGCATGATCCGAAGACCCTGCGGCGGACCTGGGAGAGCATCAAGGAGGTGATGGCACCCGGCGCACTCGACCCGAAGGTCAAGGAGATGCTCTACGTCGCCGTCTCGGTGGCCCACGGCTGCAGCTATTGCATTCACTCGCACACCGCGAGCGCCCGCGCCAAGGGCATGACCGACGCCGAATATCAGGAAATGCTGGCAATCGTCGGCATGGCCGCCGAGACCAACCGGCTGGTCACGGCGCTCGGCGTGCCGGTCGACGAGGCCTTCCTCGTCGATGCACCTGCGGGACGAAGCCAGGAGCCGTGACGCTCCTGCCTGTCTCGCGGATGAGTGATGTCACGAAATGCGCTCAACGTCGGATTTGAGGACAACCAGGAAACGGGCAGCTTCGCCGCCCGTCACCACCCGATGATCGAAGGTCAGCGATAGCGGCAGCGTGCGTCGGACCGCAACCTGCCCCCGAAGCGCGACCACGCGCTCCGAAATCCGCCCGGCGCCGACGATCGCCGTCTGCGGCGGCACGATGATGAGATTGGCAAACCGGCCTCCGATCATTCCGAAGTTCGACAACGTGATCGTCGCACCGCGCAGTTCCTCCGGGGGTATCGCGCGCGCGATTGCGTCGGCTCGCAGACGGTCGAGTCCGGCCCGCAGGTCCGACACGCTCCGCTCCGCGACATTGCGCAGCACGGGAACGATCAGGCCGCCGCCGGTGTCGACGGCGATGCCGAGATCGATGCGCTCGATCAGGCGCCGTTCTCCCGTATCGGAATGATACCAGGCATTGAGCGCGGGCTCTGCCTTGCAGGCAGCGGCGATCGCCCGCGCCAGGCGGATTGTCACGTCCTCGCCCTGCCGCCAATCGTCGATGTCGGCCTCATCGGTGACCGTCGCGGGGACGATTTCCGCATGCGCTGCCGTCATGCGTTGGGCCATCGCGCGGCGCAAGCCGCGCAGCGGCTCGGCGGGTCCGCTGTGAGACATCCGCTTCGCCGCCCTCTCAACATCGGCCCGCGTGATGGTGCCGCCGGGCCCGGTCGCCTCGACGAGATCGAGCGCGACGTCAAGCTTGCGCGCAAGGGCGCGCACTGCCGGAAACACTTGGGCTCCCTGCCCGCTGGGCGGCGAAGCAGTTGCTGGCGCCGGCCGTTGCTCGCCGGTGTCGAGTTCGCCCACAATCGTGCCGGTGTCCTGCCCGGCGTCCTCGGCAAACTCGACGAGCGGCGCGCCGACCTTCACGATATCGCCCTTGGCACCGAACAGGCGCGCGATGCGTCCGCTCGACGGCGCCGGTATCTCGACCACCGCCTTGTCGGTCTCGACCGAAACGAGCGGCTGATCGGTCACGACGTGATCGCCCTCGTTGACGTACCAAGTGACGATCTCGGCTTCTTCAAGACCTTCACCAAGGTCCGGCAACGTGAACTGGCGCATGGCACAAGGTCCGTCGGTGTTCAGTTGTACTGTTGCGCCTTTCGGGCTGCGGTCACGATGCGTCCGACCGACGGCATGTAGCGTTGCTCGAGGCGGGCCATCGGAATGATCGTGTCGTAGCCGGTGACGCGGGTCACGGGTGCGAGCAGCGAGGACAGTCCGCGCTCGGCGATCATGGCCGCGATCTCCGCCCCAAATCCGCCGGTGTGCGCGGCCTCGTGCACGATGACGCAGCGCCCGGTCTTTGTGACCGACCTGAGCACGGTGTTTTCATCGTAGGGCTTGAGCGTGGCGAGGTCGATAACCTCGGCAGCGATGCCCCCGTCGGCGAGCGCGTCCGCTGCGGCCATCGTTTCCTTCAGCATCGCACCCCAGCTGATCAGCGTGACGTCGCGACCTTCCCTCTCGACAAAGGCGCGATCCATCGGCAAGGCTTCGCCGTTGTCCTCGACCTCGCCTTTCACGGCGCGGTACAACCGCGTCGGCTCCAGGAACACCACCGGATCGGGATCGCGGATCGCGGCGAGGAGAAGTCCATAGGCGCGCTCCGGCGACGAAGGCACCACGACACGCAAGCCCGGAATGTGGGCCAGCATCGCCTCGGTGCTTTCGGAATGATGCTCGGGCGCGCGAATGCCGGCACCATGCGGCGTCCGCAGGACCATCGGACAAGTGAGCCGTCCCTGGGTACGGTTGCGCAGCCGTGATGCGTGGTTCACCAGCTGATCGAGACAGGGATAAATAAATCCCATGAACTGGATTTCGCCCACGGGCTTCAGTCCCTGCGCGGCCATACCGACGCAAAGCCCGCTGATCAGGAGTTCGGCAAGCGGCGTATCGAGGACGCGCTCCGGACCGAAGCGCTCCTGCAAGCCGACGGTCGCGCGGAAGACGCCGCCATTGACGCCGACATCCTCGCCGAGCACGACCACATCGGGATCATCCGCCATCGCGCGGCCGAGCGCCAGATTGATGGCTTCGACCAACGTGAGTTCAAGCATCGTCCTCTCCTGCAAGTTCGCGACGCTGCGCGGCATACGCCTCGGGCAGATCGGCATAGAGGTTGTCGAACATGGTTTCTGCTCGGCGTGGCGGCGTCTTCAGATAGCGCTCCACCGCCGCCTCGATGCGCTCATGGCACTCGGCGGCAAGCCGCTCCTCATCCGCCTTGGTCCACATCTTCTGACCCACAAGATAGGACCGGAGGCGCGCGATCGGCTCTTCCTTCCAATGCGCCTGGACTTCTTCGGCCGAACGATAGCGCAATGCATCATCTGACGTCGTGTGATCGCCGAGCCGATAGGTGACCGCTTCGATGAAGTGAGGGCCCTTGCCGTCGCGGGCAGTGGCAATGGCCTCCTCGGCCGCGGCACGCATCGCCACCACGTCACTCCCGTCCACCTGCTCGCCGCTGAACCCGGCGCCGATGGCCTTCTGCGCCAGCGTCTCGGAACCCGTCTGCAGACGCAACGGCACCGATATGGCCCATTGATTGTTGGTGGCGACGAACACGAGCGGCAATTTGTGAACGCCGGCGAAATTCATGGCCTCGTAGACATCGCCTTTCGAGGTGGCGCCGTCGCCGAACATGCAGACGGCCACGCGCGGCTCCTTGCGCAACTTCAGGGCGTAGGCAACGCCGGCGGCATGCGGCGCCTGTGATCCGACGGGAACGCAGAACGGGAAATCGTGCACCGGACCGGAGAATTGATTGCCGCGTTCATCGCCGCCCCAGAACAGCAGGATCTCCTCCAGCGCGACGCCACGCCAGAGCAACGCGCCGTTGTCGCGATAGGAGGGCAACAGAACGTCATCCTCCCGCATCGCACTCGCAATCCCGACCGACACCGCCTCCTGGCCGAGCGAAATGGCATAGGTTCCCAGCCGACCGGTGCGCTGCAATGCAACAGCCTTTCGGTCGAACAGACGCAAGAGCACCATCGACCGGTAAAGTTCGACCAGCAGCTTGGCATCGGTGGCGAAGGCAGGAAGCGGCCGCTCTATCGAGCCATCGGGCGCGAGGTAATTGCGGCGGCGCACCTCAAAGCGCGCAATGACGGGGAGCTCTTCGTTTGCTCTTTTGCTGGCCACGCGCTCATTCCTGGAGCGGTTCTGCCTCCCACATTCAGTTATTTGGTGTTAGGGCCGCGACGATGCAATACCGTGGCAGCATCGCTCTTGGCGCACGCGTCAGCGGCCGGGTCGTGATGATCGATCGACAGGATCCGTGGAACGGCGCCGCGACTGCGGTATAAGAGAGCATGGCAAATGGTCAGGTTGTCCTCGTAACAACTGCGCCGTTGGACGGCGGCCCGCCTGTTCGCTCGGTCTTCTTCGTGGCTGAAGGAGACGCGGCAAAGGCCACGGCAATTATTGCGGACATGATGGCCCCGAATGAAACGGTCGAAGCGTGGGGGCCGCTTCCCGAAGCAGCTGTCAAGGCGCTCGGGTTGAAACCCGGTGACTACACCCACAGCTGACTTGCATCGGATAGCTGCCCGGCGCGCGAAGGTCTGCGGCCGCATCCTTGCGCAGAGGGTGTGATCTTGACGCGGCGCCCTCGCTTACGCGAGGCCACCGCGGTCCCGATCACAACGCGGGGAGCCCTCTTTCTCGAGCAAGGGACATGGCGTAATCTGCAGCGAGCTGCCCTTGGACGGGACGGGCCGACGTCGCCGTTTGAAGGAACGGGCAGCGGTCAGGCCGTCGGCAGGCATCGCAGTCTGAAAGCAGCGCCTGCCTTATGTGGCGCTCCCTCAACTTCAACATGAAGCAGGTTGGCCTGCCGCGCGCGCGGCAGACAAGGGCAGTGCTCAACCCTTGGAGGACGACATGGCGACATTCATATTGAGGATCGACTGGACCGACCAGGGAATTCGTAATGTCAAGGAAGCTCCCAAGCGCAGCCGAGCGGCGAAAGAACTCGCCAAGACTCTCGGTGTCGAAATCAAGGAGGTCTATCTCACCTCCGGCGAGCATGACATCCTTCTCCTCGCCGAAGCACCGCTCGGCGACAACATCACAAAGCTCGCGCTTGCCCTCAGCTCTCTGGGAAACATACGCACTTGCACCTCACGGGCCTGGCCGGAGGCGGAGTGGACCAAGCTGATATCCGAGCTCCCGTAGCTACGTCGGATATCCCGATGGATCTCTGCGCGGCCTGACTGACGGGCGCCGTCGCAGACTTGCCCCGGCGATCGGCGCGGGAGTGCGCGCATGCGCAGGACCAGCCGCGGCTTTGGTCGTGTGAATAAATAAGGATACGAAGCGCACGAGGGCAACGGCACACGTCGTCGCCGGCGGGCCACCACGCGCTACTTATCCAGCCAGACATCCTCGAAGCGCAGATTGTTGTACTGGCTGTTGTCGTGCGGATGGAAATTCTTCACGTAGGGCTGCCAGCAATTGCCGGCCGATGAGTGCAGGATAACCGGCCGCGCGGCGTCGTCGACCAGCAGGTGCTCGATGTCGAACACGATCTTGCGGCGCTTGTCCTTGTCGACCTCGCGCGACTGCGCCGCCAGCAGCTTGTCGACCTCGGCGTTGCAATACTGGGTGTAGTTGCGCTCGGAGTTGCAGGAATAGTTCTCGACCAGATTGCCGTCGGGATCGTCGACGCTGACGCCGGTGACATTGAGGCCGATGGTGTAGTCCTTGCGCTGCAGCCGCGAGTACCAGCGCGGCGTGTCCAGAATGTCGAGCTCGGCCGTGATATAGATCTTCTTGAGCTGGTCGGCGAGGATCACCGCCGGGTCGCGATAGGTCGGCAGGTTCCGGGTCTGGATCTTGATCGACAGCGGCTTGGCGTCGCTGTAGCCGAGCTTCTGCATGATCGCCTGCGCCTCGGCGAGGTTCTTCCCGGTATCGGGACCGTAACCCATCAGCGTCGACAGGATCTCCGGCGGCATGCCCCACTCGCCTTCGGGCTTGGCCTGCATCGCGCCCCCGAGCCGCCCGCTGCCTTCGAACAGGATGCTGTTGAAGGCCTTCCGATCCAGCGCCAGCGACATCGCCTTGCGGATATCCGGATTGTCGAACGGCGGATTGACGCGGTTGACCAGAAGATTGATCTGCAGATTGGTCGACGTCATCTCGCAGATCGCGTTCGGCGCCCGCGCCTTGACGTCCTTCATCAGGGGAATGCTGACGTCGGACGGAAACGTGATGTCGTAGTCGCCGGTCGCGAACGCCAGCATGCGGGTGGCGCGGCTATCGATCGAGCGCACCGTGATCTCGTCGAGATACGGCCGGTCCTTCTTGAAGTAATCGGGGTTACGGACCAGACGGATAGAGTCGCCGCGCCGGAACTCGACGAACTTGAACGGCCCGGTGCCGACCGGCTTGGTGCGCATCACCTGCTGCGGCACGTGGCAGGGATAGACAACCGAGAAGGCGCTGGCGAGCAGCGCCAGCAGGCCGGGCTGCGGCTCGGTCAGCTCGAAGGTCGCCTCATCGTCGCCATTGATGCTGACATCCCTCAGCTTCGAGTACCAGACCTTGCGCGGATTGCGCTTGAAGTCCGGTGTTTTGACGTCTTGGGTCTCGCTCTTGCCGATCAGCATCCGCCAGGTGCACTGCACGTCCCTGGCCGTGAACGGCTGACCGTCATGCCACTTCACGCCG
This sequence comes from Bradyrhizobium sp. 33ap4, assembly GCF_032654765.1. Lineage (NCBI taxonomy): Bacteria > Pseudomonadati > Pseudomonadota > Alphaproteobacteria > Hyphomicrobiales > Nitrobacteraceae > Bradyrhizobium > Bradyrhizobium sp. 33ap4. The sequence continues at coordinate 50,157 of NZ_JAUMTJ010000055.1, read as the reverse complement.
TGCCGCAGCTTGAAGGTAAGCTTTGTGTTGGTCTGGTCCCACGACCAGCTCTCGGCGAGATCGGGGATCACGGTGTCGATGCTTTCGTGCACCTTGGCCGGATCGAACACCACGAGGTTGTTGAAGACGGCCGCGAACGGCATCACCGAGGCGATGGTGGATTCCTCGAGCAGCGAGGTCGAGGGCGGGTTGTCGTTGTGAAGTCGGATCGTAGCCATGTCGTTCTGTGAGCCAAGGAGTTGAGTGTTATAGTTGTCTTCCTAAGACCGCTTGGCCTCCGACTTCATTCCCGCCTCCCGAAATTTCTTGTTGTCGTCGGTTGCAGGCAGTCGAGCACAACACCCCGCCCCCCGCAACGACGCAAGGCGAAGATCATTGCCGGCTGCGCGCCACGCAGAGCGAGACCGGAATGCTCGCGACCTCGATGGCCGGAACAGGGCACCCGGACGGACCACCGCCGGGACCGGCGGCCCCGACCCGTGCGACCGGCCATCGCACGTCCCGTCACGGGGAATTGGGGTTGGATGCATCCCCGAAATTGGCTACTAGTTTCCCGCCGAGAAACTCGGACCGTCTGAGGGCTTTAAATGACCTATTGCTGCGGAATTCTGGTGCGCGACGGGCTCGTCATGATCGCCGATACCCGCACCAATGCCGGCCTCGACAACGTCTCGACCTTCCGCAAGCTGCACATCTTCGAAAAGCCTGGCGACCGCATCATGGCGATCGCCAGCGCCGGGAATCTCGCGATCAGCCAGTCGGTGCTGTCGACCCTGACCGAGGGCATGGAAAATCCGGACACCGGCGAGCTCGAGACGCTGATGAACGCCCCGACCATGTTCCAGGCGGCGCAGCGGATCGGCCGCGCCATCCGCTCCGTGCACGCCACCGAGGGCGACGCGCTGCGCGCCGAGGACATCTCCTTCGACGTCTCGTTCCTGTTCGGCGGCCAGATCAAGGGCTCGCGGATGCGCCTGTTCATGGTCTACACCGCCGGCAACTTCATCGAGTGCACCACCGACACGCCGTACCTGCAGATCGGCGAGCACAAATACGGCAAGCCGGTGCTCGACCGCGCCATGCATTACGACGTCGAGCTCTACGAGGCGCTGAAGACCGGGCTGATCTCGATGGATTCGACGATGCGCTCCAACCTCGGCGTCGGCCTGCCGATCGACGTGCTGGTGGTGCGCACGGACGCCTGCGAGGCCGACCTCAACCACCGCATCGAGGCCGGCGAGCCCTATTTCCACGACCTGCGCTCACGCTGGTCGGCGGCGCTGCGCGCGGCGCACCAGAACATTCCACGGCCCCCCTACAAGAACGAAACCGAAGCAAAAACCAAGTAAGAGGAAACTCGGATGACTGAGGCAACCAGCAAGATCGCACTCGTGACCGGCGCCGGCACCGGCGTCGGACGCGCCGCGTCGCTCGCTTTGATGGACAAGGGCTACACCGTGGTGCTCGCCGGGCGCCGCATGGAGATGCTGGAAGAGACCGCCAAGCTCGGCCCCGCCGGCAAGAGCCTGTGCGTTTCGGCCGACATGGCCCATCCGGCCGCGATCGCAGCCCTGTTCGACAAGGTGAAGGCGACCTATGGCCGGCTCGACGTTCTCTTCAACAACGCCGGCATGGGCGCGCCGCCGGTGAACTTCGAGGATCTGCCGCTCGAGCAGTGGCAGGCGGTGGTCAACACCAACCTCACCGCGCCGTTCCTGTGCACCCAGCACGCCTTCCGCATCATGAAGGACCAGAAGCCGCGCGGCGGCCGCATCATCAACAACGGCTCGATCTCGGCGCATGCGCCGCGGCCGTTCTCGGCCGCCTACACCTCGACCAAGCACGCCATCACCGGCCTCACCAAGTCGTCCAACCTCGACGGCCGCATGTATGACATCGCGGTCGGCCAGGTCGATATCGGCAATGCCGCGACCCCGATGACCGACCGCATGGTCAACGGCCCCGGCGTGCTGCAGCCGGACGGCACCACCAAGCACGAGCCGCGCATGGACGCCAAGGCGGTCGGCGACGCCGTGGCCTACATGGCCGGCCTGCCGCTCGACGCCAACGTGTTGTTCATGACGGTCATGGCGACCAAGATGCCGTTCGTCGGCCGGGGCTGATCTTCTCCTCCCTGCTTGCGGCAGGACCCTCACGACGCCCGGCCGGGCTTGTCCCGGCCGGCCGTCGCCGGGCGCGCCGCCAAATTATCGAAAACAACCCCATGCAAAGGAGCCGGCAGCTGCCGGCGTTCGACACGGCAACTTGACACGTCGGGCAAATCAGCGATACTTTTCCATTATTCCGAAATCCTGCAAGTGGCCTCGCTCCGGGGGCTATCACATCCGTTGCAGCCGGAGCCGATTCCGTCATTGCGAGGAGCGTCAGCGACGAAGCAATCCATATCTCGGCATGCGGTGAGATGGATTGCTTCGCTTCGCTCGCAATGACGGGTGGAGCGAAAGCCCCTACTCCAGCTTCTCGACGTCCCGCAGCGTCGGGAACAGCTTCATCCAGAGCAGCGCGACCGCGACCGTGGCGACGCCGCCAAGCACGGCCGACGGCACGGTGCCGAGCAGCGCCGCGGTGACGCCGCTCTCGAACTGCCCGAGCTGGTTGGACGCGTTGATGAACAGGAAGTTCACCGCGCCGACGCGGCCGCGCATCTCATCGGGGGTGGCGAGCTGCACCAGCGAGAAGCGGATCACGACGCTGATCGTGTCCGCAGCGCCGAGCACCGCGAGCGCCAGCGCCGACAGCCACAGCCAGTGCGACAGCGCGAACACCACCGTCGCGACGCCGAACACGATCACCGCCTGGAACATGCGCATGCCGACGCGGCGGTTGATGGTGTGCCGCGCCAGCACCATCGTCATGAGCAGCGCACCGACCGCGGGCGCGGCGCGCAGGATGCCGAGGCCGAGCGGGCCGGCTTGCAGGATATCGCGCGCATAGATCGGCAGCAGCGCGGTGACGCCGCCGAACAGCACCGCGAACAGGTCGAGCGAGATGGTGCCGAGGATCGCCGGATTGCTGCGAACGAAGGTAACGCCGGCAAACAGGTCGTCCGACGCCCCGCCGTTCTTCACCGGCGCCTGCTGCAGCCGGCCGATGCCGCCGGTGAGCAGCGCGCCGAACAGCCAGAACACCATCATGATGCCGTAGGGCGCGCCCGGCATCAGGGCATAGGCGAAGCCGCCGAGCGCGGGTCCGGTGATGGTCGCGACCTGCGCCGCGCCGCTCGAGATCGCGGTCGCCCGCTGCAGCGAGCCTTGCGGCGCGATCAGCGGCAACAGCGCGGCGGTGGCCGGACTCTCGAACGCGCCGGCGATCCCGAGCACAAAGGTCGCGACGAAGATCTGGATCTCGGAGATGGTACCGGCAAAGGTGCTTCCGGCGAGAAACAATGCGGTCAGCGCCTCCGCGATCCGGCAGGCCTGCACCACGCGCTTGCGCTCGAAGCGGTCGGCGGCGTGGCCGGCGACGAACACCAAGAGTGCCGTCGGCAGAAACTGCACCAGTCCGACCATGCCGAGGTCGAACGCGCTGCCGGTCAGATCATAGATCTGCCAGCCGATCGCCACCGCGCCGATCTGGCTGGAGAAGCGCGACAGGCTGCGCGACGACAAGAAGAACAGGAAGGGTCTGTGGCCGAGCAGATCGCGGGCGCCGGCCGGCGTGGCGGAGGACATGGATGATTGCGTGGCCGAGCGCCTGCAACTTGTCAATGGATACGAGATGAACGCGCAACAGCATTGCGCTGCGCGAGGCCCCTGCCCATAATCCCGCGAGAGTTCTTGGGGGCATGATGCTGCAGTTGCAATCGGCGTTCGGCGTGGTGGCGTTGCTCTTGATCGCCTGGGCGCTGAGCGAGAATCGCCTGAAGGTGTCGCTGCGCCAGGCGGCGATCGGGCTTGTCGTCACGATCGTCACGGCTCTGGTGCTGATCAAGGTGCCGCTGGTGACGCAGGCCTTCGGCGCGATCAATGACGCCGTCGGCACCATCGCCGCCGCGACGCGCGCCGGCACTGCCTTCGTGTTCGGCTATGTCGGCGGCGGCCCGGCGCCGTTCGATCCCAAGGCGCCCGGCTCGGATTTCATCCTCGCCTTCCAGGCGCTGCCGATCGTGCTTGTGATGAGCGTGCTGACGACGCTGTTGTTCTATTGGCGCGTGCTGCCGCCTGTCGTGCGCGGCATGGCCTGGATCCTGGAGCGCACGCTCGGCGTCGGCGGCGCGGTCGGGCTCTCGACCGCGGCCAATATCTTCCTCGGCATGGTGGAAGCGCCGCTCTTCATCCGCCCCTATCTCGCACAGCTGACGCGCTCCGAATTGTTTCTGGTGATGACCGGCGGCATGGCCGGGATCGCCGGCACGGTGCTGGTGCTGTATGCCACGCTGCTCGCGCCGCTGATCCCGGATGCGGCCGCGCATTTCGTCATCGCCTCGGTGCTCGGCGCGCCGGCCGCAATTTTGGTGAGCCTGATCATGGTGCCGGAGACGTTGGACAAGCGCACCGGCGGATCGCTCGACAATCCCGATATCCAGGTGTCGTCGACGATGGACGCCATCGTGAAGGGCACGGCCGCCGGGCTCGAGCTCTTGATGAACATCATCGCGATGCTGCTGGTGCTGGTCGCGCTGGTGTATCTGGCGAACGCGATCATCGGCCTGCTGCCGGAGATCGGCGGCGCGAAAATCTCGCTGCAGCGCCTGCTCGGCTACGTCATGGCGCCGGTGTGCTGGCTGATGGGCCTGCCCTGGCCGCAGGCGATCACGGCGGGAAGCCTGATGGGCACCAAGACCGTGCTGAACGAGCTGATCGCCTATGTCGACCTGTCGAAGCTCGGCCCCGACGCGCTCGATCCGCGCTCGCGGCTGATCATGCTCTACGCGATGTGCGGCTTTGCCAACTTCGCGAGCCTCGGCATCATGATCGGCGGCCTCGGCATCATGGCGCCCGAGCGGCGCGACGAGATCAACGCGCTCGGGCTGAAGTCGATCGTCTCGGGCACGCTGACGACCTGCCTGATGGGCGCGATCGTGGGGATGCTGACGCAGCCGTAGTCGCAGTAGCCCGGATGGAGCCAACGGGTCGCGCGAACGCGCGCCCGATGACAGGCTCCGCGCAATCCGAGGCGGTGCTGACGCGGTGAAGCTTCCTGTCAAGCGGATTATTGTTGGGCCGGCCGGCGGCGCGGACGCACGTAGCCGCGCATTGAGCCGTCGCTTGCAATAACGCGATGACAGGGGATCGATGGGTCGTCATTCGTGCGCATTATGGCACCAACCGCGCGTGCAGCCTTCGGATTGCCGGCTTTAGCAGCGACAGCTTTGTACGTCATAGCCTTCCCCTTTGGGATCTTGCGCACGATGTCGCGGACCTTATCTGAAAAGGTTTTCATAGATCGAGTGTAGCAGATTTCTCAGAGGGTTTTCGCCATTTTACTTGCGGTTGGACGAGCGCGTCGCGTTGGCACGGAAGATTCGACCGGACGTGCCGGTGTTTAGTTTCGAAGTGCGCGCCGCCGTCTTAACATTGCGGGGCAGCTATTGGCCCCTAGCGTCGTTTGCCGCGCAGTGCCGGCGTGGACGCAAACGGAGCATTGCGGACATCGACCGGCGGCTCCGCCCGATGCGATTCGACGTGAATGACCCGCTGTGGACATTGCCATACTTCTGAGGTGACTTTATCCGCTGACCCCCATAGTTCAGCCGAGGAGAATTGTCGGGTCTCGCGAGGACCGGAATGGATGTCAGAGTTCGCCTTAGCCGAAACCAGATATGCTCTGAGCGGCGAGGTCAATATCGCCTGTCAAGTGATGGGTGAAGGACCTATCGACATCATCATGGTTCTTGGTGGGTTCTCGCGCGTCGATTTTCAGCCAGCCTTTGCGCGTGTCACTACATTCGACAAAAGGGGCGACGGACTATCCGACCGGATTCCGATGCTCCTTCCCTTGAGCAACGTATGGACGACGTTCGCGCCATCATGGATACAACAATTGGCGCATCACAAGCGGTGATCATGGGAATTCCGAAGGCAGCGCGATGAGCGCACTGTTTGCAGCCACCTATCCTGCGCGGGTATCGCGGCTGGTGATTTTCGGCGGCTTCCGGGTCGCGAGCAGTTGGCGAATGTGATCCAACACGGGGCGATAATTCAGCTTCTTCGCTGCCTGCGGGCCTTCCTCGCAAAGGTCACCCGCGAGCGCGAGGACCTTGCCGACCGTCGCGCCCAGCATTGTCTTCACAGTTGGGTAGTTGCTCCGTATCCACGCAGAAAGAGCAAACCCAGAGCCGGTGGGGCCGCCTACGTCGATCAGGGCGACTTCGATACAGTGATTCCCGCCTTCGAGGCATTCACGTGCCTCATCGTGTTGAGTTGCTTCCATCACGCGATAGCCGCACTCACGAAGGTACTCCGCCAGCGGATGGCGCACGAGCACGTCCTGCTCGACGATCAATACAGTTGTTGCTTGCATGCTTACTACAGCGCCGGGCCGAGCATCTCCGCGATCAGCATCGCGATCTGCTTGGGATCGTGGGGCTTGCTGATGAACCTACCTACGCGGCTCGCTGCGCTCTCCAATTCTGTGCTTCCAGAGGCAACGAGGATAAGGAGCATCGGTTGCATGACGCGGATCTTCCCAGCCAACTCCAGACCATCAAGGGTTCCGGGCATCCGGATATCGGTTATCAGCGCGTCAATCCGCTCGCCTGATGAGATGTAGTCCATCGCGTCATCGGCGGTCCTCGCCTCAATAACCTCAAACCCCGCGCCTCGAAGCTGCTCAGCTACGTCAAATCGGATGAACCATTCGTCCTCCACGAACAAAACCCTGATCCGTTCGCTCTTTTGCTGCGCTTGGGGGACCATCGTTGGCTCCTCGGATGCTGGTCAGCCAATTACAGAGGGGCACAACGTTCCAAGCCATTGAGTTCTTTTGCTAATTTGGCGTCATGGCGGGAACATTCTCGGCCGACCGCCGACCTACAGCGGCGGTTGATGACTGCTTATGGCCCGTTGCGACAGCTCGTTATGCCCATCTCGTCGTTGCTCTGTTGACATCAGGGTTTCGTGGGCCATTGTTCCCGATTCCAATGTTTGCTTTGTTGATCGCCATGGGCACTGTTCGAGAAGTAAAAGGCGATTTTCCGCGGGCTGAGGGCGAAGCTGCCGCACTCATCCGGTCTTTCGACTGGTCCAGCACCAGCTTGGGACCAATCGTTGGGTGGCCAACGCACCTCAGGAGCGCGGTGAGCCTTATGCTGCCCGCCAAAGCACAAATCGTGCTGTTTTGGGGAGCCGAATTTGTCGCTCTCTACAACGACGCCTATGCTCCTACGATAGGTCAAAAGCATCCAAAGGCACTTGGGCGACCAGCACGCGATAATTGGGCCGAGCTGTGGGACGATTTAGGACCGCTTCTCAGGCGCGTCCTCGACACCGGCGAAACAGTCTTCGCGAAGGACCGCCCCTTCTACATTGAGCGGCACGGCTACCCAGAGACAGTTTATTTCGACATCTCGTATTCTCCAGTTCAGAACGAGGCTGGCGAAACTGGCGGTGTACTCTGCATCGTTAGTGAGACGACCGAACGTGTAATTGCGCAAGAACGCCAACGGTTGCTCGCTCGGGAAGCAAACCATCGCGTAAAGAACATGTTTGCCGTTTTCCACGGCATCATAAGTCTGAGCGCTCGGTCAGCCAGAACTCCGCAAGAGATGGCTCAATCGTTACGAGGCCGTCTCGACGCTCTAATGCAGGCCAAGGACCTAATCCGTCCTGGAATCATGGGTACGGAGGCGCATAGCGAGCGAACGACGGTGGGAGACGTGGTGCGAACGGTCTTGCGGCCGTATGAAGATGACGCGTCCAGCGAACGCATCATGGTAAGAGGACCAACTGTCCCCGTGGGTGCTATGGCCGTTACAAGCCTCGCACTCGCGCTGCATGAAACCACTACGAATGCGGCCAAGTATGGGGCGTTGTCGGAACCAACCGGTTCAATAAACATCGCATGGGACACGCAAGGTGGGGACTTGCATCTTGAATGGGAGGAGACAGGCGGCCCAGTGATTGTTGCTGCGCCTTCGGCAAAGGGTTTTGGGAGTGTGCTTGCGGAGCGCAGCATTGCCGCTCAACTGGGCGGCAAGGTGGAATATGATTGGTTACCGAGCGGGCTCAGGTTAAGGGTTTCGATTCCTTTGGATCGTCTTGCAGTCTGATTGCGGGGATAGTCTGTTTCGGGCTACTTGACGCCGCTCCTCCAATAGCGCCGACAGAATAACTGTTGGTGGTCTCATTCACTTTGGAACGTCGGCAGTTGGCCCATCGCGACATCTTGCGTTGCCGCACGAACTTGGTCGCTATCGGGACAAAGCGGACGAAGAGAGTCACGCCGACGGTTTTATGGGTACACGGCCTACCTACTAGGAAATCGCCATGCCCGGGCTCGACCCGGACATCCATCGACCAGGAGAATCTTTCGAAGCGAGCTGGATGGCCGGGTCAAGCCCGGCCATGACGGCCGCGAAAAAGCCTAAGCCTTCAACTCCACCGTCTTGAACTCGGCCGGCAGGATCACCTCCAGCAGTTCGACGTCGTCGGAATAGTCCAGGATCATGTGCCGGATGCGTGGCGGCTGGGTCCAGGCGCTGCCTTGCTGCATCAGCGTCTCGCCCTCGCCTTCCATGTAGGTCTTCACCCAGCCCTTGAGCACATAGACCATCTGGAAGTCGACATCGTGGAAGTGCAGCTTCGACACTTCATCGGGATTGCACGGTCCCTGCAGCCGGATGACGTGCGCCTGGGCGAGACCATGCGACGCGGCTGATATGCCGAGGTCGCGGTACTTGGCGTAGGCGCGCAGCCCGTCGGCCTTGAAGTCCTCTTCGCGGTGATGGCTGATCGCGACGCGCTGCTTCGGCCGCGCCTTGGTCGCAGCTTTCGGCGCGCTCTTCTTGGCCGCCGAGACGCGGCCTTTCGACTTGATGGTCTTGCGCGCGGACGATTTCGCGGACGTCTTCTTGGCGCCTGCGCCAAGCCCCGACCATTTCTTCTTCACCGCGGTCTTGGCTGCCGATCTTGATGCCGTCTTCTTGGCCATTGTTTCGCCTCCCGTCTTTTTGTGAGGAGAGAGGCTAACACAAGTCGCGCGCCGCGAGGCGAGCAAAGGCGCAGAGCCGCGCCCTGCTACGTTTGCTGATCAATGCAGCCGGAACACGCCGTCGACGGCACGCAGCTCGGCCGGCTTAACCAGCTTGGAATGCGCCACCGTCACCGAAAACAGCGGGCCTTCGAGCTTCGCCTGCCAGAACGCGAGGAAATCCTGCAGCGCCGGAAATTTCGGAAACAGGTCGTAGTTCTGCCAGACATAGGTCTGCAGCAACGAGGGGTGATCCGGCATCCGATAGAGGATTTGCGCCGTCGTCAGCCCGTACCCCAGCAACTGCTTCCGGAAATCGTCGGAAACAACCCCACCAACTCGCGAGACCATGCCAACCTCCTGTGACGGAGCGCATTCACGTGGTGGCCGACCTCCCCCGCCGGACCACCGGCAATGGATGCGCTCACATGAGAGAAATGTGACGCACGCGACTAACCCATCTCAAGCCTAAATGTTTAATAGGTTGTTGAAATTTCTTGCGTTGGCAGCAGCTTACCGCATCTGCTAATAGCCCCGGCAACCCCTCTTGGGCGGCATTAAGGATGCCGAAATGATCTCGGCATCCTCTTGGCAGGCGGCACTCACGAGTGCCAATTTTTCTGCTAGAGGCACTTGCCCGCCGCCAAGGCTTGGCCTATCTCCTGCCCAACCAGTCTGGCACTCGCTGGACTGGACTGCTAACTCTCCAAAAATCTACAGTATCTACAAATGTTTAGGAGGACTGCATGAAATTCCGTCCGCTTCACGACCGCGTCGTGGTTAAGCGTATCGACGCCGAAGAGAAGACTGCTGGCGGCATCATCATTCCGGACAGTGCCAAGGAAAAGCCCTCCCAGGGCGAAGTCATCGCCGTTGGCCCGGGCGGCCGCGATGAAGCTGGCAAGCTGATCCCGATCGACGTCAAGGTCGGCGACCGCGTCCTGTTCGGCAAGTGGTCGGGCACCGAGGTCAAGATCGACGGCGAAGACCTGCTGATCATGAAGGAAAGCGACATCATGGGCGTGCTCGACGTCCCCGCTTCCAAGAAGAAGGCGGCCTAAGCGCCTCCCTCCCTCCCAGGTTAAATCTCTCAAGGAAAAACTCAGATGGCAGCTAAAGAAGTCAAATTCTCCGTCGAGGCGCGCGACAAGATGCTGCGCGGCGTCGACGTTCTCGCCAACGCGGTGAAGGTCACCCTCGGTCCGAAGGGCCGCAACGTGGTGCTCGAGAAGTCGTTCGGCGCGCCCCGCATCACCAAGGACGGCGTCACCGTCGCCAAGGAGATCGAGCTCGACGACAAGTTCGAGAACATGGGCGCCCAGATGGTGCGCGAAGTCGCCTCCAAGTCCGCTGACGCGGCCGGCGACGGCACCACCACGGCGACCGTGCTCGCCCAGGCGATCGTGAAGGAAGGCGCCAAGTCGGTCGCCGCCGGCATGAACCCGATGGATCTGAAGCGCGGTATCGACCTCGCGGTCGAAGCCGTCGTTGCGGACCTCCAGAAGAACTCGAAGAAGGTCACCTCGAACGAGGAGATCGCCCAGGTCGGCACCATTTCGGCCAACGGCGATGCCGAGATCGGCAAGTTCCTCGCCGACGCCATGAAGAAGGTCGGCAACGAGGGCGTGATCACGGTCGAGGAAGCCAAGTCTCTCGAGACCGAGCTCGACGTCGTCGAGGGCATGCAGTTCGACCGCGGCTACATCTCGCCCTACTTCGTCACCAACGCCGACAAGATGCGCGTTGAGATGGACGACGCCTACATCCTGATCAACGAGAAGAAGCTCTCCTCGCTGAACGAGCTGCTGCCGCTGCTCGAGGCCGTGGTGCAGACCGGCAAGCCGCTGGTCATCGTCGCCGAGGACGTCGAAGGCGAAGCTCTCGCCACTCTCGTCGTCAACCGCCTGCGTGGCGGCCTGAAGGTCGCGGCCGTCAAGGCTCCGGGCTTCGGCGATCGCCGCAAGGCCATGCTGCAGGACATCGCGATCCTGACCGGCGGCCAGGCCATCTCGGAAGACCTCGGCATCAAGCTCGAGAACGTCACGCTGCAGATGCTCGGTCGCGCCAAGAAGGTGATGATCGACAAGGAGAACACCACGATCGTCAACGGCGCCGGCAAGAAGGCCGACATCGACGCCCGCGTTGCCCAGATCAAGGCGCAGATCGAGGAAACCACCTCGGACTACGACCGTGAGAAGCTGCAGGAGCGTCTCGCCAAGCTCGCAGGCGGCGTCGCGGTGATCCGCGTCGGCGGCGCGACCGAAGTCGAGGTGAAGGAGCGCAAGGATCGCGTTGATGACGCGATGCATGCGACCCGTGCGGCTGTCGAGGAAGGCATCGTCCCGGGCGGCGGCGTCGCCCTGCTCCGTGCCTCCGAGCAGCTCAAGGGCCTGCGCACTAAGAACGACGACCAGAAGACCGGCGTCGAGATCGTGCGCAAGGCGCTGTCGGCTCCCGCTCGCCAGATCGCGATCAACGCCGGTGAAGACGGTTCGGTCATCGTCGGCAAGATCCTGGAGAACAAGACCTACAACTACGGCTTCGACTCCCAGACCGGCGACTATGCCGACCTCGTCAAGAAGGGCATCATCGACCCGACCAAGGTCGTGCGCACCGCGATCCAGAACGCTGCCTCGGTTGCCGCGCTCCTGATCACCACGGAAGCGATGGTTGCCGAGCTGCCGAAGAAGAACGCCGGCGGCCCCGCGATGCCTCCGGGCGGCGGCATGGGCGGCATGGACTTCTAAGCGACGAAGTCGTCCCGGACGCGGTGCAGCGCGAAGCGGTGCACCGCAGAGCCGGGATCTCGCTCAACGACAACGAAACGCAAAACCCCGGCAGCGATGCCGGGGTTTTTGTTTGGGGCAGGCTCGCCGGGCGACTTACCGCAGCGCGGCCAATGCGAATACTTCCACAACCTCGCGCTGATGCAGGCGCCTCACACTGCTCACGGCATGCAGGTTATGCACAACACTCTCCGTAAACATACGTTGGTCTGAGTTGACAATCTCAAAAAAATTTCGTGCGAGAGTCGCAAACCGAACCGACAGCGTCATCTTCGTCCCCCACAGTAGCTTCGGGACAAGATCGAAGTTCACTCCAACAATCTGAATTGAGCACGGAGCGTCAGCTCCCGTGACGCGGGCAAGCGTTGCGGAGAATGCTTTCACTTGCGAGGGAGGCAGTGCAGTGAGCGAAAGCGACAAGGTTTTCAGCCGAGCCGCCTGAAGAAGCGGCGTTGAAGTCACATCGAGGATTCGTTCAAGGAGGGACCTGGCCGGTTGGAAGAAGCCCAGTGACGAGAGCATGCAGCCCCCACTGCCCGATGCTCCGTCAACCGCCGCAGGTGCGCGATGCCCCCCCAACTACCCCGCGCACCGATCAGGCCAATCCAACCGGCCGGACTATTCTGCAAGGCAACAGGCAAAAAGCAAAAGGCAATATGGGAGGGAGGCGCTCATGGGCATGGTGATGGTCAGATGTCCGCAAACCGGGCACGCGATTTCCACCGGAATCAAGACCGATCGCGAGAGCTTTCGACGCAGTACCGTGTTCTTCTCGCGCACGCCCTGTCCATTTTGCCGCGCGGATCACGCCTGGTTTGCGCGGGACGCCTGGGTCGATGAGCCGAGCATCCGCGTGCGGCGGCGCCGCGGCGGCGGTTCACCGGCCTGAAATGGCCACCACTTTTGACGACCGCGATGGAGGGACACCATGGCGCAGGTACAGATCTCGACCGAAACGTCTGCCTGGCTGCTGCAGGCCAAGGACTTTCTCGATGAAGCACGACGGCTGAAGCCCGGTCCGAAGCGCAATGAGTTGCGCGAGACCGCAAAGGTGCTGCGTGAGATTGCGGAGCTCGAAAGGGTATCCTCCCCGACACGGGAGCTTGATCGGCGGCCGGGAAGCTGATCGCAGCAGGGAACGCGCTCACACGGCGTCGTCAGCCTCGATTTCCGGGATACCCGGATCGTTAGCCGGCGCCATTCCTCGCGTTCGAACCCTGTCGCCCGAGAAGATCTCCTCGGCCTCGATACGCATGACGCGATGGCATTCGCACGCCGCCGCCAATAGCCGCGCCCGGTCGATCTCGATCTGGCCTCGTTGATCTGACCTGATCGCACCGCGCTTGCGCAGATTGCCCATCAGCAAGGTCACCGTCGTTCGTCGCACGCCGAGGATTTGCGACAGCGCTTGCTGGGTCAGCGGGAGGACGTCGCTGTCGACGCGGTCGCGAAGCTGAAGCAGCCAGCGCGCCATCCGCGCCTCGACCGGGTGGAGCGCATTGCAAGCGGAGCCGAGCTGAAACTGGATCAGCATCGATCTGACGTGCTTCTGGATTGCCTGCCGAGTCCCCGGACTGCGCCCGAAAGCGGCGTGAAAGCGCGCCGCCGGAACCCGCGAGGCGGTACCAGCCGCACGAACGACGGCGGTAATGCCTGACGGCGAGGCTCCGAGAACCGAAAGACTGCCCACGGCCCCTTCGCATCCGACCACGCCGGTTGCGACCGTCTGCCCATCCGCCATGTCGATCATCAACAGGATCGCGCCGCTGTGAGGAAAGAAGACGTAGTCGATCTCGTCACCGGCGCGCGCCAGGACTGCATCCTGTTCGAGCGCAACGGTCTCAAGTTCGGGTCTCAGGAGGTCCAGATCCGCCGGCGACAATGTCGCGAGAAGGCGATTACAAGTTCCACCGGAAATGCTCACCTGCGGGAACGTCAAGGGTCGCACAGCATACTCACTCGAACACGGGATCAAAAACATATTCCAAACGTTTGACCGCAAGGCGGAATTCTCCGCGGCGGCGTCCTTAAAGTTAGATGCAAATGCGCCGCCGGACGCAATAGCAAAATGCGCATCGTTACACCGTAGAACTTCGGGAACCCAACAGTTCCAGTTTCACATCGCTCGCGCCGCGCGCGACATCCGAACCTGCTCTTTCACCACCCGCGCGGGCGCGGGAAGGTGGCGGACCCGGTGTGACCGCTCGCTGCGGCACCCGTCAAGACGCGTGCGAGTGGCGGTCCGGCCACCGATGCGCCTGCGTGAGCAGTTCCTGCGCGTCCTTGATCTCGGCAAGATCGAGCGCCGGATCGAAACCGGCGAGCACCGGCGCCAGCAATTGCGATATCTCCTCTGCCCGGCCGCTGCGGCTGTAAAGACGTGCAAGTCCCAGCGCGCTGCGCAGCTCGAACGTCCTGGTCTGCTGCCTTCGAGCAATCTCGAGGGCACGGCGGAAGGCATCCTCGGCGCCGGACATGTCGGGGCTGTGACGATGCGACAGCAGCCCAGCCTGCACGCGGTACAGCTCGGCATCCAGCCAGTGCTGCCCGGACTGCTCCGTCGCCTCGATCAACTCATTGATGATGTCGAGCCCGGCATCGACATGCCCGGCCTCCGCATTCGCCACGGCAATCTGCAATCCCCAGAACGGTTCACAGAGGTAGCAGTCGTTCTCGTGAAGCAACGACCAGCCACGCTGCATCTCCGCGAGACCTGCGGCGCGGTCGCCGGCACGCCACTTCTCCAGACCATTGAGATAGGTGCCGGCGGCGACGTACAACGGCATCGTGTGGTCGCGCGCCAGGCCGAGGGCCAGGATCGTGTCGGTCTGGCGCAACCTGCTGCCGCACAGCCCGTCGAAGACGGCCTTGTGAACCAGCGCATTGGCGCGCGCGAGCGCGCGCTGCTTCCCGGCCACGTCCATCGCGGCGCCCGCGAGCTGCCGGGCCCGATCGATCTCGCCACGCGGCCAAAGCACCAGGGCGAGAAATCTCATGATGACGAACGGCAAGTCGAGCGTCGACGCCTTGAAGGTTGCCGGATCCGGCTCGGTCGCATAGGCCGCGAAGGCCTGCTCGAGATGGATGCCCGCGTTCAGGTACTCGCCCGCGAACCAGCAGGTTACCCCGCTGGTCCAGCGCGCGACGATGGTCGCCACCGGCGACTGCGGGTGCCGCTCCGCTGCGCCCATGATCGCCTCCGCCAACTCCCGCATCGGCGCGAGCTCGCCGTGGGTCAAGCAGGCGTTGAAGAGGCCCGACTGGATCGGCGCCATTTCGATCGGATCATCGATATCGGAGGCGAACTGCCGGGCGCGGGTCCAGGCGGCGACCGTCTCGGGGGCGCTGTGCCCGAGACTGCCCCGCAGCGCGCGGCCGTAGGCGATTTGCAGATGGAGCCGGCCGATCATCCGATCCGGCTCGTCGGGCAGTTCATCGGCGATGGCGACCGCCTTGCCGAGATGCGCGATCGCCTCGCAATAGGCGGAGCGCTTCAGCGCCTGCTGACCGGCCTTGCGCCACCACGCCAGCGCGGTCTCGCCGAGCCCTGCCTCGGTGAAATGGTAGGCGACGACTTCCGGCTCGATCTCGGCCATCTCGGCAAACTTGTCGCGCAACACATCGCCGATATGCTTGTGAAGCAATTGCCGGCGGCTCTTGAGCAAGCTCTCGTAAGCCGCTTCCTGGACCAACGCGTGCTTGAAGCTGTAGCTTGCGTCCGGCGGCACGCCCCGGCGCAGCAGCAGCTCGGCCTCTTCGAGCTGGGCAAGCGCCGCGGCAAGCGTCAGATCGTCGCGCCCTGCCACGCTGCGCAGCAGCGCATATGAGAACTCACGGCCGATCGCGGCACCGATCTGCGCCACCTCCTTGACCGGCGCCAGCCGGTCGAGCCGTGCCATCAGCGAGTCCTGCAGCGTTGCCGGGATCGCCAGCGGCGGCAGCGGATTGTCGAGGCGATAGCGCCCGGCATTCTCGACCAGCAGCCCCGACTCCATGACCATCTTGGTCAGCTCCTCGACGAACAGCGGGACACCGTCCGTCCGCTCGACGATCTGCGCCATCATCTCGCCGGGCAGCAACCGGCCGACGGTCACCTGCTCGATCAGCGCGCGCGTATCCTGCCGGTCGAGCCGATCGAGCCGCAGCAGGCTGACATTGGCGAGCCCCGCCCATGGCGGCTCGAACTCCGGCCTGAACGTCATGAGCATCAGGATCGGCAGCCCCCTGATCCGGTCGACCGCGAGGTCGAGCAGCTCGAGCGACGTGGCATCGGCCCAATGCACGTCTTCGCAGACGACAAGCACCGGCTGCTGCCGGGCGAGGCCCTCGAGCTGGTCGAGCAGCGCTGCGAATGTCTGCCGCCGCTGCTGCGCCGGGCTGAGGCCGGGCGGCGGATAGCGCTCGCCGGTCGGGATCGACAGCAGCGCTGCGATCAGCGGTGTCACGGTGGGCACGTGCTGCGTGCCGAGCGCCAGCATGGCTTCGAGCTTGTCCAGCTTCTGCTCCGGCGCATCCTCCGACCTGATGCCGGCGGCACGCTCGAGCTGGCCGACAAAGGGGTGCAGCGCGCTGTTGGTGTGATAGGGCGAGCATTGATACCGCACACGGCGGTGTGTTCCGGGCGCCAGGCTGTCGGAGAGCATCGCCACGATGCGCGATTTGCCGATACCCGCTTCGCCCGATATCAGCACGGCCTGGCCCTGGCCCTGCCACGCCAGTTGCTGGCGCGACAGCGCAAATTCGATCTCCGCCTTGCGGCCGACGAAGCCGATCGAGCGCGCGGTGCGCACCGCCTCGAAACGGCTTTCCGATGCCGGCTCGCCTTCGACGGCCCACACCGCGATCGGCTCGGAGATGCCCTTGACCTCGCGGCGGCCGAGGTTGCGCAGCGTGAACAAATTGCCGAGCAGCCGGCGGGTCGAGGCCGCCACGACGACCACGCCCGGCTCCGCCAGGCTTTGCAGCCGCGCGGCGATGTTCGGCGCATCGCCGACCAGCGCCTGCTCCTCCGACGCGCCGCCGGAGACGAGGTCGCCGACCACGACGAGCCCGCTCGCGATTGCGATCCGCACCGCAACCCCCTCGTCCGCGCGGGTCTCGAGCTTGCCGATGGCGGCGATGACGTCGAGGCCGGCGCGCACCGCGCGCTCCGCATCATCCTCGTGGGCGCGGGGATAGCCGAAATAGGCAAGGATCCCATCGCCGATAAATCTGGCAACGGCGCCGTCATATGTCGTGATCACCTGCGCGCAGGCCGCGCGATAGGCGCGGATCACCTCCCACATGTCCTCGGGATCGAGACGTGCCGATAACGCCGTCGAGCCGACCAGGTCGCAGAACATCACGGTGAGGTGGCGGCGCTCGGCATCGTGCGGTGAAACCGGCGCGGCGATCAGTTCGGCTTGATTGAGATCGGCGATCGCGCGCAGCATCTTGCGGCGATGGCCGAGCAGGACGCCGAGCCTGTCGAAGTCTTCATCCGTCAATTCGGGAAGAACGCCGAGGTCGATCCCGTTCTCGGCAAAACGCAGCGCGTATTGCCCAAGTCCCAGCTTCTCGAGCCATTCCGCAATCTGCTGCACTGGCTTCACCGACGGGTTGACGGCTGGCCGAATGGACCACGGTGCATGAACGTTATCGCAATCTGACCGGAGTGGCACCTCTGTTTTGCGGCGTGACGCAGGGGATGCGAATTGTGCAGTGGCGGTGCCCGGTTACAGCCGTCTGCACGCTAACATTCGTACGGGTGCCGGCGGTCCGTCCCGGCGAAGAAAATCGAAGGGCCGCCCGTGGGCGGCCCTTCTCTCTTAGGCGCTCTCGGGCGCCTTGAGACGCACCAGCTTGGTCAGCAGCGCATCGAGGCCCTGGCCCTCGCCCGCATGCAGGTCGATGCGGCCGACCTTCTCGACCAGACGCTCGAGCGACTCCAGCTCCTTGAGCCGCAGCAGCAGAGGGTTCTCCTCCATCAGCCTGGCGGTATTCAGGAGCGAACGCGTCGCCGCGGTCTCCTCCTGGCGGCGGATCAGGTTGGCCTTCGCCACCCGCTCCGCCTCCACCACCTTGTTGACCAGCTCGCGGATCTCGCCGGGCAGGATCACGTCCTTCACGCCGAGCTCGGTGACCTCGACGCCGCTGTCCGCGACACGATCGCGGACGAAGTCGCGAAGCTCCGTATCGAGCGCCGTCTTCGCGGACAGCACCTCGTCCAGCGTGCGGCCGGCCACCGCCTCGCGGATCGCGAACTGCACCAGGCGGTACAGCCACGCATCCACGTCGGGCACCGTTGCCACGACCCGCTCGGGATCGACGATCCGGCGGAACGCGGTCAGCGTTACGCGCAGCGCGATGCGATCCTTGGTCAGCATCTCCTGCGCCGTGATCTCGACCGCCTGGGGACGCAAATCGAGGCGCTTGACCTCGATCTTGCGGCCCGCGATCCAGAACGCGTGCCGACCGGGCGCGAGCCGCTCGACCAGCTTGCCCTCGACCGTGAGCAGACCGGCCTCGTGGTTCTCGACCACCGCCTCGGTGATGACGCCGGCCCGGTTGGGCTGGATCATCGCGAGGTGGCGTGCCGTGACCCTGGGATCGCTGGTGACGTCGATGCGCTCGACCTCGACCGACGTCGCGATCTTCCAGTACACGCGCGTCTGCCAAGGCGTCATCAGTTGCACGGGACGGCCGTCGAGGCTGACGATCGCGATCTCGTTCGCGCGGGTTTCCACCGCCTCGAACAGCTCGTCGGCGAGATCAGGCCGCGCGGCCTTGATCACCGCGAAGCGATCCGCGGGGAATTCGGTCCGCACGACGCTGAACAGCTCGGCCTTGAGCTGATGCAGGGGATCGAACAGGCGGTGACGTCCGGGCGCGAGCACCTGCTCGAGCCGGCCGTTGCGCGTCAGCAACGCGCGCTCGCCATCCTTCACCGTCAAATTGGTCGTCAGGAAGTGCCAGGTCATGAGACGCCTCCATCGTTTGCCATCAGGCCCATGGGCCTGAGAGCGGGTTGCATTTGGCAAAGGACGTGAGGACGCGAACGCGGCTTCCTGTCAGCCAAGCGGGCCGTGGCTTAAGGCTTGCGCGATGACGGGCGCACGCGCGCGTTCGCGCGACGAATGTCGCGCGGCCGAGCGGAGCCACCCGGCATCAGCGCAAGCGGTATCCACCGCGGCGCAAAGCCGGTCTCACAGTGTCGATGTTCGGACGAAATGCCTTGCGGCAGGACGGCCGGACTGCGACTGAAGCGCGCGTCCGGTCCCCTTCAGAGGTATCAGCTTTACAGGCTGAAACGGAGCGCTTGGAGCGGGAATCGAACCCGCGACCCGATGAGTATCATTCACCTGCTCTAACCAACTGAGCTATCCTTTGTGAGAGACCGGATTCGAACCGATGCCTTCGGGATTTCATCCCCGACGCTCGACCATGAGCTTCATCTCGCGATCTTCATTTCGGCGGAACACGACACCGCAAAGCGGCTCGCGCCAGTCGGGATCTCAACGAGCCCGAACCCGTGGCCGAAGCGAAGGAGCGGGCTAATAGACGAAGCACGTCCGGGTTGCAAGGGGGCTGCGTGTGATTTTTTCATGACGGGGCGCTGCTGTGACTCAGGCGTCGCGGCACGTCCCGCCATTGCGAGCGCACCTCACCGCCTCTGCGCGGCATCCTGGAAGCAGGCGCGCAGCCAGTCGATGGTGACGCGCGTCGCCGCGTCGCGCTTGAGATGGTTTTGCACCAGGAGCCAGACGTCGCGTCGCTTCGGCAGCAGCGTGGCGCGCAGACGGCGGTCGGTCAGCAGGTCGGCACAGCTGTGCTCCGGCAACACGCCGACCGCGTGATGCGACTGAATCAGCGTGTGGATGATCCGCACATTGTCGGTGACGCAGCGCGCGCGAAGCCGCTTCGTGCGCAGGAACTGCATTTCCGGAATCCCTCCAAGCTCGTCGGGATAGGCGCACAGCATCGCTTCGCCCGCTGTCGTCGCGGCCGGCTCGAAGAAATACGACCTGACCTCGGCAAGCTTCGAGATCGCAAAGTCGCCCTTGTCCGGCTTGCGCAAGCGGATCGCGAGATCGGCCTCCCAGCGCGAGAATTTTACATTGTCGCTCGACGTCAGAAACTGCAGCGTCAGGCCCGGATGGGCGCGCAGGAATTCACTTGTGCGCGGCGCCAGCACCTCCTCGGCGATCGCGCTGGTGGAGGCGATGCGCAGCCGCCCGACCGGACCAGGCAGGCTTTCGCCGATCCGGCCGATCTCCTCGGCATGCGCGGCCATCGCCTCAATATGCGCGAGCACCATGTCGCACTGCCGGGTCGGCTTGCGGACGCCATCGACGGCCTCGAACAGGCGGAGGCCGAGCGCGCGCTCGATCCGCGCCAGCCTGCGCCCGACCGTGGTCTCGTCGATGCGCAGCCGCGCGCTGGCGCCCGCGTAAGTGCCCTCATCCCTGACGGCCGCGATGATGCGAAGATCGTCCCAGTTCATGGCGGCAGGCTACATCCTGCGGCCGCCACCTGCAATAACGCAGCCACCGGCTGCAATATCCCTGCATAACGGCAGGCCGATCCCGGGCTATGTTTTCGGCGATACATCCGCTGGAGAACGACCATGACGTCAGCCAAGACATTGATGCAGCTTGCCGGTATCGACCTCACCCCGCCCCGCCTCGGCGACAGCTGCCTGGTGCTGATCGATATCCAGAACGAATATCTTGCAGGTCCATTGGCGCTGCCCGACGCCAACCCGGCGATTGCGCGCGCCGCCAATTTGCTCGCGCGCGCCCGGGAAAGCGGCGCCGCGATCATCCACATCGCGCACAAGGGCCAGCCGGGCAGCCTGTTCGACCGCAGCGCGGAGCGTGGCGCGATCGTCGCGCCGCTGGCGCCGCGGCCGGGTGAGACCGTGATCGAGAAGCAATTGCCGAACGCGTTCGCCGGCACCGACCTCAACGCGCAGCTTGCCGCGACCGGCCGCAAGGAGCTGGTGCTGGCCGGCTTCATGACGCACATGTGCGTGAGCTCGACGGCCCGCGCCGCGCTCGATCTCGGCTTCCGCACCACGATCGACGCCGACAGCTGCGCCACCCGCGATCTGCCCGACGGCGTCGGCGGCACGATCGCCGCAAGGCTGATTCACGACGTCGCGCTCGCCGAACTGTCCGACCGCTTCGCGATCATCGCCCGCGGCAACGCGCTCGCCTGAGCGCCGCTCCGCTCTGCGTTGTGCTACTGAAACGCGACCTCGGCGAAGCTGCGCAGCTTGCGCGAATGCAGGCGTTCGGATTCCTGCTGCTTGAGCCGCTCCAGCGCCTTGAGACCGATCTCAAGGTGCTGGCCGACGCGCTGACGGTAGAATTCGCTGGCCATGCCTGCGAGCTTGATCTCGCCGTGCAGCGGCTTGTCGGAGACGCACAGCAGCGTGCCGTAGGGTACGCGGAAGCGGTAGCCGTTGGCGGCGATCGCCGCCGATTCCATGTCGAGCGCGACCGCGCGCGACTGCGACATGCGCCGGATCACCTGCGGTCCGCTGATCTCCCAGTTGCGGTTGTCGACGCTGGCGACCGTGCCGGTGCGCATCAGCCGCTTGAGCTCGAAGCCGGTGAGCCCGGTCACCTCGCCGACGGCTTCCTCGAGCGCGACCTGCATTTCCGCAAGCGCCGGGATCGGCACCCAGAGCGGCAGCTCGTGGTCGAGCACGTGGTCCTCGCGCACATAGCCGTGGGCGAGCACATAATCGCCGAGCCGCTGCGTGTTGCGTAAGCCAGCACAGTGCCCGATCATCAGCCAGGCATGCGGCCGCAGCACCGCGACGTGATCGGTGATGTTGCGCGCATTGGACGGACCGATTCCGATATTGATCAGGGTGATGCCGCGATAGCCGGGCCGGACCAGATGGAAGGCCGGCATTTGCGGGACGCGTTCGGACGGGGTCCCGGTGGTGCCGCCGAGCCGCGCATTGTGCGTCATCACATTGCCGGGCGCGACGAAGGCCTCGAGACCGGCCTCGCCCGACGCAAGCCGCTGCTGCGAGAGCTGCACGAAGGCATCGACATAGAACTGGTAGTTCGTGAAGATCACGAAATTCTGGAAGTGCTCCGGGTCGGTGCCGGTGTAGTGGTAGAGCCGGCGCAGCGAGTAATCGACCCGCGCCGCGCGGAACAGCGCCAGCGGCTCCGGCACGCCCGGCGTCAGCTCAAAGGTCCCGTCGGCGATCGTATCGTCCATCGCGGCGAGATCGGGCGTATCGAAGATGTCGCGCAGCGACCTTGTGAACGCCGAACTGTCGGCGATGGTCAGTGCCGCCTCGATATTGATGTCCCTGCGGTAGGCGAAATGGATCGGGATCGGTTCGTTCGACTCGCCGATCTCGACCGCCACGCCATGGTTCTTGATCAGGAGCCCGATCTGCTCGGTGAGATAGGTAAGTCGGATCGTAGCCATGTCGTTCTGTGAGCCAAGGAGTTGAGTGTTATAGTTGTCTTCCTAAGACCGCTTGGCCTCCGACTTGAGTCGAGCCGCGCATGTGACGAGGTCGTGATACGGACGAACGGGTAATGTGCCCGCACCCGCGTCGTGAACGGCACGCCGTTGACATAGGCCTCAAAGCGATTGCGAAGGAAGCCGGTGTTGCGCTCGTAGATCTCTTCGAGACGGACAACGGCGGCTGCGGCATCGACGAACGCTTCGGTCGTGATCGGCGGCGGGATTTCGATGGAGGGTGTGGGAGACATGTTCGCGTTGCACCAGATCCGTTGCCGAGCTTGGACTCGCTCTGGATCAGTGCAGTATAGCGACTATGGCATCCAGTTCCAGACGTCGATCAGGCCGCAGCGGTGGGCCGCTGCCCGCTCTGACTACTGAATCCGCGCGAGCACCGCGAGACGGCGGATGCCCTTGTTACGGTAGGCGTCGAGGAACGCGTAATAATCCTTGAACGAGACGCAGCCGTTGGAGTCGCCGTTCGGACCGAGCATGAAGGTGTGCGCGAGCAGGCCGTCGCGGTTGAAGATCTTGCCTTCGCCGCCGATTGGATTGAGCCGCAGCGCCGGCACGCCGTGGAACAGCGCCTCGCGCGGCTTGAGCTCGTAAATGTGCGGCGGCGTCACGCCGACCATCTTCAGATGCGAGGACCTGGGGTCGTCGAGCCTGGAGCCGAGGCCCGAATGCGCCTCGAGGCGCGTGCCGTCGGGCAGGTACACGGTCTTGGCTGAGATGTCGTAGACCGCGGTCTGACGGTCATAGGGCGGCGAGCCGCCGAGCATCGGGTTCTGGTCCAACGTCGAGGGGATGCTGCCGGTCACGTTCGCATCGGCTGAAGCGAAGGAGAGCAGTCCGCCGCTCGACTCCCGCTTGCCCCACAGTTTTTCGACCATGGTCTGCCGGTCGTTCGATGCGATCGACATCACCGCGGCCTTGGCGCGCGCGGCCATGTCGCGAACGCCGCCGGATTTCGCAGCCTGCTTGGCCTCGGCAGGCTTCGCCTCGGACGCCTTATCGGCCCCCTTGGGCTGAACGTCCGCAGCGGGATCGTTGAGCGCCACCTTCAGATTGGCGGCGGCCTGCTTCTTGGCGGTCTCGACCGACTTCGGCGCCGGCAACGCCTTCGATGTCTCGGCAAGCTCCGCGGAGGCGACCGCCCTCGCCGCTTCGGCGACCTTGGGCGCAGCGGCCTGCTTGATCGGGTCGATCTGCGATGCGGCGTCAGCCACGACGCTGGACGCGACGCCCTCGGGCGAGGCGGCCGCAAACCGATCGTTAAACATAAGCGACGATGCCGGGACTTCCGACTTCGCGACCTCGGTCTTCGCGGGCGCCGCCGGTGCGGGCGTCAAGGACGCGAACACCTCGTTGAAGGCCGGCGTCGGCCGCGCAGCGACCGCGCCGGGCCGCTTCACCACCGGCGCATCGAACGACGCATTGCCCACGGAGGGATAGACGCTCGCTGCAAAAATGTTGGCGTAGACGGTCCAGGCGCAGCCAAGCACCAGCCCCGCCACCGCGGCGCTGCCGAGGAAATGCTGTGGGAGAATTTTTCGGGAGGATTTCTTGCGGCTTGGCGCCCCAAGAACATACGCACTCGCACTCGTACCCATACGCCCGGCGCTCAAAACAGGTCCACCTTTGTCCCTCACTCGACGCGGGGTCGAACGGGTGTTCGGCTCAACGTCGCGCGGGGGCACAGACGGCCATTAAGGCGACTTTTAGTTAAATGCGACTTAACCGGATGCGATCCCCTGCAGCGCGGGAAGTGCCTGTGGCCTAGGGCTTTTTTAAGATGACATTGGACCGCCAAAGCGGCTTTTCTGTCCCATCATGGGACATTCCGGCATGCCGCTCCAGCGCGGCATACCGGAATATATTCAGGGGAGAATTTCCTTGCCGATCGCCCCGTAATCGCGCGGGGATCGAGCAAAAACCATCTCTCAGTAGCTGAGCTTCGGATACCAGTCCTTGCCGCGCCCTTCAGGCGTCGTGTCGAGCAAGGTCCACAGCGGATCCATGTCCGGCGCGCCGCGCGGGTCCTGGCCGGGGTCCATCGTGCCCGCCCCCATTTCGCCGGCCCAGAAATGACGGATCGTGCCGTTGTGGCGTGTGAAGACATTGTAGCCCGGCAGGTCGCTGTCATCCTTGTTGACATAGTCGCGCGTGTAATCGCCCGATGCATCCGAGTAGATCCTGTGACGCGTCCAGCCGCGCGCCTTCTTCGCCTCGATCAGCCGTGCGATCGGCGAGCGCGCCACGAACACGAACGACACGCGCTGCTCGATATCGGGCAGCTTCTCCTCCCACGTGCTCATAAACGACGTGCACATCGGACACGGCTTCTCGCGCTGCGGGCCGTACATGTAGCTGTAGATGATGAGTGTCGGCTTGTTGCCGAACAGATCGGCGAGCGATGCCGCGCCGGACTCGCCGGTGAACTCATAGGGCTTGGTCACCTCGCCGCCCGGCGGCAATGCGCGGCGCAGCGCGGCGACGCGCTCGATATGCCGGCGCAACTCGATCTCTTCGACGAGCAATTCCTGGCGGGCGCGGCGATACTCGGCGCTCTCATTGGGAAAGCGCCTGACATTGGTCGTGGCGAGCTCGGTGGCGGGCTTGAGGACGGAACTGGTCATGGTTGGAACCTCGCGTGGTTGACGGGCTGTCTGGAAGACGAGCCGGCCCCGGACGATCCGACACTCAACGGCGAGGATTTATTGCAGTTCCGGCGGCGAGGAACGGTCGAGGATCTCGCCCTTTGCGCCTTCCAGCAGGTCGAGCGCGTAGGTCTCGATGGTCAGCGGCCCCCGCATGCGCTTGGCTTCGGCCACCCTTTCGATATGGGCGAAATTGTCGCGCAGCGAGGCCGGCATCGCCTGCTCGACCTCGTGCATATAGAGCAGCTTGCCAGCCAGTTGCGCCGGGCTCGGCTCTTGCATGTTGACCCAGCGAATGCGCTGGCCCTGCTGGGCAACGCAGGTGCCCTTCGGGAGATAGAAGGCGAGCCAGCCGGTGGTGCCGTAATCCGCCGCCAGCACGCAGCTCGCGCCGGTCCGCACGCGGGTCGCCTCGATCTCGTCCGCAAGCTCCTGCCAGCCGACACCGACGCTGCGCACGGTGGCGTCACGGCGGTAGCCCGAGAGCAAACCGGTGTTGGCCTGCACGATCAGCAGCGCGAACAGCACGACGCCGACGGGCGCGGCCCAGCGGCGGCAGAAATCGACCGTGCGCTGCTCGCGCGGCGCCCACTGCACCTGGACTGCCGCGACCGCGGCCGCTACGGCAAAGGCGGGATAGACCGGCGCGAACCAGTTGGCCTCGACCCGCGCATGCAATGCGTGCCAGGTGAAGTAGACCACGATGGTCCAGAACATCGTGTTGACCAGCACGCGCGCCTCCAGCGCGCCGGCGCGGCGCCGATAGAGCGCGTAGAGGCCCATCACGCCGAGAATGAAGACCAATGGCGTTGCGAACGCAAACTGGGTCGGGATCAGCTCGGCGATGTAGGTCGGCCGGAAATCCTCGATCCGCGCCCGGCCCATCTGCTTGATGAACGACACCCAGTGGTGATCGGCATTCCAGCGGATGACCGGGCTGAACAGGCCGAGGGCGACCAGACCGCCGAGATAGAGCCAGGACGAGAGAAACCAGCGCCGCAGCTTCGGCACCGTCGCAAGCCAGATCAGGATCGCCGGACCAAAGAACAGCGCCGAGTATTTCGACAGCAGCGCCGCGCCGGCGCTGGCGCCGACCGCAAGCCACCATTCGCCGCGACCGCTCTCCAGCACCTTTGCCAGCGCGTACAGCAGGAGGCTGGCAGCGACCAGCAGCGGCGCATCCGGCGTCACGATCAACGTGCCGACGGCGGCCATCAGCGTGACATTGAGCAGGATCGTTGCGCTCGCGGCGATGCGCCGGCCGCCGAACAGGATGCCGGCCGCCCGGTAGATCGCCCAGCTCATCGGCAGTGCGAGCAGGATCGACACCAGCCGCACGCCGAACGGCGTATCGCCCGCGATCATGGTGCCGAGCCGGATCACCACCGCCACCATCGGCGGATGGTCGTAATAGCCGCCGGCGAGCGACTTCGACCACATCCAGTAATAGGCTTCGTCGAAAGTCAGCGGCGTCCATGCCGCGGCGGCCAGCCGCAACACGACCAGCGCGCACACCGCAAGCGCGGTGTTTCGGGCCAGCCGCGCCTCGCTCGCGTTCATGCCACCGTCATCGCTTGCGCCAGACGAACAGCCCGGACATCGCGTAATTCCACACCACGCCCATCAGTGCGCCGGCCGCGCCCGCCAGCCACCAGATCGGCTCCTGGTCGTAGACCGAGAACGCGACGCCGACATTGGCGAGCAGGCCGACGCTGCAGACCAGATAGAACAGCAGCAGGCCGCGCAGGATGCCAAAGCCCTTCAGCCGCTGATCGCGATAGGTCAGGAAATTGTTGAGGATGAAATTGCTGGTCATGGCGACGATCGCACCGGTGGCCTGGGCCTCCGGGAATGGCGCCTTGAACAGTTCGAGCGCGATGAACAGCACGGTGAGGTGCACCACCAGGCCGAGCCCGCCGACCGCCGCGAACAGAATGAAGCGCAGCGAGATCAGATCATTGGTCAGCTTCGCCAGCACCAGGCCGAGGAAGTCGAGCGCGACCATGGAGTCGAGCTTGCTCTCGCCATGCTGGCGGGCACCGAAGGTGTAGGGGATTTCGACCGCGCGCAGCTCGCCCTCCGCGGTCGCTACGACGTCGAGCAGAATCTTGAAACCCTGCGTCGACAGCTGCGGCGCGAGCTGCTCGAAACGGTCGCGGCGGACCATGAAGAAGCCGCTCATGGGGTCGGCGATCTCGACCTTCAGCGCGCGGCGCGCGATCTCGGTGGCAAACGCGCTGGCGCCGGCGCGCTGCTTGTTGAAGCCGTCGGCCTTGTAGCCCTCGATATAGCGGCTGCCGACCACGAGCTCGGCCTCGCCGCTCTGCAGCAGCGCCACCATCTTCGGCAGCTGGGTCTCGTCATGCTGCAGGTCGGCGTCCATCACCGCGGCATAGGGCGCGCTCGAGGCCAGGATGCCCTCGATGCAGGCGCCGGACAGGCCGCGCCGGCCGATCCGACGGATGCAGCGCACGCGGGAATCCTTCCGCGCCAGCGCGCGCACCACGTCCCAGGTTCCGTCGGGCGAATTGTCGTCGACGAAGATGACTTCCCAGGACACGTCCTTCAGGATCGCGTCGAGCCGGCGGTACAGCACCGTGACATTGTCGCGTTCGTTGAAGGTCGGGACGACCACCGAAAGCAGCGGCAAGCTTGCTGCCAGCGATGAGGTTTCGGGGCTCGGCTTGATGGCTTCGTTCATGAGCGCCAGCGTATAGCCGCAGCCTCTCCCGCTGCCAAGGCAGGCCGACCCAAACGCACGCTCGGAAAGCGGGAAAACGGGGCAAAACACCCCTGAAAATGCCAACGACCACGAACAAGGGGCGCGCGTACATCCGGCGCAGCCAATCAATGTCGTGGTCGTCCGGCGCCGGAGCCCTGAAGCTGCAACGTCGCCGTTGGAAGCAAGATAGGAAGGCCCCAGGCGGTCCGCAAGGGGCGCAGGAGGCGCTAGTTGTTCGGGACTTCCCGGATCACCGGGCCGCGTGGCGCCGGGGCTGCCGGCGCGGCCTCGGCAGCTGGAGCCGCCTGCGGCTGTGCGGCGGACCGGGTCGGGTTACGGAGCTGGCTCGGCGACGGCCCGTAGATGAACGCCGCCGCCAGCGCGACGGCCGCGACCAGTGCGCCCAAGAAACCTGCCGTCGATTGTGATCTCATGCCGATGATCCCCTCGCCTGCGCGGATTGATATCAAAAATCGGCCGGCCGCAACAGGATTTGGGAACCTATTTGGCCGCGGCTCTGCGCCGGGTGAAGGCGGTCACGATGTCCTTCTGCGCGAGCTCGATCGCACGGTTGGCGGTCGTCAGATTCGCGTCGGCGTCCTGCTTCGGAAATTGCAGCGACAGGAAGTCGATCAGCGACACACGGAAGTTCTGCCGCTCCGACGGACAGACATTGGCGATCAGCGAGGTGAACTCCTGGTCGGACATCGCCTTGTTGCTGTCGCGGGGATATTCGCGGGCGAGACAATTCCAGTAGGCGTCGCGGCCGGTGATCGCGAGCTTGTGCGCATCGTCG
The DNA here is from genome assembly GCF_032654765.1 of Bradyrhizobium sp. 33ap4. Classification (NCBI taxonomy): domain Bacteria; kingdom Pseudomonadati; phylum Pseudomonadota; class Alphaproteobacteria; order Hyphomicrobiales; family Nitrobacteraceae; genus Bradyrhizobium; species Bradyrhizobium sp. 33ap4. The sequence continues at coordinate 21,567 of NZ_JAUMTJ010000055.1, read as the reverse complement.
ACCTCATCGGCCATTGCAGCGGAGGATATGGCGGCGGAGGACATGATCAAGAGGGCGGCCGCAACCAGCATGCGCATTGTTGTTCTCCATTTTGGCGCATCGTAGCGAAGAGCGACAGCGACGATAAGCGCCGCCGTGCCGATCTGGCAAACTGGCCAATCACAATTATTTTGATTAGTCTTGCTTCCTGTTCCCTCCCTCACGATGAGTGCAGTCGTGGCCAAAGCTCCCACCAAGGCGACCCAGACAGACACCAAGGCAACCAAGACAGACGCAGGCAACATCTATATCGGCATCGGCGGCTGGACCTTCGAGCCGTGGCGCGGGGTGTTCTATCCGGAGAAGCTCGCGCAAGCGAAGGAGCTGTCCTACGCCGCCTCCAAGCTGACCTCGATCGAGATCAACGGCACCTATTACGGCTCGCAGAAGCCGGAGAGCTTTCGCAAATGGGCCAGCGAAGTGCCCGACGGCTTCATCTTCTCGCTGAAGGGACCACGCTTCGCCACCAACCGCCGCGTGCTCGCCGAGGCCGGCGATTCGGTGAAGCGGTTCTATGATTCGGGCGTGCTGGAGCTGAAGGACCGGCTCGGGCCGGTGCTCTGGCAGTTCGCGCCGACCAAGAAGTTCGACGGCGCCGATTTCGGCAAGTTCCTCGAGTTGCTGCCGCGCAAGCTCGACGGCCGCGCGCTGCGCCACGTCGTCGAGGTCCGCCACGACAGTTTTTGCGTGCCCGAATTCGTCGCCCTGATTCGCGAACACGAGGTGCCGGTGGTGTTCGCCGAGCACGGCAAATATCCGGCGATCGCCGACGTCGCGAGCGACTTCGTCTATGCGCGGCTGCAGAAGGGCAATGACGAATTGAAGACCTGCTATCCGCCGAAGCAGCTCGACGCCTGGGCCAAGCGGTTTCAGGACTGGGCCGCCGGCAGCGAGCCTGACGATCTGCCGAAGGTCGAGAAGACCGCGCCCAAGAAGGCGCCGCGCGACGTGTTCGCCTATGTGATCCACGAGGGCAAGGTCCGCGCGCCGGCCGGCGCGATGGAGCTGATCGAACGGGTGAAGTGAGCGAGAACCGATGGCGAAGGCCAGGAAGCTGTTCACCATCGGCTACGAGCAGACGCCGTCGAAGGCGGTGCTCGACGAGCTCGAGCAGGCCGGCGTCAAGCTGCTGGTCGACGTCCGCGCCATCGCCTCCTCGCGCCGGCCCGGCTTCTCCAAGACCCAGCTCGCCGCCGGTCTCGACGAGCGCGGCATCGGCTACGTCCATCTGCGCGGTCTCGGCACCCCGAAAAGCGGACGGGAAGCGGCACGCAGCGGGCAATATGCGCTGCTGCACAAGATCTATTCGGCGCACCTGAAGACGGCGCAGGCCAAGGAAGAGCTCGACGAGCTGTCGGCGCTGGTCAAGCAGTCCGGCCCGGTCTGCTTCCTCTGCTGCGAGCGCGACCACCAGCACTGCCACCGTCGATGGATCGCCGAGATCATCGAAGAGCGCGACGGCGTCAGGATCGAGAACCTGGCGGCACCGCAGCTCTAGCCTGCCTCGCCCGGCACGTTCAGCGTTCCCTCCATCATCGTCACGCAGCCGCCGCCGACATGCACCGAAGTGATCGCGCCGCCTTGCTTGCGCACGCGCGTCAGCAACAGGCTCGGCCGGCCCATGTCGACGCCCTGCCCGATCCGCAGCCGCAATTCGCCATCGCGCGCGGGATCAATATCGGCGAGCAGCGCCGCGCAAGCCGCGGTCGCGCTGCCGGTGGCGGGATCCAAGTCGGATCGTAGCCATGTCGTTCTGTGAGCCAAGGAGTTGAGTGTTATAGTTGTCTTCCTAAGACCGCTTGGCCTCCGACTTTTCGTAAAGCGTCGTCATCTGCGCAAGCCGCGTCTTCGACAGCTTGAGCTGCGCCGTGATCGCCTTGACCTGCGCGTCATCGGGCGCGCCTCAGCGCCTCGCGCGAGGCGATCTCGACCACCAGGAACGGCAGCCCGACCGAGACGACCTGCGGCGCGTGCCGATCGGTCTTCACATCAGCCGCCGTCAGCGACAGGCACGCGGCGGCGGCGGCCGCGCTGACCTCATTGGTCCGCTGCAGCGCCTGCGGCGCGGTCAGCTCGGCCCCGACCACATTGCCGCCGTCGGACAGGATCTCGACCGGCACGAGGCCCGCCTTCTCCTCGAACCTCAAGCGCGCCGGCGCCTTCGCGGCCCGGCTTGCCAGCACGAAGGCAGTGCCGACATTGGGATGGCCGGCGAACGGAATTTCCGAGCGCACCGTGAAGATGCGAACCTGGGCGTCGTTGACCTTGTCCTGCGGCGGCAGCACGAAGGTCGTCTCGGAATAGTTGAACTCGGTCGCGATCGCCTGCATCGCTTCGGTCGAGAGCCCTTCGGCGTCGAGCACCACGCCGAGCGGGTTGCCGCCGAAGGCGCGGTCGGTGAAAACGTCGACGGTGATATAGCGCCGCTGCATCCTGCTTGTCCTCGTGCTCCGGTCATTCCGATGACGTCACCGTACCACGGCCCGAGCGATGCCCTTCAGAGCACTCGGTACAATCGCGGGCAAGTCACATGCAGACAGCTCGCGCGGCTTGAAGAGACGTGCGTGATTGCCTCGGATCATGTGAGCGTTGCCGCCTACCCCAGCTGCCAGACGTGCACCGGGTGCTCGTAGCCCCGCACCGGGATCTCGCCGCGCGACACCGCGTCCTTGCAGTCGTCGCCGAGCGCATCACGCACCGCGGAGGAAATCAAAAACTGCGAGCCAAGATCCTTGTTCAGTGCCTCGAGCCGCGCCGCAAAATTCACGGTGTCACCGATCACGGTGTATTCCTTGCGCCGGGGCGAGCCGATATTGCCGGCGACGACCTCGCCGATGTGGATGCCGATGCCGATGCGCAGCGGCCAGCTCGTCGCCGCGTTGGTGCGCTCGTTCGCCGCGAGCATTTCACGCGCGGCGGCGACCGCCTGATGCGCGGCGTCGCCGGTCTCGAACGGGGCACCGAACAGCGCGAGAAAGCCGTCGCCCAAAAACTTGTTCACGATGCCGCCATGGCGATCGAGGATATCGACCAGCACGGCAAAGGCGCCATCGAGCCTGTCGACCACCTCTTGCGGCGAGCGGGTGCGCGCACCGGCCGTGAAGCTACGGAAATCCACGAACATCACCGCAACACGGCGGATGTCGCTGCCGGTGCCGGCACCCTCCGTCATCAGACGTTCGACCACCTGCGGCGAGACGTGCTGGCCGAACAGATTGGTGATGCGATCGCGCGCGGTGGCGGCCGCGATGCTGGCCGCGAACTGCCGGCGCAGCTGCATGCCGACCGCGCCGGCCAGCATGCCGCAGATCAGGATGATCGAGCTCCGCGCGCCGTGATAGTAGATGCTGGTCTCGGCCGCGCCGCCGCCCGAGGGATGGAAGAACACCGCCATGTAGAACAGCTCGGCCGCCGCGACGAAGCCGGTGAAGGTCGAGAGCCAGAAGTCGAGCCGCAGCGTCGACAGGATGATGAAGACGAAATAGATCAGCGGCGCCACGAAGCCGAGCGCCTCCTGCGGCCCCATACTGTTCATGTGCAGCGCCAGCACGACGGTCGGCAGCGACGTCTCGACCAGCACGCCGATGTAGCGCCGGACCACCGGCAGGTCGCGCCCCTTGCGCATGTGCCAGCTGATTGCCCCGTGCACCCAGAGCTCGAACAGGATCAGCGGAATGGTGACGTAGAAGACGTAGACGGGGCTGAGGTTGCCGTGCCAGACGCGGCTGACCGCGTCGGGCGCAAAGAAATACACCAGCAGACTGATCGCCGCGAGGGCAGCGGCGGTAGCGATCAGCACCCTGATGCGGAGCAGCTCGGTGGTCATCACCTCGCGCATCAGGGCGTGATGGAAATCGGCGGATACGGTTGTGTCTGCCGCTGCGCCGCTTTTGTCCGAAGATTCCGCCATGCCTCCCACCCCGTCATCCCGGGGCGCGAAGCGAACCCGGAATCTCGAGATTCCGGGTTCGATGCTTCGCATCGCCCCCGGAATGACGATCATTGATGGCATCCATCATAGCCTCAATCGAGCGTGCGGCGGAAGCGCGTCACCGCGATCGTCATGGCGAACAGCATCAGGGCGACCAATGCGACGGTGTCGTATTGCAGGTTCTTCATCGCCGCCCCCTTCAGCATGATGGCCCGGACGATGCGCACGAAATGGGTCAGCGGCAGCCCCTCGCCGATATATTGCGCCCAGACCGGCATGCCCGCGAACGGAAACATGAAGCCGGACAGCAGGATGCTCGGCAGGAAGAACATCATCGAGAGCTGCATCGCCTGCAGCTGGTTCTGGACGATGGTCGAGAAGGTGTAGCCGATCGACAGATTGGTGGTGATGAACAGTGTGGTGAGCAGCGCCAGCAGCGTCAGGCTGCCGAGGACCGGCACACCGAACAGCACAATGCCGATGGCGATGATCAGCGTGGCCTGGATGAAGCCGACCAGCACATAGGGGATGATCTTGCCGAACATCACCTCGACCGGTTTGATCGGCATCGACAGCAGGCTCTCCATGGTGCCGCGCTCGATCTCGCGCGTCACCGAGAGCGCGGTGAAGATCAGCATGGTCATGGTCAGGATGGTCCCGACCAGGCCGGGCACGATATTGAGGCGCGAATCCGCCGCCGGGTTGTAGCGGGCGTGGGCGCGGATTTCGAACGGCATGTCCGGGGGATCGCCGACGTGCAGATCATGCGCCAGCGCCGATTGCACCAGCGGCCCGAGTGCGCCGAGCGCCGAGCCCGACGCGACCGGGTCGGTGGCATCGGCGGCGACCAGCAGCGCCGGTCTGTCGCCGCGCCGCACCGCGCGCTCGAAGCCGCGCGGGATTTCGACGCCGAACAGCACCTTGCCGGATTGCAGCAGCTCGTCGAATTCCTCGACGGTGTGGACCTCGCGGACAAAATGGAAATAGGCGGTGTTCTCCATCGCCTTCAGGATCGAACGGCCGAGATCGCTGTCTTCCTGGGTCAGCACCGCGGTCGGCAGATTGCGCGGCGTGGTGTTGATGGCGTAGCCAAACAACGTCAGCTGCATGACCGGCAGCATGATGATCATGGCGAAAGAGACGCGGTCGCGGCGAAGCTGGATGAACTCCTTGACCAGCATCGCGTAGCTGCGCCGCCAGAAGCCGAATGCCGGCTCCCTCGCCTCGCTGTTCTGGATCGTTTCCGTTGCGCTCATCGCAATTATCCCTGGAGATTATCCTTGAAAGTTATCCTTGGAAATTATCCTTGGAGCGCCCCATCAGATCGATGAAGACGTCTTCGAGCGACGGCTCGCTGGCCTGCCAATGCCACTTCGAATTGTCCCGATAGGGCGCGATCGCGGCCTCGAGCGCCGCCTTGTCGCGGCCGGAGACGTGCAGGCTGGTGCCGAACGGCGCCACCATGTCGACGCCGGGCTTGTCCGTGAGCTCGGCCATCAGGCCGTTGAAATCCTCGCCCGTCACCGTCCAGGTCGACAGCGCGGACGCCGCGATCACCTCGTCCACCGTGCCATGGGCCAAGAGATGACCGTAGGCGATGTAGGCGATCTCGTGACAGCGCTCGGCCTCGTCCATGTAATGGGTCGAGACCAGCACGGTGAGGCCTTCGGCGGCGAGCGCGTGGATCTCGTTCCAGAAATCGCGCCGCGCCTTGGGATCGACGCCGGCGGTCGGCTCGTCGAGCAGCAGCAATTGCGGATTGGGCAGCGTGCAGGCGCCGAGCGCGAGCCGCTGCTTCCAGCCGCCGGAAAGGTCGGCGGCGAGCTGCTCCTCGCGGCCCTTCAGCCCGATCCGCGCGATCATGTCGGCCGCGGCGCCGCGCGCGTCCGGCATGCCATAGAGCCGCGCCACGAATTCGAGATTCTCGCGCACCGACAGATCCTGGTAGAGGCTGAAGCGCTGCGTCATGTAGCCGACCTTGCGCTTGATCTTGTCGGCATCGCGCCGGATGTCGTAGCCGAGGCAGGTGCCCTCGCCGCTGTCGGGCGTCAGCAGGCCGCACAGGATGCGGATGGTCGTGGTCTTGCCGCTGCCGTTGGGACCGAGGAAGCCGTAGATCGAGCCGCGCTTGACCTGCATCGACAGGTCATGGACGACCTCGCGTCCGCCAAACGACTTGGTCAGGCCCTTCACATCGATCGCGATGGAGGGTGCGTTGGACCGCGCGCTGGTGGAGCCGCCGTTCATCTGCGCTCCGCCACCGGCGTCTTGGGATTGAGGTAGATGCTGATCGGCTGACCGACGCGCAGCACATCGGGCCGGCTCGGCCGCGCCTGGATCAGATAGACCAGCTTGTTGCGCTCATCGAGGCTGTAGATGACCGGCGGCGTGTACTCCGCCGTGGTGGCGATGAAGTAGATCTTTGCCGTGAGGTCGGCGGCGCAATTATCGCAGGTCACCCTCACCTCGTCGCCGAGCGCAAGCTTCGGCAGCTCGGCCTCCGGCACGAAGAAGCGCAGCTTCATGTTGCCGGGCGGCATGATCGACAGCACCGGGCGCTGCGCCTGCACCATCTCGCCCTCGCGGAAATAGATCTGCTGGATCGAGCCCGCGATCGGCGCAAAGCCCTTGCGACGGTCGAGCCGGGTCTGCGAGGTGTTGACCCGCGCCTCCGCGACGCGCAGCGCCGAGACCGCGGAATCCAGATTGGCCTGGGTGCCGGCGCCGGTGCCGCGCAGCGAGGCCGCGCGGTCATAGCTCTGCCGCGCATTGGCGAGGGTCGCATTGTTCTGGTTGAGATCGGCGCGCTGCAAATCGTCGTCGACCGAATAGAGCAGATCGCCGGGCTTGACCTCGTCGCCTTCGCGCACATTGAGCTTGATGACGCGGCCGGATTCATCGGGGCTGACGAAGATCATGTCGGCCTCGACCCAGCCCTGGAAGCCGGGATCACGCTTCTCCTGGCAACCGGCCAGCGCCGCCGCCAGCACGACTGCGGTCACGAGCTTCATCATGCGCGAGCCGGTCATGGCTTGCTCCGTTCGCCGAAGATCAGATCGAGATGAACCTTGAACATCGCGAGGGCATCGAGCGGCGCGTGCCGGGCAAACAGGCCCTGCCAGATCACCGCGACGATCGCGGGCGCCACGACGAGTTGCGGAAACTGCGCGAGTTGGCGCTGCCTGATCTCGCCGCGCGTGATCGCAAGCTGGATCAGCGCCTGCATCGCGGCCATCCCCTTCGACACCACCTCGCGGAAATAGAAGTCGGCGATCGTCGGGAAGCGCGGCCCTTCGGAGACGATCAAACGGACGATGTCGCCGCGCCGGGTCGACACGATCTCGCGGATGAAGGTCTCGGCAAACCTCTCCACCGCATCGCGCACCGGGCCGGTGATGGTGGGCGGCGCGGCCATGCGATTGACCAAGGGCACGACTGCGGTGCGGATCAACTCCTCGAACATCGACTCCTTGTCCTTGAAGTACAGATAGAGCGTGCCCTTCGCGACGCCCGCCCGCCTGGCGACATCGTCGAGCCGCGTTGCGGCAAAGCCGCGCGCAATGAACTCGTCCATCGCCGCCTCGACGATCGCAGCGCGCCGCTCCGCCGATTTCTCGGCGCGGTTCGCAGCAGGCTTGGCCTCGGGCAGCTTTGCCGAGGCCACCTTCGGGATCCTCGCCGCGGCAGCCCGGATCGCGGTGGCCCGGCGCCTGGCGGGCCGGGAGCGGGTCGTCTTTTCGATGCGCTCTGTCATGGTCATAATATGACTGACCAGTCAGTCATTGTCAATGTGTTCAGAGAAAACGCCTGCCGGCCGGAAGCGTTCCTGTCGGCCTTCCCGGCCCCTCAGGGTGCGCATAGATTCGCGATCTCGCGGCGCAAATGCCCGAATTTGCTGCTTATTTCCGCCCCTCTGGGGAACAGTGGGCGCTGGGAAAGCCGGGTGCCGATCGCACCCGCGGGCCCTGTGCAACAAAAAGGCACAGGGGTGGCACCACAGGTGTAACCGGAGCAATCCGGCTTTGCCTGCGCGATGCGCTACGGCTCACTTCGTGCTCTCCCCGGCGAGATTGGGGGGAATTTGATACAAGCGGTCCGCTGGGGGAACACCAATGAGCGATTGGTTACACAACCTTTCTGTGCCGTGGATGGCCTTCATCGTCTTCGGCTTCACCTATCTTGTTGCCGTTCTCATTTTCGCAGGCGTTGCGATCCTGTCGACCAAGGAGCGCGCAACGTCTTTCAAATCGATCTCTCCCGGCATGTTGCCGGTGCTCGGCATCCTTTTCGGCCTGTTTGTCGCGTTCACCGCGGCACAGGTCTGGAGTGACAGTGATCGCGCCACCGCGGCGGTGAGCCGCGAAGCCAGTTCGCTGCGCGCCGTCACCCTGCTCGCCAGCGGCCTGCCGCCGGAGCAGGAGACGCGCCTGCGCGGCCTCGTTCGCGACTACGTCGAGGAAACGGTCGCCGTGGAATGGCCGATGATGGCGCGCCAGGCTGCATCGCTCAAGGCAGCGCCCCCCGCGCTGACCGCGGCGCTGCGGCTTGTCGTATCAACGCCCGCGCAAAACCCGGGCCAGCAGACGACGCAGCACGAGATCATCACCAATCTGAATTCGGCACTCGATGCGCGACGACAACGGATCATCGTCAGCCAGACGGAGGTCGACTCGATCAAATGGTGGTGCCTCTACCTTCAGGCCATCTGCGAGCTATTGGTCATTGCCCTTGTTCACTGCGACAACCGGTTGGGATCCGCCATCGCGATGGGACTGTTCGCGACCGGCGTGGCCACATCGGTTCTGCTGATTGCCGCGCACGATCGACCATTCACCGGCCAGATATCGATTGCGCCGACGCCGTTGCTGCAGATCATGCCGGACAAGGAGGCTAGCCGATAAGCGCCGGACCGCACACGCGCGCTGTCCGCTAGGTGTGAAACTTCAACCCATCGAGGATCTTGTCGACCACCTTGCGCTCGGCGCGAATGGCGAGGCCGACCAGGTTGAGCTCGCTGCGCACGACCGCCTTCACCACCTCGCGGTTGGCGGCGTCATGCGTCGTCTTGAACATGTCCTCGGTGTAGAGCGCCGGCTGCACGTTGCGCGCCAGCGCGCGTTCCAGAGCCCGCGACAGCGCAGGCCCGTCGGCGCCGTAGATCAGGATCGGCTGGCCGATCAAAGAGAGATATCTGGTCCCCGAGCCGTCCTCGTAATTCTCGCCGATGCATTCGGGAAAGGAAGCCGCGATGCCGCCGGCAAGAAACGACGCCACGTTGAGCTTCTGCCAGACTTCCAGGTCGGTGCGGATCACGACCGCGATCTTGGTGTCGAACTGCATGGCGATAAATCTATCCGCAGGTTGACGACAAACGCCAGTTCTGACCGCGCATCCCTCATCTGCCCGCCAGGCGCTGACGTTAGTTTCTTGAGCAACCCACGGGCGGACCCTGCCCGCCCGAAGGGCGACGTCGCGGCTGGCGAAGCTGATATCGCTGCGGCGAAGAAGCTCAACCCACACGTCGACCGCTAGCCGTGCGACGTCGCAAAGGCCAGATCCGTGCCGGGACGGAAAGCGATAGTCAGCTCCTGCGCCGCGTAGTAGGCTTCGGGCGTTCGATGACCATCAGCATATTTCAGGGCATTGCATCATGATCAGCAAGGCCGATGTTGTTGTTATTGGTTCGGGCGGATTGGGCGCGGCCACAGCCTATTACCTGAGCAAGCGTGGAGGTCTCAGCGTCGCCCTTGTCGACAAGCATGAGATCGGATCGCAAACCTCGCCCCGCGCGGCAGGCATGGTGAGTTGTGCGCGCAAGAGCGACTTGATGATTGGCCTCATCAAGGACGCATGCCGCAAGATCGAGGCGTTCACGGAAGAAACCGGCCAGCCGCTCGACTGGGTGCATTCGGGCAGCCTCAAGGTTGCGCGCCGGCCGCAGGACGCCGAAGTGATCGAGGACGACTTCGAGCGCGGACGCAGCACCGGCCTCGACGTCGAGCTGATCTCTCCGGAACAGGCGAGCGCTCTCAATCCGTTCTTGCAGCCGACGGGCGTCGTTGCGGCGATGCGGATCGGCGACGACCGGTATTTCGACCCGGCGCAGGTTGCCGTCGGTTTCGCCACAGCCGCCGCGGCCAACGGTGCAACCTTGCTGCCGAAGACTGACGTGCGCGCCGTCAACATCGTCGGCGGCACCGTGATCGGCTTGACCACCGCGAACGGCGTCATTGAAAGTCCGGTTGTCGTCGATGCGGCCGGCGCGTGGACACGGCAGGTCGCGGAGGCGAGCGGGATCCGCGTGCCGCTGGTGCCGACCCGGCAGCAGTTGATCGTGACCGAGCCTTTGGATGGCGCGCGGGCCGACCTGCCGATGATCCGCATCATGGATGCTGCGGTGTATGCCCGCCCATGTCAGGGCGGCTTCCTGTGGGGTGTCTACGAGGAAACGCCGCGCTTCTTCGATATGCAGTCGCTTGGGGCCGGCTTCGACGTCAAGGACATGCCGCTCGACATCGGCGTGCTTCATGCCGCCGCCGATGAGGTCAAGGACCAGCTCCCGTTCCTGCAAACCGCCAAGGTGCGGGAGTTTCGCGGCGGCATTCCGACCATGACCGCCGACGGCCATCATATTCTCGGCCCGGCCGCCGGCGTGACCGGCTTCTATTTTGCGAGCGGGTGCAACGTCGCCGGTCTGTCGATCTCGCCGACCGTCGGCGAGGCGCTTGCGGCCTGGATCGTGGACGGCAAGCCGCCCGTCGATCTATCGCCGATGTCGGTCATGCGGTTCAAAGACCAATCGTGGTCCGAAGACCAATTGGAGCGCGACGCCGCCTGGCAATACCGGCACTTTTATGGCGCCGTCTGAGCGCGGCAGCGCGCTTTGCCCACCAGGCGGATTGCGGCGACTGCCCTACCCCTTGGCGTCGCAGGCCCAGGCGCGGATCACGCATTCCTTGCCGCCATAGTCGTAGCACTTCCTGGTCGCGGCATTGAGCGAGCTCGAGATCTTCGGCGCCACGGCATAGCCATGGGCGCCGCAGGGATTCTTCATGTCGATCGAGAGCGCGGCGCAGGCCCGCTTCATGGTCACGGTGGTGCAATCGCCCTTGCACTGCTTCAGCGCGGCGGCGCGCGCCGCGCCTTCCGCCGGATAGTCGTAGGCCTGGCCATAGGCCCCGCACTTGCCGACCGCGAACGCGCCGGCCGCGCGCGCCTTGGGCACGAAGGTTTCCACGGAGAAACGCGTGGCGCCGAGCAGCAATGTCAGGACGAGAATCGTCAACGCGCGACGCTGCGCGACGGCGGTCGAAATGATCAAGCGGAAATCCCCCAAAGCCCGGCGCGGACTGTACGCAGGGGTCGTTTCCAGATGGTGAATGACGGGTTGAGAGCGAATTCTATCCACTCGTCGTCCCGGCGAAGGCCGGGACCCATAGCCACCGATGGTGATGATTGCGCGAGGCTCTGGCCGCTATCCCACCAACAACAACGATTGGTGGTAATGGGTCCCGGCCTTCGCCGGGACGACGCGGAGAATGTTCAGCCCTGTCTTGCCGCTTCCAGCGCCTGCGGCGTGTCGATGTCGAGGAAGGCGCTGTCGCCGTCGACCGGGACCTCGGCGACTACCTCGGCATGCTTGGTGATCAAGTGACGCGCGCCGATGTCGCCGTCGAGCGTCATCAGCTCCTTGAAAAAGCGCCGCGACCACAGCACCGGATTGCCGCGGCGGCCCTCACTGACCGGGACCGCGATCAGATGGCCGCGGTCCGGCGCGAAGGTCTCGATCAGGCGATCGATCAGCTTCGCATCGATCAGCGGCATGTCGCCGAGGCAGACGATCGCGCCGTCGGCGCTGTCGGACACCGCCGCAATGCCCGCCTTCACCGAGCTGGCGAGGCCGCCGGCGAAATCCGGGTTGCGGACGAATTTGACCTTGAGGCCATCGAGCGCCTGCTCGACCAGCTCGGCCTGATGCCCGGTGACGACGATGACCTCGGAAGCCTTCGAGGCCAGCGCTTGCTCGGCGACGATGCGCGCGAGCTTCTTGCCGTCGAGCTCGGCGAGCAGCTTGTTCGGGCCGCCCATCCGGGTCGAGCGGCCGGCGGCAAGCACGATCGCGGCGACGTTGCGGTTGCCTTCGGTGTCCGGCACGGTGCGCGGCTGCGGCCGCGTCACGATCTCCATCAACAGGCCGCCGACGCCCATGCCGGTGAGATCCGATCGCGTCACCTTGATGCCGGCGAGCAGCCGCATCAAGACCCAGTCAAAGCCGTTCTCGACCGGCGAGCGCGCGCAGCCCGGCGCGCCCAGCACCGGCACGCCGCCGGCGCTGCCGATCAGCAGCAGATTGCCGGGATCGACCGGCATGCCGAAATGCTCGACCGCGCCGCCGATCTCAGTGATTGCAGCGGGAATGACATCGCGGCGATCGGCGATCGCGGACGCGCCGAACACGATGACGAGCTCGGCGCCGAGCCCGAGCAATTCCTTGATCGAGGCCGCCAGCACCGTCTCGTCATGCGGCACGCGGCGCTCGGCGATGATGGTGGCGCCGGCCGGCGCGAGCCGTTCGGCGGTGACGCGCAGCGTCTTATCGATCACCTTCGGCGCAAGGCCCGGCAGCAGCGTCGAGACCACGCCGACCTTCTGGATCACATAGGGCGCGATCCGCAGCGTATCCTTGCCGGCGACCGCGACGGCGGCATCGCGTAAGCGCCCCTCGACGCCGAACGGGATCAGCTTGACGGTCGCGATCATCTCGCCCTCGACCACCGGCTTGAACGCGGCGAGAGTTGCGAAGGTGATAGCCTCGTCGACGTCGTTGATACGGTCGACCGCGGCGCGATCGATCACCAGCACGCCGGGGCGCGCCGCGAACAGATTGGCGCGGCCGGTGAAGGCGCGCTCGACGTTGACGCCGTCGCCGGCCACCGCCTGCGCGATGCTGGCGGCCGCGGCGTCCTCGGAGACGTCGCCCTCGTCGAGCCGCACCACGACGATCTCGTCGACGCCGGCCTTGGTCAGCGCCTCGACCTCGGCGAGGCCGATCGTGGTGCCCTTCTTGAGCACCAGCGCGCCCTGGCGGAGGGTATGCACGGTGACGCCGCCAATCGCGTCGGCCGGACTGGCGGGACCGAATTTCATGCCGCTTCTTCTTTTTCTTTGGGGGGCAAGCGCAGCTGCGCGGTGATCTCGGCCATGATCGCGACCGCGATCTCCGACGGCGACACCGCGCCGATATCGAGGCCGATCGGCGCGTGGATGCGCGCGATGTCGCTGTCCCTGGCGCCCTGCGCGCGCAGCCGCTCGGCGCGCTTGGCGTGGGTCTTTCGCGATCCGAGCGCGCCGATATAGAAGCAGTTGCGGTCGAAGGCGTGCAGCAGCGCCGGATCGTCGATCTTCGGATCATGCGTCACCGCGACGAAGGCGGTGTAGTGATCGACGTTGAGCGGCGGCAGCGCGACGTCGGGCCATTCGGCGACCAGCGGCACGTCGGGGAAGCGCTCCGGGCTCGCAAACGCGGTGCGCGGATCGACCACCGTGACGTCATAGTCGAGCGAGCGCGCCAGCGCCGCCAGCGCCTGGCTGATATGGACCGCGCCGATGATCACGAGCTTTGCGGTCGGCGCGTAGACGTTGAGGAACAGTTTTTTGCCTGATACCTCGACATTGCCGCTCTTGCCCATCCTGAGCTGCTTTGCGAGCTCGGCGCGCAGCGGATCGGCGGCGATGTCCGCGGCCTTGACCAGGCGCTGATCGCCATTGGCGGTGTCGGTAACGATGATCACCGGGCGGCGCGCGGCGCGCTCGGCGTTCAGCTCTTTCAGGATCTCGAGTTTCACGGCTAACCGACCTTCTCGACGAAGACGCGGATGGTGCCGCCGCAGGACAGGCCGACATTCCAGGCGGTCTCGTCGGCAACGCCGAATTCGAGCATTTTTGGCTGGCCGCTCGCGATGACGTCGAGCGCTTCCGTCACGACCGCGCCCTCGACGCAGCCGCCGGAGACCGAGCCGAGGAAGGTGCCGTCGTCATTGATGACGAGGCTCGAGCCGGCCGGGCGCGGCGCCGAGCCCCAGGTCTCGACCACGGTGGCGAGCGCCACGCCATGGCCCTCTTTCTGCCAGGTCTCGGCGGCCTGCAGAATGTCTTCGTCGCGGTTGAGCATGAGAGCGTCTCCTCAAGCAACAGAACGGATCAGGCTGCGGTGGTGCGCCGGCGGCGGGGATGACAGCGCCCCGATCAAGCCCTTGATGGACGTCAAGTTATGCACCGGGCGAAATTCGTCAACGTGGGGCAGCATCATTTTGATGCCCTGCGCCTTGGCCTCGAAGCCGGAGTAGCGCAGCAGCGGATTGAGCCAGATCAGGCGGCGGCAGGAACGGTGCAATCGGTCCATCTCGAAGGCCAGTTTGGCATCAGCCTCCCGTTCTAGTCCATCGGATATAAGGAGGACGATGGCGCCCTGCCCGAGCACCCGGCGGGCCCAGAGCTGGTTGAAGCTGTGCAGCGAGGTCGCGATCCGCGTCCCGCCGGCCCAGTCCTCGACCGAGGACGAGCAGCTCGCCAGCGCCTCGTCGGGGTCACGGGCCCGTAACGCCCGCGTCACATTGGTCAGGCGGGTGCCGAACAGGAATACCGAGACCCGCTTGCGGTAGTCGGTGATGGCATGCAGGAAATGCAGGAACAGGCGGGTGTACTCGCTCATCGAGCCCGAGATATCGAGCAGCGCCACGATCGGCGCCGGCTTCTCGATCCGGCCGAGCTTTCGGATGTCGATGATCTCGCCGCCGGTGCGCAGCGAGTTGCGCACGGTGCGGCGCATGTCGAGCCGCAGGCCCCGCGCATCCGGCTGGTAGCGGCGGGTCACGAGCTCGGCCTGCGGCAGCCGCATCTTGGCGATCTCGCGCGTCACCTCGGCGATCTCCGCCGCGGTCATCTGCGCAAAATCCTTCTTCTGCAGGATCTCCTTGTCGGAGACCGAGAGCTTCAGCTCCTGCTCCTGGGCCTGCGGCCGCTCCTCGCTCCGCGCCGGCTGCGCCATCGCCTCCTGGACGCGGCGCGAGGCCGGCGGCGGCTTCTTCCTGGCGTGGTCCGGCAGCGGCACCGAATCCAGCATGCTCTTCCACTCCTCGGCGGCGCGGAAGAACAGCATAAAGGCCTGGCGGAAGATCAGCGCGTGCTCGTGGCGCTTGACGAAGATCGCTTCCAGCGTGGCGTAGAAATCGGAGCGATGGCCGACCTCGATCAGCTGCAGCGCGTCGAGCGCATCGATCACCGAGCCCGGCCCGACGGGAAGCCCGGCCGCCCGCAGCGCGCGGGCAAAGCCGATCACGTTGTCGGCCATGTGGCCGGTCGGAGGCGCGAGGTGGTTGATCGCCATTGTTATTTGGCCTCGTCATTCCGGACCGCACGAAGTGCGGATCCGGAATCTGGAGATTGCGGCGCGAGATTCCGGGTTCACGCTTCGCGTGCCCCGGAATGACGGCTAGTCGCTCGTCGCTTCCTTCAATGTCTTCTGCAACGCATCGCCCTGCATGCGCGCGATGTCGTCCTGATACTTCAAGAGCGCGCCCAGCGTGTCGCCGACGACCTGCGGGGTCAGAGAGCGGGCGTCGAGCTCGGACAGCGCGGTGGCCCAGTCGATGGTCTCGGCGACGCCCGGCGACTTGTAGAAATCCTGGTTGCGCAGCGCCTGCACGAAGCGGACGACCTGCTGCGACAGCTTGGCGGAGATGTTCGGCACCCGCGACTTGACGATCGCAAGCTCGCGCTCGGCTGTGGGATAATCCACCCAGTGATAGAGACAGCGCCGCTTCAGCGCGTCATGAATCTCGCGCGTGCGGTTCGAGGTGATGATCACGATCGGCGGCGCCGGCGCCTTCACGGTGCCGAGCTCGGGAATCGTGACCTGGAAGTCGCTGAGGATTTCCAGCAGATACGCCTCGAACGCCTCGTCGGCGCGGTCGAGCTCGTCGATCAGCAGCACCGGAGGACCCGCGACATCAGGCTCGAGCGCCTGCAGCAGCGGCCGCTTGATCAGGAAGCGTTCGGCGAAAATGTCGCTGGCGAGCTGGTCGCGATCGGTATCGCCGGAAGCCTCCGCAAGGCGGATCGCGATCATCTGCGCCGCACTGCTCCACTCGTAGACCGCGGAGGCGACGTCGAGGCCTTCATAGCATTGCAGGCGGATCAGCTTGCGCCCGAGCGCCGCCGACAGCACTTTTGCGATCTCGGTCTTGCCGACACCGGCCTCGCCTTCGAGGAACAGCGGCCGGCCCATCCGCAGCGCGAGATAGGTCACGGTCGCGAGCGACCGCTCGGCGAGGTAGCCGCGCGAGGTCAGGAGATCCTCGAGCGCATCGACGGAAGTGGGTAACGCCGATGCACTCATGGAACAGCCAGTCTTCGAACAGAGGTCAGCAAAGTCACGCCTTGGTACTTAGTCCTTGGCGTTCGCGGCTTCTACCGCCCTGCGCGTCAAAACGCCGATCAGATGCGCGCGGTATTCTGCACTGCCGTGCAGGTCGCTGTTCAGCCCGTCAGCCGAAACCGCGATGCCGTCGAGCACCTTGTGCGAGAAGCGCTTCTTCAGCGCGTCCTCGAACGCGGTGACGCGGAAGACGCCGTCGGAGCCCGCGCCGGTGACCGCGACGCGCACGTCGGACGGACGCTTGGCCACGAACACCCCGACCAACGCATAACGCGAGGCCTGGTTGCGGAACTTGACGTAGGCCGCCTTCTTCGGCAGGGGGAACATCACCTTGGTGATGATCTCGTCGGCCTCCAGCGCGGTCGAGAACAGGCCCTGGAAATACTCCTCGGCCTTGAGGCGGCGCTTGTTGGTGACGATGGTCGCGCCCAGCGCCAGTACCGCGGCCGGATAGTCGGCGGTCGGGTCGTTGTTGGCGAGCGAGCCGCCGATGGTGCCGCGGTGGCGCACGGCGGGATCGCCGATCAGGCCGGCAAGCTCGGCCAGCGCCGGGATCGCCTCGCCCACGACCGCGGAGTTCGCGACTTCGGCATGCTTGGCGGTGGCGCCGATGACCAGCGAGCGGCCCTTCATCTCGATCGTGTCGAGACCTTCGATGTGGGAGAGATCGACCAGATGCGGCGGGCTGGCGAGCCGCTGCTTCATGACCGGCACCAGCGTGTGGCCGCCGGCGATCAGCTTGGCGTCCTCGTTCTTCATCAGCAGGTTGGCGGCCTGCCGCACGGTGCCGGGACGGTGATATTTGAATTCGTACATTGGAATGTCCTGATCGCGCTCGCGATGAATTGCTGACTAGGCGAGGTCCGACTTCGCCATCGCCTTGGCGCCGGCGGCGATCGAAGCAACGATGTTCTGGTAGCCGGTGCAGCGGCACAGATTGCCTTCCAGCTCCTCGCGGATCACCTCGTCGGAGAGCTCGTGGCCCTTGCGATGGACCAGGTCGACCGCGGTCATGATCATGCCCGGCGTGCAGAAGCCGCACTGCAGGCCGTGATGCTCGCGGAAGGCCTCCTGCATTGGATGCAGCGGCGCACCGTCGGCTGCAAGCCCCTCGATGGTCTTGACCTCGTGACCGTCGGCCATCACCGCAAGCGTCGTGCAGGACTTCACCGCCCTGCCGTCCAGATGCACGACGCAGGCGCCGCACTGCGAGGTGTCGCAGCCGACGTGGGTGCCTGTCAGCCGCAGGTTTTCGCGCAGAAACTGGACCAGAAGGGTACGGGGATCGACATTCGCGTTCACGGGGTTGCCGTTCACGATCATTGAAATCTTGGCCATCAGCACTCTCTTATCTGCGCCACCGCATATCGGCGAAGCAGGCGGTTTTAAATCATTCCAGACGGCATAATATGGGCGCGCCCCGCGATGGGCAACCTTTCGAGCCACCCCTCCAGGACATGGCCGGACCTGAATAATCCAGCCGAAAGGCGGGGCTAACCCTGCACCGCCTTGGCGAAATTTGCAAAGAATTCATCGGCCAGCTTCTTGGCGGCGCCGTTGATCAGGCGCTGGCCGAGCTGGGCGAGCTTGCCGCCGATCTGCGCCTCCACATTGTAGCTCAGAAGCGTACCGCCATCCTTGTCTGCAAGGCCCACGGTGGCGCCGCCCTTGGCAAAGCCGGCGACCCCGCCCTCGCCTTCGCCTGAGATCTTGTAGCCGTTCGGCGGGTCGAGATCGCTCAAGGTGACCTTGCCCTTGAAGCGGGCGGAGACCGGGCCGACCTTCATCTTGGCGGTGGCGCGGAAGCCGCCCTCGTCGGTCTTCTCCAGCTCTTCGCAGCCGGGAATGCAGGCCTTCAACACTTCGGGATCGTTGAGCTTGTCCCACACAGCCTGGCGCGGCGCTGCAAGCTGGACTTCGCCGGTCATTGTCATGGCCATGGGGGACCTCCTCGATCGCTAGAACCTTTTCCCCCAAGTAAAGCAGGCGGGACACAAAGGAAAGGGCACCTTCGGAGGATGAGCGATGCATATTCGCAACCGCAGCAAGCCAAGCCGATCGTTCACGAAATCGCGCAATCCCCGTTGTTGAAAATGCAGGCAGCCCCGGGGCATTGGCAGCGACGCGCGACAGTGGTTAGGTCGCCGGCCATGAGCACAGCCCTCTCCCCCCTGCTTGCGCCGATGCTGTCGAGCGCCGCGATGCGCGCGGTGTGCAACGACGCCGCTACGCTGCAGAACATGCTGGATTTCGAGGCCGCGCTGGCCCGCGCCGAGGTGGCCTGCGGGGTGATTCCCGCAGCTGGCGCGGGACCGATCGGCGCCGCCTGCAAGGCCGAATCATTCGACCTGGCCGCGCTGGCCGACGCCGCGACGCGGTCCGGCAATCTGGCGATCCCGCTGGTGAAGGCCCTGACCGCCAATGTCGCCAGGGCGGACGCCGAGGCGGCGCGCTACGTGCATTGGGGCGCGACCAGCCAGGACGTCATCGACACCGCGACGATGCTGTCGTTGCGTGCGGGGATCGACGCGCTGCTGGCCGACCTCGACCGCGCCGTCGCCGGCTTCGCCGGGCTTGTGCGCGCCCATCGCGACACCGCCGTGGTGGCGCGGACCTGGCTGCAGCACGCGCTGCCGATGCCGTTCGCCCTCAAACTCGCCGAATATGCCGCGGCGCTGCATCGCTCCCGCAAGCGCTTGCTGCGCCTGCGCCGCGAGACGCTGGCGCTGCAATTCGGCGGCGCCGCCGGGACGCTCGCCGCGCTCGGCGATAAGGGCCTTGCGGTCGCCGCCGCCCTTGCGCAAGAGCTCGATCTGCCCCTGCCGGATGCGCCCTGGCATACCCATCGCGACCGCATCGCCGAGGCCGCGTCGGTGTTCGCCATCCTCGCCGGCAGCTGCGGCAAGATCGCGCGCGACGTTTCGCTGATGATGCAGACCGATGTCGGCGAGGCCTTCGAGCCTGCCGGCGCTGGCCGCGGCGGCTCCTCCACCATGCCGCACAAGCGCAATCCGGTCGCCGCCGCGAGCGCGCTGGGGGCTGCGACCATGGCGCCGAATCTCGCCGCGACGATCTTCGCCGCGCAGGTGCAGGATCATGAGCGCAGCGCCGGTCCGTGGCATGCGGAATGGCCGACCTTGCCGGGCCTGATGCTGGTGACCTCGGGCGCGCTTGCTGCCATCGTCGATCTCGCCGAAGGGCTTGAGGTCGATGCGGCGCGGATGCGCGTCAATCTCGATGCGACTCAAGGGTTGATCATGGCGGAAGCCGTCACCTTTGCGCTCGCCGACAAGATCGGAAAGAGCGACGCCCATCATCTGATCGAGGCCGCCAGCAAGCGCGCGGTCGCGGAGAAGAAGCACCTGCGCGAGGTGCTGTCGGCGGACGCCAAGGTCACCGCGCATCTCGACGCGAAACGAATCGCGGAGCTGTTCGAGCCGATGGCCTATCAGGGCGCCTCGCAAGCGCTGATCGACCGCCTGCTGGCTTCACTGGATGACAAATAGCGACGATGTCATTGCCGGGCAACAGCGCGAAGCGCATGTTCGCGCAGATGACCCGGCAAGCGCATGACGAGAGGGACAAGACGATGCCGATGATCAACGCCGACGGGTGCCTGCTCAACGTCCAGGTGGACGGCCGCGACGGCGGACCGACCTTGATGCTGTCGAACTCGCTCGGCTGCACCTTACAGATGTGGGAGCCGCAGATGCGGGCGCTGACGCAGCTGTTCCGCGTCATCCGCTACGACCGCCGCGGTCACGGCAAATCCGGCGTGCCGGCGGGCCCCTACTCCATGGAGCGGTTCGGCCGCGACGTGCTGGCGATCCTCGACGACCTCAACATCGAGAAGGTGCACTGGTGCGGCCTGTCAATGGGCGGCATGGTCGGACAGTGGCTGGGAGCGAATGCCCCGGAAAGATTCGGCAAGATCATCCTCGCCAACACCGCCTGCTACTATCCCGATCCGACCAACTGGCTGAACCGCATCAAGGCGGTGAAGGAAGGCGGCATCGCCGCCGTCGCCGACGCCGTGATCGCCGGCTGGCTGACCGCCGATTTCCGCGAGCGCGAGCCGGAAACCGCGGCGCGCATGAAGGCGATGCTGATTGCCTCGCCGGTCGAAGGCTATCTCGCCTGCTGCGAGGCGCTATCGACACTCGACCAACGCGCCCTGCTGCCGAAGATCAAGAGCCCGACCCTGGTGATCGCGGGAAAGCAGGACATGGCAACGCCGGTGTCGGCAGGCGAAATGATCCGCAGCGGCATTCCCGGCGCCAGCATGACGCTGCTCGATGCCGCGCACATTTCCAACGTCGAGCAGTCGCACGCCTTCACCGAGGCCGTGGTCGGCTTCCTGACGCAACGGTAACGGTCATCGTCATTCCGGGGCGATGCGAAGCATCGAACCCGGAATCTCGATCCGCATCCATAACTTCGAGATTCCGGGTTCGGTCCTGCGGACCGCCCCGGAATGACGTAACCGGGAAAGATGCTCTATGGGCGACAATCAGCACGCAGCCCGGATGCAGCGAAGCGAAATCCGGGACAAGTCTTTCGGCCAACGCTGAAGCCCCGGATTGCGCTGCGCTCCATCCGGGCTACGATTTCATGAGGAGACATCCATGGACGACAATCAGCGCCGCGACGACGGCATGACGCAGCGCCGCAAGGTGCTCGGCAATGAATGGGTCGACAAGTCGATCAAGAACCGCAACGCGTTCAACACCGACTTCCAGGACCTGATCACGCGCTATGCGTGGGGCGACATCTGGACCCGGCCGCATTTCGATCACCGCACCCGGCGCGTGCTTGTGATCGGCACCATGGTCGCGCTCGGCCAGTGGGACGAATTCCGCCTGCATGTGCGCGCCGCGCTCGCCGAGGGCGGCTTCACGCCCGAGGACATCAAGGAGATCCTGCTGCAGCAGGCGATCTATTGCGGCGTGCCCGCGGCCAATCACGCCGTCAAGGAAGCCGGCGCGATCATTGCCGAGCTAGGAGCATGATCCGGAAAAGTGCGAAGCGGTTTTCCGAAAAGATCATGCGAAAAAAACGACTAAAGCGCGAAGACTATCGCGCTTTAGGTGGTGTGGACACTAGCGCATCCATAGAACAATGGCAGCGAGAGTGACGACGGCCCGGTAATTCCGGGCCGTTT
>NZ_JAUMTJ010000054.1:0-61784 GCF_032654765.1 Bradyrhizobium sp. 33ap4 | reverse complement strand
CAGGCTCGTTGGCCACTTCTACATCCACAATGGCGACGATTCAGCCTTCGTTTGCGAACGCGGCTGAGTTCTTCAACAGCCTGCTAGTAAACGAAAAGCTATGCTGCAAGAGCAGAATATGTAAGCGCGACGTGGCCGAGGCCCGCTGTGTCGGACGAACATGCACGCTGTGGCTTCGAGCAGAAAAGAGCACCGCAATCTGACGATGACTACGACGAGTTCGATAGCATGGATCGTTGTTGCTTCTGCCGAGACGGAGCGGACGAGATTGGACTGTTCAGCGGCCGCAGTCCAAAATGCAAAAAGCTGCGATGTGGGGCCCAGGTTCAACTCGTGGACATGCAACCATCTCAAATTACTCTTCGAGGCCGTGGCCTAAAGCCACTGCGAGAGGGTTGAAACCAGTTAGCTGCCGGCCTGCGGAGGCTCGCGTCGCGAAATGTCGGTTGCGGAAAGTGCCGAGAAGGTCGGAGCGGATCGCTTGATGTCGTCGGATACCTCCTCCATCCAATTGAAGCGATCTTTTTGCCATGCCCGGACAAGCTCCGCCTATCGCCGGCTGAGCAGGATGTTGCGGTGCTGCAGATCCTTGATCCTCTCGGGCGCAAAGTCGAGCTGGCCAAGGACGTCTTCATTGTGCTCACCCTGATAGGCCGGCATGCCGGGCGACGGCAGTTCCGAGCGGCTGAAGATCCAGGGATTGCCCGGCATTCGGACCAATCCGCCGGCCCGGTCATCGACCTCGACCACGGCATTCCACTCCTTGGCCCAATCGGTCTCCACGAACTCGTTGACGGTGCGCACGCGCCCAACCGCGAGCCCGGCTTCACTGACCTGCGCCTGCAACTGCTCGAGATTCTCGAACGTCGTAATCCAGGCGCGGATTTCGGCGAGCAACGGCGCGAGGTTCTGCCGGCGCAGGCTAGCGGTGGCGTAGCGGGCATCGGCCAGCAAATCGCTTCGCCGCATCATCGCGCAGTAGCGCGTGAACATCGGTGAATAGATCGGGCTGGCGGCGATCGTCAGGCGGGTGCCGTCGGACATCTCGAAGATGTGCGACTCATTAGCCGACAGCGCGATAGGCTCGCCGTCGGTGTCGATCCCCGACATCATCGCGCCGGCGCGCTCGTTGACCGACAGCATCGTCGCAGCCATCGACACGTCGACGTGCTGTCCCTCGCCGGTGCGGTTGCGATGCTGGAGCGCGGCGAGCACGGCGATCACGCCCTGCAGCCCGGTATAGACATCGGCATGGCTGCATGAATCGCCGCGTGGCTCCGACAATGCCGCACCGAAATGGTCCTGCACGATCGAGGTCAGGCCGGTCTCGGCCTGCACCGTAGGCGCAAAGGCCGGCCGGTTGCGCCAGGAGGTCGACTGCCCGTAGCCGCTCAGCGAGACATAGATGATGCCGGGGTTGAAGGTACGGACGTCGTCGTAGCTGAAGCCGAACCGCGCCAAGGTGCCGGGACGGAAATTCTCGACGATGACGTCGGCCCCCCTACACAGGCGGGTGACTATCTCGCGTCCCTCAACATAGTTCAGGTCGATGCTGAGATTCCGCTTGCCGGCGTTCTGCTGCACGAAATAGAGACCCATACCACCGACGTAAGGCAGTCCGGCGCGGCCAATGTCGCCGGACGGCGGCTCGATCTTGGTGACCTCGGCGCCGAGGTCACGCAGCGCCTTGGTGCAATGCGGACCGGCCAGCACGCGAGTGAAATCGACCACCCGCAATCCCTGAAGAGGCGCAGCCGACATCGTCAGTCTCCCTCGAAGACAGCTGTTGCCGGGCCCGACGCGAAGAAGGCGTCGGCGCCGCGCTGGCGATCCCTGGCCTTCCAGATCATGTCGTTGATCTCGACCTGTCGCGCGTCGGCAGCGGCGACGCCGCCGCGCGCCTGCAGGTTCGCCTGCATCTTGATGCCCGCGATGACCTTGGTCGGGCCAGCGGCGAGCTGTCGGGCCATGGTCATCGATGACGCGCCCAATTCGGCTTCCGGGACGACGAGGTTGATGATGCCCCAGCGTTCGAACGCCTCGGGAGTGTGACGGCGGCCGAGCATCGCGATCTCCTTGGCCCGCGCGATGCCGGCGCGTTGCGCGATGCGCTGCGTGCCGCCGAGCAGCGGCAGCAACCCGACCGCAACCTCGACCTGGCCGAGGAACGCGGTGTTCGCTGCGATAATCATGTCGCAGGTCAGCGCGAGCTCAAGCCCGCCGCCAAGCACGCCGCCATTGACGGCGGCAACCGTGGGAACCGGTACATCCTCGAGACTACGCCAGATTTTTTCGAGACCGGCCTGATCGGTGTGCAGCTTGGTAGCGATTCCCCAGGACGCCATCTCCGCGCCGGCGCAGAAGTGCCGCATCGAGCTACGCAGCAGGATAGCGCGGCAGCCGGCCGCAACCACCGCGTGGTAGGCGCCGACCACATCGTTGATGAGCTGGTCGTCGAGCAAATTGTGCGGCGGCTTCGCCAGCGTCACCACGCCAACCTTGCCGTCCATCTCGTGAACTACTGTCGTCATCAGGTTCCCTCCGCTCGATACAAAAGCCGGCCGGCAGCGCTTTCGACGCAGCGTCACGGCGGTCAGACGTCTCCTCGCTGCGGGCCTGCCCGGCGCAGATCCCGCTGTTCTGATGATTTGAATGTCGTCCGTCATAACAAACGTGACAACGTCAAGCTCTGCCAATTATGATGTCGAAAATTGCCAAACGGCCGGAAGAGCCGTTCGTCGGCCCGTCAATCTGTGCCAGCCGGACGTGGAGAAAGTGCCATGAAGCCGATCAAGATCGTGATGCCGATCTCGAGCGACCCCGATGCGCCGACGCAGAGCCTGCTCGGACTCGGCGCGCTGGCCGCCGAGCTGGCGGCACAGGGCGTGTCGGTTCGGGAGCTGTTTGCGCGGACCGGTCTCGATGCTTCCCAGCTCGAGGATCCCCACGCTCGCATCTCGCACCGCCAGCGGCTGGCGATCTACCGCAACGCGATGCGGCTGGCGAAGCGCTCTGATATAGGGTTGCTCGCAGGCGCTCGGCAGCGCATCAGCGATTACGGCATTTACGGCTATGCGCTGGTGTCGAGCCGGACATTCGGCGAAGCGCTGATGTTCTCACTCGATCACATCACCATGGCCGGGCCGGCGGTCAGGCAGATCAGCTTCCGGATCGAGCACGGGACGACCGCGATCCTTCGCAGCCATGGGCTCGACCCGCTCGGCGAGCTGCTGCCGTTCGCCGCGGAATTCTGGCGCAGCTCGATGACCGCGGTGTTCAGCCGCATCCTCGAGTCGCCGTTCCCGAGCAAGAGGATGATCTTTCCGTTTGCCGCACCCGTGCACTGGCGCAACTACGAGCGGATGTTCAACTGCCCGATCGACTTCGGCGCCGATCGCATGGAATGGCATTTCGACGCCAAGGTGCTCGATCTGCCCTGCCCCAACGCGAACCCGATCACCGCGAAGATCTGCCAGCAGCTCTGCGACGTCGTCTTGACCGAGCGGCCCGGCGAATCCGAGCTAGTCAGGCGGATCAGAGCCGCCTGTCTCAACAGCCCCAGCCGATTTGCGGGCGCGCCGGAGATCGCATCCAAGCTCGGGCTGTCGCTACGAACGTTCCACCGCAGGCTGGCGGAGGACGGGCAGTCGTTCCAGTCGATCGTCGACGGGATGCGGCAGTCGATTGCGACAGAGTTGCTCGAGAACACCCATCTGGCCATCGATCAGGTCGCCGAGCGTGTCGGCTTCGCCGACGCTACCAGCTTCCGCAAGGCGTTCAAGAAGTGGACCAACCGCTCGCCGTCGGACTTCCGTCACCCTACAGCGCAGCGGCCAGCAGCGTCGCCAGACGCGTGACCAGCAGCAGCGATAACCCGACCGCCAATGTCAGGAGCTGTCCGAAGCGGAAGTCGCCTGGATCGAGCGCCGCGTTCTGGAGCTGTGCGTAGGTTAGCAGCGACTGACACTCCATATCACCCTCCCGCCATCAGGCATGGTTGTTTTCGGCAATGACGACGTCCGCCCGCCCGATCCGGCCGACGCATGAGCCGAACCCGATGCCCGCAAAACCTTCCCGGCTGCAGCGGCCGCGGAAGGTGACCTCGTCGCCGTCCTCGAGGAAGCCGCGGCGCTCGCCGCTCGCAAGCGCGGCCGGCCTCGATCCTGCGGCGGTGAACTCGAGCATGCTCGAAAGCTGCGCCGGGCTAGGCCCCGAAATGGTGCCAGTGCCGATCAGGTCGCCCGGCAGCAGATTGCAGCCATTGATGCTGTGATGCGCGATCATCTGCGCCGGGGTCCAGTACAGGTATTTGGCATTGGATGTGAGAATCGCCGCGGCGGGCTGGTTCGCGGCGCGCATCTGCGCGGTCGAGAGCAGGACCTCGAGGTGGACATCGAGTCCGCCGTGCGATTGATCGGCCGCGTCGAACAGATATTCGAGCGGACGCGGATCGCCGTCCGGCCGCGCCAGCGCCGCGACGCGGAACGGCGCCAGCGCATCCGACGTGACGACCCACGGTGACACCGAGGTAGCAAAACTCTTGCTGAGGAACGGTCCGAGCGGAAACATCTCCCAGCGCTGGATGTCGCGCGCCGACCAGTCGTTCAGCAGCGAATAGCCGACGATCTGCTGCGATGCTTCGGCGATCGGGACGGGATTGCCGAGCCGGTTGCCGGCAGCGAGGTAGAAGCCCATCTCGAGCTCGAAATCCAGCCGTTCGCACGGGCCAAAGCCCGGCGCTGCGCCCGCCACCGTGGGCGGGCGTTGCCCGAGTGGCCGTCGCACCATCCCGCGCCCCACTTGCACCGACGAGGCACGGCCGTGATAGGCGATGGGCACCCATTTGTAGTTCGCGGGAAGCGGATTTTCCGGCGTCAGCAGCGCGCCCGCCGCCCGCGCATGATAGATGCCGGCGTAGAAGTCCGTGTAGTTCGACAACCGTGTCGGCAGGTGCAACGTTGCATCCGCGATCGACGTCAGCAATTCGGAGGCGCGGCGCCTGGTGTCATTGGCCGCGCTGCCCTGCCCCAGCAGATCGGCGGCGCGGCGGCGCAGCTCCCGCATCGCCATAGGTCCGAGCGCGAACAGCGCATTGAGCGTGCCTTGCTGGAGCGCCTGGCGGATCGGCGCCGCGAGGTGCTCATCGGAACCGAGCGCTCGCTTCAGGTCGAAGACGAAATCTCCGATCGCGGTGCCGATCCGCGGCTGCGTATCGGCCGCGGTGCTGAAGATGCCAAGCGGCAGATTCTGGATCGGGAAGTCGGTCGCGCCGCCGTTAGCCGTCTCGACAAAACTCCGCCGGGCCGGGTCGTGGGTCTCGTCGAGTTGAACTGCGTTGGTCATGCTGTTTTCCAGGTTCCTCGATGTCACGAGGCTGCGGCTGCGAGAGTCGGCCGCTCGCTGGCCAAAGCCGCTCCGATCTCGGATTGGATGAACTGCGCCGCAAACGCCTCGCGTTCGCGCGCAGCGCGCTCGCTGCGATCCGTTACCGAGAACAGCCAGACGAACAGGAAGGCGAGCGGCATCGAGACCAGAGCCGGATTGTCGTAGGGGAACAGCGCCGTCGGAAAGCCGAGGACGGCGACCCAGACCGTCTTGCTCAGCACGACCAGCACGACCGACGCGACGAGGCCCGCGAGACCGCCGGCGACGGCGCCGCGCGTCGTGGTGCCACGCCAGAACATCGCCATCGCCAGCACCGGAAAATTGCAGCTCGCGGCCACCGACAACGCAAGTCCGGCCATGAACGCCACGTTCTGGTTCTCGAAGGCGTAGGCCAGCAGAACCGCAACGACGCCGATGGCCACAGCCGAGACCTTCGAGACCAGCAGTTCGCGCGCTTCGGATGCCTTGCCGCCGGCCAGCACCTGGCCGTAGATGTCATGACTGACGGCGGAGGCGCCGGCGAGCGTCAGGCCGGCGACGACGGCAAGGATGGTCGCGAATGCCACCGCGGAGATGAATCCGAGCAGCAGCGGACCGCCCATCGCGTGGGCGAGATGGATCGACGCCATGTTCGGCCCGCCAACCAGATCGGCGATCTTGTTGAACTGCCCGGATGCCGCGACATTGAAATAGCTCGGATCCGTCATAAGGATCGCTGCGGCGGCAAAGCCCAGCACCGGAATGATCCAGCAGAAATACGCGACGCAGGCCGTCGCATAGAACACCGATTTGCGGGCCGCGGCGGCGTCCTTCACCGTGAAGAACCGCATAAGGATATGCGGCAGGCCGGCAGTGCCGAACACTAGCGCGAGGCCGAGCGAGATGGCGGACACCGGTTCGGCGAACAGTCCGCCGGGGACCAGAATAGCGGCTCCCTTGGGATGGACGTGGCTTGCGGCCTCCAGCAGCCGTCCAAGGCTGAACTCGAAATGCCACAGGGCAGCCAGCGCGAGCAGCGTTCCGCCGCACAGCAGCAGCACTGCCTTGGTGATCTGAACCCAAGTGGTCGCCTGCATGCCGCCCACGATCACATAAAGGATCATCAGCACGCCGACGCCGAGCACGGCGAAGATGTAGTTGATGCCGAAAAGCAGCTGGATCACCTTGCCCGCGCCGATCAGCTGCGCGATCAGGTAGAAAAGCACAACGACGAGACTTCCGGTCGCGGCGACGAGCCGGACCGGCGTCCGCTGCAGGCGAAACGCGGCGGCATCCGCGAAGGTGTAGCTGCCCAGATTGCGCATGCGCTCCGACATCAGGAACAGCACTATCGGCCATCCCGTGAGAAAGCCGAGCGCGTAAATGAAGCCGTCGAAGCCGTTGGCGTAGACCAGCGCGGATATGCCGAGAAATGCGGCCGCCGACAGGAAATCGCCAGCGGTCGCCAGACCGTTCTGCACCGGCGTGATCGCGTGTCCGGCGGTGTAGAAGCCCGCCTTCGATCCGGTGCTGCCGGCCGAGCGCCAGGTGATGACGAGCGTGACGGCGACGATAATCAGGAACATTCCGATCGCGATCCAGTCGGGCCCACGCGCCGCCGCGGCGGACGCGCCCTGGGCCATCGCCGCGAATGGAAACACCACGCAAAGTGCGATCAGCAGCCATCTGGCGATCATCGGCCGAGCTCCCGATTGACTCTGCGCGCGAGTTCGTCGAAGCGCGTGTTCGAGCGCTGAACATAGAAGGCGGTGAAAGCGATGATCGCCGCAACCATGAGAAGGGCGAGCGCGAAGCCGAGCGGCATCGCGCTGCCGGCGAAACTCGCGCCGAGCGCGGCTTTTGCGGTCGAGATCAGCGCAATGAAGCCGAAGAACATGACCAGCGTCAGGATGGAGAGCCACCATCGCAACCTCGCGCGGCCTGAGACGAGCTCTCTGAACGCGCTATCGGCAAGGATTTTTCGCGTGCGCTCGGGCGACAGTTGTGGCATCCGATTCCTCCCTCAGAGACATTTTGCGACCGTCGCGTCCTTCCGCGTGCGTTGCGCCGCAGGGATTCGGGGCTCAGGACGTCTCTGTTCCGAGGCTCCGAGCATTAGAATCCGGACCACATCCGGCAAGGTGATATCCTGCCAAACTCCGGGTGATTTCATGCCATGCTGGGTGCGCCGCGATTGTCGCGCCATCGCCTGTCTCGACATCCCGGGACGATGCACAAGCCGGACAGTCGTAATTCGCCTGTCAGCCGACCTGCGGGCCGTCGTCGATACCTGGGCGGCAAAGCAGGACGATACTCCGGGCCGCTCTGAGGACGTCCGCCGGCTCATCGAGTTCGAGCTAACTGTATCGCCCACGGCGCTGCGCGCTGAACGGCACAGCCCCAGGGAGCGCGCCCGCGAATTGGCAGGCGACGCAATCCACAAGGTGACCGACAGTACAGCCAGCCAAGACGATCAGGCCAGCCGCAAGCGCAAGCTCATCAAAAGGCCGGAGCGGTTTCACAAGGGTACGCCGCGACAGAAATCTAAAATGATCACAGCCTCAAGATCATTGCCCCGTAATAGGATCGAAAGCTTGCTTCGCGCGTTGAATGAGTCAGCCCAAATGGGAGGTCAACAATGATTAAAGAGCGAGACCGACGGGCGCCGACGGCTGCGGAACGCGAAGCAAACAAGGCATTCAAAACTGTCAGGCCGAAGGATGCTATGACGGATTACGCCAAAGCGCAAAAAGCGGTCCATGATAATCGAGAGCGCCTAAAGGCCGAACGGCTGGCGCGGGAGGCAGAAGCGGCCAACCGCACAAAAGCAGACTAAGCGTCCCATGTGGATGATCACGGAGGACCAAAGTTTGTGAGGGTGAAATGGCCCTGCACTTCCGCCGAGTCGATACTGAACTGGAGATTTGGATCGCAAGCAGCGACGACTATTCATTCGTCATCAGCAACGAGAGCCGGAGTGGACCTGGATTGCATGGAGAGCCGGGCTTTGTTGCATCATATCGCCCCGACTTTCTGAATATGCCAGCGGCTCACGTGTCCGGGTCTCCCTTCAGTTCGTTCGCTGAAGCCGAGCGGGCCTGCAATGCGTTCCTGGGGCGCCTCATCATTAAGGGATGACTACCGTTATCCGCCCGCCGCGGCTATGGCTTCTTCTGCGGCATCGCCGTGGCCGGCCGTTGCAGTCTACGCCGGCAAAGCCAAAGAGCAGACCATCGCCGAATTCCTGCTCAACATCATCCCGAAATAATCCTTCGTGCCCGAAGCGTTTATCGGCTCGTTCAAAAGAAAGGCTTGCAGAGCAAATCGAAGTTTATCGATTGCGATACTGGTTCCGTAACTGGGCTCAATGCGCACGAGGTCCGTCATATGGGTCCAAACCGATCTCGGCGGTCCGCTTCGCCTTGGTCGGCTTTCCTCGCGAAGAAACGCGATCGTCGCTCATACGGTCTGGTTGCAGATTCGAGTCCCGCCGGACCCACCAGCAAATCAGTTACTTGTCGGGTGGTGTCCCTTCATCGCCCATTTAGGATCATCCACCCGAAATGCCTCACGCCTTCGCGGTAACCATTCTCCACAGCACCTCGGTCAGCACCGCGTAGCCCTTGTCGAGGGCCGCGGGCGCCGTGAACTCGCGCGGATTGTGGCTGAGCCCGCCCTCGCTCGGGACGAAGATCAGCGAGGACGGAACAGATTTCTGGATGGCCAGCGCGTCGTGGCCGGTGATGGTCTTGAACGTCATGGCCTTGAAACCGAGATCCGCGGCGACAGAAAGAACCAGTGCCACGCCACCGGGATCAAGCACGGTCCCCGCTCGCCTCTCGTCGGCAGCGATCGAGATACCAACGCCGATCTCGCCCGACTCACGCGCGATTCGCTTCAGAAAGCGATCGCTGATCGCCGAGACCACGGCTTCGGCCTCATGCCGGATCTCGAACCAGACCCGAACACGGCCCGCCACGACATTCGGCGAGTTGGGATAAACGCTGATGCGCCCCGCGGAGGCATGGGCGCCCGCAGTCTCCCTCGCGACCTCCTGGTACAGCGCCTCGATAGCCCGGGCCGCTGCGCGCAGTGCGTCGCGGCGGAGCGCCATCGGCATCGGTCCGGTGTGCGAGTAGTCGCCTTCGAACATCACCGATATCTTGCGCGTCATCCACGCGCCGGACACTGCGGCAATGTCGCCAGCCGCCTGCTCCAGGCGATCGCCCTGCTCCACATGCAACTCGACATAGCGCACCGGATTGTGTTCGAGGGGCGTCGTCCCGCAATAGCCGATCGCGGCCAGCGCCTCGCCCAGGGTGACGCCCTCTGCGTCGCTGCACGCATATGCATCCTTCAGGCTCAGGGCGCCGGCGAAAACCGAGCTGCCGGTCAGGCTGGGCTGGAAGCGGGCCCCCTCCTCATTGGTCCAGTTCACGACGGCGAGGTTGCGTCGCGCGGCGCCGGGATTGGCACGGCAACGCTCCCTGACGGCCTCGACCGCGAGGATTCCGGAGAGCACGCCGAAGACCCCGTCATATCGTCCTCCGGTCGGCTGGGAATCGAGGTGCGAGCCGGTCATGACGACGTCCGTGGACGCCGGCGCCAGCATCGCCACGCCAAATAGATTGCCGATCGCGTCGATCCTCGGAACAAGGCCGCGATCGGCGATCTCGTGCAAGAAGAGGTCCCTCGCCTGCTTGTCGCGCGCCGTTCCAGCCAGCCGACACACGCCACCGTCGTCGGTCGCACCGATCCTGGCAAAGCGCGCGATGAGGTCATGCAATGCGGTCATGTCTGCTCCAGCGATGCGATCCAGTTCCTCAGCTCGGTCTGACGGCAATCATGGCTCAGAATGTCGCGGTGAAGTGCCAGTTTCCAGGCGAGATCGCCACGCCGTTCGTCCGCCTCGAGCGCCGAGAGGTCGGCGGCATAACGCGCGAGCGCGTCCAGATCGGCAAAGAAACCCTCGTCAACCAGGAGCTGTCCGTAGCGCTGGATGACGGCGACGACGTCGTGCAGGCGATATTCGGGATGATACTGCACGCCCCAGAATAGCCCGCGACCGAAACGGATCTCCGCCGCCTGAACCTCGCACATGGTATTCCAGGCGGTGACGGTTGCGGACTGCGGAAGGCGGGTGACAATATCGCTGTGGATGGCCGGCGCGTCGAACACCGCCGCACGGCCAGCATGCATGGGATGAGCGCGGCCTTCAGCCGTCAGCATGATCCTTCGCGCGAATCCGACCTCGCGCCCCGCCGGGTTGAGACCGACCTCGCCGCCCGCTGCGACCGTGGCGAGCTGCAAGCCCCAGCACGAGCCGAACATTGGCACTCCGCGAACGAAGATCTCGCGCACGAGGTCGATCTGCCGCAGCGCTTCGACCTCTCGCTGGTAGATATTGAGGGCCGACCCGGTGATCGCGATGCCGTGGTAAGCTTCGAGCGGTTGCGGCAGCGCGAAGCTCGCATCCGCCGGTGTCGCGATGTCGACGACGACGCGAGGTGCAAGCGACCGCAGGACCGCCGCATAGCTCTCGGCAGGCATTGCGCCCGCCGTCTCGGCGATCCGTCGCCGGCCGGCCAGCGTGTTGCCCTCGAGAACGAGCAGCCTCAGCACGGCTCAGCTTCCAAGATCGCCTCGAATGGCGGCCAGCGTCAGCTGCTTGAACTCCGGCTCGGTCAACGGCCGCGGATTGGCACCCGCAGTCGGATCCTTGACGGCATCGGCCGCGATCGTTCCGGCGTCGGTCTCCTTCACCCCGAGCTCGGCGAGCGTATGCGGCACGCCGAGCTTCTTGCGGAAGGCCAGCAGCCAGGACAGCACGGCATCGAAGTCTTGGCTCGGCAGGTTGAGCGCGCGGGCAATGTGCGGAATCTTGTCGGCGATCGCAGCCTTGTTGCAGACCAGGACATAAGGGAAGACCACACCATTGGTCAGCCCGTGATGGGTATCGTATCGGGCGCCGACCGGATGGGATATCGAGTGGATCGCGCCCAACCCCTTCTGGAACGCGGTGGCTCCCATCGAGGCCGCGGCGAACATGTAGGCGCGCGCTTCGAGGTCGCGACCGTTCTCGACCGCGCGCGGCAGATAGTTATCGACGATCTTCATCCCCTCCAGTGCGATGCCGTCGGCAAGCGGGTGAAATGCCTTGACGCAGTAGGCCTCGAAGCAGTGCGACAGCGCATCCATGCCGGTTGCCATGGTGAGAAATGGCGAGAGACCGACCGCGAGCTCGGGATCCTCGATTGCGATCCTGGGCATCATCATGGGATGGAAGATGATCTTCTTCTCATGGGTATCCTCACGAGTGATCACACCGGCGCGGCCGACCTCGGACCCCGTGCCTGCCGTCGTCGGCACCGCAATGATCGGCGCGATGCCCTTGGTGTTGGCGCGCGTCCACCAATCGCCGACGTCCTCGAAATCCCAGACCGGGCGCGACTGCGCCACCATGAACGCCACGCATTTGCCGACGTCCAGCGCCGAACCTCCGCCCACCGCAATCACGCCGTCATGACCGCCGGCCTTGAAGGCTTCGACGCCGGCCGTCAGGTTGGTTTCGGTCGGATTGGTCTTCACGTCGGAAAACACGGCGAGCGGAATGCCCGCCTCGCGCACACGGTCGACGATGCTGGCGATGAGATCGGTCTTGGCAAGCCCGTGATCGGTGACCAGCAATGGCCTGGTGAGGCCGTTGGTCTGGCACGCCTCGGGAAGCTCGGCAATGCGGCCCGCGCCGGTAACGACGCGCGTCGGAAAATTCCAGGCGCCGGTGATCTGAACGTCCATGTGCTGCTCTCAATGCTCGATGCGAAGGTGGAACGATCTTGGGCGGGTCAACGCCTCGAAGCCGAGGCGCGACATGCCGACACCACGTCCGGTGTCCTTGAGGCCGGTCCACGCCAGGGCGGGATCGACATAATCGCAGCGGTTCATGAATACGGTGCCCGTTGCGATGCCGTCACCGATACGTTCGGCTGCGGCGGCGTCCTCGGTCCAGACCGATGCAGTCAGGCCATAGGGGCTGTCGTTCATTAGGCCAACCGCCTCCTGATCGGAGGAGACCTTCATGAGGCCGACCGCAGGCCCGAAGCTCTCCTCCATCATCACCTGCATGGAGTGATCGACGCCGACCAGGACCTGAGGCATCAGATAGGCCGTACCGATCTTGTCCGCCGGGAACCGGGCCGGATCGATCAGAGGCTGCGCGCCTTTTGCGACGGCCTCGCCGATGTGGGCGCGGACGGTATCGGCAAAGCGTGTCGCCGCCATCGGGCCGAGCGTCGTGTCCCGCGACAGCGGGTTGCCGAGCCGGTAGCGCGCGGTCAGGCCGGCAAAGGCGTCTACAAAGGAGTCATAGATCCGCTCATGCACGTAAATCCGCTCGATGCCGCAGCAGCATTGGCCGGAGTTGTAGAAGGCGCCGTCCACGAGCTGCTCGACCGCGAAATCGAAATCGGCATCCGGCCGCACATAGGCCGGATCCTTGCCGCCGAGCTCTAGCCCGAGGCTGATGAATGTCCCGGCCGCCGCTCGCTCGACCGCCCGGCCGCCGGCGACCGAACCGGTGAAGTTCACATGGTCGACCGAGCGCGATGAGATCAGCTCACTGGTCATGACATGGTCGAGCGTGAGCGTCCTGAACACCCCCTTGGGCAGGCCGACCCGGTCCAGTGCCGCCTGGAAGCGCTCACCGACCAGCAGGGTCTGCGCGGCATGCTTCAGGATCACGGCGTTGCCGGCCAGCAGCGCCGGCACGATGGTGTTGGCCGCGGTGAGATAGGGATAGTTCCAGGGCGCGATCACCAGCACGATGCCGGCAGGAACGCGCTTGATCATGCGGCGGAAGCCGGGCTGCCCGGTCGGCACGATCGGCGCCAGCGCTTCATCGCTGAGCTCGACCAGCACGCGGACGCGCTCCTCCAGGCTGCGCAGTTCGCCGCCATAGCGCACCGGCCGGCCCATCTGCATCGCGAGCTCCGGAACGACCTCGTCGTTCTGCGCCCGCATCTCGTGCAGGAAGGCGAGCATCATGGCCTTGCGCTCGGCGAGCGATATGCTCGACCATTCCTGCTGCGCTTTCCGTGCTTGCGCGAGAGCCGCGGCGACCTCGGCACCCGTTGCGACGGGCCGCCGGGCAACCTCGCTGCCGTCGACCGGCGAAATGCAGACGATATCGTTCACGTGATGTCACTCGTTTTTGGAAGGGAGGATCCGTCTCAAATGATCTCGAAGTAGCGAGCGAGCTCCCAGTCGGTGATGGCCTTGCGGAACTCGCGCTCCTCCCACTGCCGCGTCATCGCGTAGTGATCGACGAAGACGTCGCCAAACAGGTTGCGCGCCGCCTGCGAGGCGACCAGCCGGTCGGCCGCCTCCGACAACGTGCGCGGAAACGCGCGCTCGGGCGGATGCTTGCGCTCATAGGCGTTGCCGATGATCGGCTCGTCCGGTTCGATCCTGTGCTCGATTCCCCAGAGGCCCGATCCGAGCGCGGCCGCGATCGCCAGATACGGATTGATGTCGGCGGCAGCGACGCGGTACTCGACGCGCTGGCTGGCCGGCTTGCCGGGAATGACGCGCAACGCGCAGGTCCGGTTCTCGATTCCCCAGGTCGCGTCGGTCGGTGCCCAGAAGCCGGGGATCAGGCGCGAGTAGCTGTTCACGGTCGAGGCCACCATCGCAAGCAGCTCCGGAAGCAGCGCCTGCTGGCCGCCGACGAACCAGCGCATGATGTCGGACATGTCGCCGGGCCTGCCGCTCTGATGAAACACCGGCTTGCCGTCCCGGTCGCGCAGCGACAGATGCAGATGCCCGGATTGTCCGGGATAGGCGTTCGACCATTTGGCCATGAAGGTGAGCATCTTGCCCTGACGCTCGGCCCAGACCTTGGAGAAGGTCTTGAACAGCACGGCGCGGTCGGCGGCCGCGAGCGCATCGGTGTATTGGATCGCGGCCTCCAGCACGCCGGGTCCGGTCTCGGTGTGCAGGCCTTCGACCGGCATGTCCATCTCGTTGCAGAGCTTGAGCAGCGAGCGATGAAATTCGGACTCGACGGAGGCGCGCAGCATGGAATAGCCGAACCAGCCCGGCGTGAGATTCCTCAAGCCGCGAAAGCCCTTCTCGCGCACGCTGTGCGGCGTCTCGTCGAACACGAAGAACTCGAACTCCGCGGCCACGGACGGCGAGAACCCCATGCCCTCGGCGCGGTCAATGACGCGCCGCAGCAGCCGGCGCGGACACACCCCCGCCGCGGCGCCCTCGAATTCACCGAGGAAGAACAGCATATTCTCTTCCGTCGGCACATTGCGGCAGGTCGAAGGATCGATGCGCGCGGTCGCGTCGGGAAAGGCCGTATGCCAGCCGGTGAATGCACAATTGTCGTACATCTGGTCGTTGGAGTCCCAGCCGAACACGATGTCACAGAAGCTGAAGCCGGCCTCCAGCGCGCCGACGAACTTGTCGCGCGCGAGATATTTTCCGCGAATGACGCCGTCGAGATCGACGATGCCGAGCTTGACGTGGGACAGGCCCCGCTCCTCGACAAGGGCCTTCGCCTCGGCGATAGTTCGTACGCTTCTTGCATCCATGATCTTCAAATCTTCGGCTTCTGTGGCATCGCGGGCTATCGGCGATCGCGTCACGACGCGGCCACCTCGCGCAACTCCTCGTCGCACGCGGTGATGAACATGTCGGCGTGGTCCTTGCCGAAGCACAGCGGCGGACGAATCTTGAGCGTGCTGCCGAACGGACCGGCAGCACCGATCAGGATGCCGCGCCGGCGCAGGCGATTGATCAGCAGGCTAGCGAGCTCCGGTGCGGGCTCCTTGCTGTCGCGGTCGCGCACCAGCTCGAGCCCGATGAACAGGCCGGCACCACGAACGTCTCCGATGGTCATGTGGCGATTGCCGATCTCGCGCAATCCATCCATCAGGTGACGGCTGACCTCGCGCGCATTCTGCATCAAGCCCTCGTCCTCGATGACGTCGAGCACGGCAAGGCCTGCGGCCGCGGCCACCGGGTTGCCGCCGAAGGTGTTGAAGTACTTCACTTCCGCGGCAAAGCGATCGAGCAGCGCGGCGCGCATGGCGACGCCTCCCATCGGAAAGCCGTTGCCCATGGGCTTGCCCATCGTGACGATGTCGGGGACGACGCCATGGCGCGCGAAGCCCCACATCGCCGCCCCGGTTCGTCCGAAGCCTGGCTGCACCTCGTCGGCGATGAACAGTCCCTGACGTTCATGCACGAGCTTCACGGTGGGGGCCAGGAAGCCGGCAGGGTCGGCATGGATGCCATCGCTCGAAAAGATCGTGTCCACCAGCAGCGCAGCAAAGCCGAAGCCGCTTCGCTCGAGATCGGTGATCGCTGCGGCAACGCTGTCGGCAAAGCGCTGGCCGGGATCGCCGACCGGATTGCGATACATCTCGGGTGCGGGAACTGCCCGCACGTGGGGCGGCAGCGGCTGACCGGGACGCGAGGACGGCGAGACATCGGTCACTGCGGCGCTATTGCCGTGATAGGCGGTCTCCGTGACAATGAAGCCCATCCGCCCGGTTGTCACTTTCGCGACCCGTAGCGCAAGGTCATTCGCCTCGCTGCCGGTGCAAGTCAGGACCAGATGATCGATCCCGCGCGGAAACGTCGCCAGGAGACGCTCCGCATAGCCATCGACGACGTCGTTGAGATAGCGTGTGTGCGTGCTGAGCAGGCCGGCCTGACGGCTTATCGCCTCGACAACGCGCGGATGCGAATGCCCGACCGACGGCACGTTGTTGTAGAGATCGAGATAGCGCCGACCATCGACGTCGAACATATAGACGCCTTCGGCGCGCGCCATCCTGATCGGCTCCTGATAGAACAGCACCGAGGCTTTTCCGAACGAACGCAGGCGTCGTTGCACCGCCTCGCCGAGCGCTGGGTCGATTGACGACACCCGACTCTGATCGAAGGCGTTCAACGCCAGAATCCCTTTTTCCTGCTGCATCGCCTGCCTTTCCTTTGGCCCGCGGCCTGCGCGGACCAAAGCCGTCCCCTGCGGCGATCATTCCCCAGCCGTTCCACCGCGACCTTGGATCTATGTGCGAATCCCCACAACTGAAAAGCAGATCGCAGGCAAGAGACACCAGAACGTCAGACATGCGCTCCGCATTCCAAAGCCATACCTCATATGTTTCAGTGCCTTATGTGATCGCCATGATTCCTTTGCGAATTCCATAGGCAGCACGGCGCCCAAAAAATGAGGAATATGCCACACAATTGATGTGGACTCACAACATCACTTGGGGAACGATCATGGCACGGACGCTGGAGAGGTTTGCAGCCGGAGAGACAGCGGAATGACGAGTGACGCCCCTGCTGCGGCCGACAAGCGGCCACGAAAGGCCGACGGCGACCGCCTCTCGAAGCTCGCGCGCCACAAGCACATCATCTCGCAACTCACCGCCGCGCCGACGCTGCGGGCTTCCGAGCTCGCCGCCGTGCTCGGCGTCTCCGGCGAGACCATCCGGCGCGATCTGATGGAGCTTCAGGAGCAGAAGCTCATCAACCGCACCTATGGCGGGGCGTCCCGTCCCTTCGCGCTCGAGCCGGCGCTGACCGATCGCAAGGCGATCATGATCGCCGAGCGCGAGGCGATGGCCGCGGTGATCGCCGACCTGATCCTGCCGAACGAGGTGTTGATGCTTGGCGCGGGCGCGACCACGTTTCACATCGCGCGACGGCTGGCCTCACGCGCGCAAGACATCACCGTGATCACCCATGATTACGCCATTGCGGCCGCGCTAGCCGTCAATCCGTCGATCCGCGTGCTCTGCTGTCCCGGCCGCTATCACCCCACCGAAGGTTATGTGTTCGGCACGCAGACGATCGCGAACATCAACAGCTATGAGGCCAACCGCGCCATCGTGAGCGCGACCGGCATCAGCGCGCGCGGCGCGAATGATGCCGACGATGAGGCCGGTGCCATCTATGGCGCGATGGCCAAGCGCGCCGCAGAAGCCATCCTGGTGGCCGATCACGGCAAATTCGACCAGCGTGCGCTCACCGTCTTCGCACATTGGACCGATATCGATCGCCTGGTTACCGATCGGCAGCCAGAGGGAGCTCTGGCAACCGCTCTCCGTGAAGCCGGAACGGAGATCATCGTTGCGCAACCCTGAGAAAGGCCCAGCCATGGCACGCCTGACATCTGTTGCTTCCCGCGAGGAACACACCGGCCTTCATGCTGGCAACGACAAGGGCCCCGGTCCCACGCAGGATTGGCGGACCCGGATCGGACGCCTCGATCTCGAACTCGTCGGGCCGGATCACGCCTTTGCCCGCAACTGGGAACGCGTTGCCTGCATCCACGATGCCGCCTATGTGCTGGTGTTTCCGCAGACTGGATGCGTCGCATTCAGCCAGGACAGCCGCATCGGGATCGCACGTCCCGGCGAATATGTCCTGCTCAGCGAGCTCGCCTTCTACGAATTGTCGTCTGACAAGACCGCGCGCTTCCTGATGTTGCGGATTCCGGCCGCCGAGCTGCGCGGCCGGCTCGTCTCGGTTGAAGATCACATCAGTCGCCGCTTCAAGCCAAACGAACAGATGACGCACCTGCTGGCGGGCATGATCCGCAGCGTGGCCGAACTGTTCGTCGCCTCGCCGCCGCCGAACCCCCAGGCGCTCGCGACCGAAATGATCAGCTTCGTCGCGCTGACCATCGGATCGGAGGATCGCGGCGCCGCAACCGATGTGCGCAACGCGCGCTATCACCTGCGCCGCCGGATCGTCGACTTCATCGAGAGCCATCTCGGTGACCAGTCGTTGTCGCCGAAGAAGATCGCGGCGTCGAGCCGCATCTCGCTCAGTTATTTGTACAGCCTGTTCAACGACAACGAGACCACGGTCAGCCAGTTCGTCCAGACCAAGCGGCTGCAGCGGGCGTATGAAATCCTAGTCGCCGATCCGAAGGGCCGGCGGACCGTCTCGGAGGTCGCCTACGAAGTCGGCTTCAAGAACGTGTCGCATTTCTCCCGCTGCTTCAGCCGGCACTTCAAGGTGGCGCCGCGCGACGTTCGCCAGGCGCCCGTGTCGGCGCCGCAGCCGGCCGCTGGCGTGCCGCAGCCGAGGAGCCCTGCCGCCCGAGTGGCGCGGCGCAACGGATTCGACTCCCCCTATTGGGAGATCGACAAGCAGTCGGTCCACGAGACCGCGTAACGCCCGATCCCAAGGCAAGGCGTCGTGCGTCCCGCGACGTCGGCGCGCCTCCCGCCCGGAGTGACCATTGGACGACATTCAAGACAGATTATCGGCAAGCGAGCTCGCTTCGTTCTTCAACGAGCTTGCCGACGTGGCCGGACGGATCGCCGTGACGCACTTCCGTTCCCGCGTCGATTTCGAGCGCAAGCCGGACCTGACGCCGGTCACGATCGCCGATCGTGCGATCGAAATGGAGCTACGGCAGCTGATCGGTTCGCGCTTCCCCGATCACGGCATCCTCGGCGAGGAGATGGGATCGACGGCCGGGGACCGCTACACATGGTATCTCGATCCGATCGACGGAACGAAGAGCTTTATCTCCGGCATGCCGCTGTTCGGCACGCTCGTCGCGCTCGCCGACGAGAGAGATGGATCGATCACCGCCGGCATGATCGATATGCCCGCGCTGGCCGAGCGGTGGTACGGCACCCGGCAAGGCACCACCTTCAACGGCAAGCTGGCAAGGGTGAGCCGCACCACGCGACTGGAAGACGCGCAGATCTACACGTCATCGCCGGACTTCTTCACGCCGAGCGACTGGGCCCGCTACGATGCGCTCAGCCAGAAGGCCATGTTCCGGCGATTTGGCGGCGACTGCTACCAATATGGCCTGCTCGCATCCGGCCACTGCGATCTCGTGGTCGAAACCTCCCTCAAGTCGTTCGACTTCATGCCGCTGATTCCGGTGGTCGAGGGCGCTGGCGGCATCGTCCGCGACTGGCAGGGGCGGCCGCTGTCGCCGGAATCCGATGGCCGGATCATCGCGGCCGCGAACGACAGCCTGCTCGAGCAGGCGCTCGCGATCCTCAATCAATAACTGCGCAAGCCCTCCTGTCGCGCGGCTCAGACGAGCCGCAACCAGCCATCCCAGCGGGGATCGTACATTACGTCGCGGGCACGCATGTATTTCCAGACGCCGTACTTCTGATAGTCGAAATCCCAGTCCTTGAGCTTCCTGTTCACGACCGCCCATGACGCCCATTTCAGGTCGGCGAGCGCCCGGTTGAGTATCACGCGCGCGACCATCTGCGGCCGCACCTCGCCCAGATATTGCTCGATCAGGGCCTCCGTCAGATGCTCGTCGAAGAACATCTCGGCGAACAGGACGCCGAGCTCATAGCTACGCTCGTTGTTGGAAGCGAACTCATAGTCGATCAGCTTCATCGGCCTTGGGGCGCCTGATTCCGCCGAGATAAGGAAATTGCCCGGCATCGGATCGTTGAAGCACGGCACGAGATCGAGACCCGACGCCAGGAACGCCGACTTGGCCTGATTGTAGCGATGCATCAGCCAGGGCATGTCCTGCGGGAAATGCGCGCCGAGCTCCCTGCCCTGCTCGATATGTTCCTCGATCATGTCGAAGATGGTCTTGGTCTGGCCGAGCTTCGGGCCGGCATGCAGGCGGCGGTAAAGGTCGAGAACGTCGGCCTGGATGGCGGCATCGCCGAAATCGGCATTGGTGCAGGCGCGATAGCCTTCGAGGAACTCGCTGATCTCGAGCCCGTCCGTGGCGTCGAAAAAGATCACCTCGGGCGCAACGCCCATGGCGTGGGCATTGCGCGCAGCCTCGTTGGCGGTCACGCGATCGATGAACATCTCCGAGCCCTCGCCGGGCACCTTGATGAAGTAGCGCCGTCCATCGCCGGATATCTCGACCAGCCAGTTCTGATTCATGAGGCCGCCGACCAGCGGGGTATAGGCCGCCCCCTTGCCGTGCCATTGCGGCACGCGGGCGATCGCTGCCTCGATATTGCGCTCGTGGACTGTCGCTCCCTCGCCGAGCTTCCTGCGGACAGTCATGCGATCCTCCGAAGCATCTCGCCAAAGCGCGGCTCCCGGACCGTCATGCGGCAACGTACGAAGCGCCAGCTGGCGAACTTGTAAAA
Source organism: Bradyrhizobium sp. 33ap4 (assembly GCF_032654765.1). NCBI lineage: Bacteria > Pseudomonadati > Pseudomonadota > Alphaproteobacteria > Hyphomicrobiales > Nitrobacteraceae > Bradyrhizobium > Bradyrhizobium sp. 33ap4. The sequence continues at coordinate 41,289 of NZ_JAUMTJ010000054.1, read as the reverse complement.
CTCAAAGGTGTTGCGCGCCGACCGCGCGGCGAGCACGGCGCCGATCAGGCCCCAGCGCAGATCATCCGCCATGCCGTAGATGCGGGCGCGGCTGAATGCGCGCTCGTCGAATCCGCCGGCGTTGCGGCTGAAGGCGTCGCGCGCCTCCGGCTCCTGCGCGAAGGCTTCGACGAGGAAGCTGCCGAGGTCCTCCAGGGGGTCGGCCGTCGTGGCGCGATCCCAATCGATCAGGCGAACCTCGCCGGTGTCGCTGATCAGGATGTTCGAGACATTGCCATCGCCATGGATTGGCACCGGTTTGATGTCGAGTTTCCTCAAGGCATCGGCCGCAAAACGCAGCTCCTTGACCAGCCATTCCGCATCAGACGGCAGTTGCGCCTTCGCGGCCTTTGCCGCCTCGTAGAAGTGCTCGATCTCGTCGAAGACTCCCATGCGCCGCGGCAGAGGCGCCCCTGCCTGGAACAGGCGCCGCGCCGCGATGACCGCGTCGACGATCTTCGGCTCCAGCATCCGCTCCAGCGTGCCGACCCGCCAGCCACGGTTGAGATCTTCCATGACCAGAAGTCCCGCGTCCGGATCCGCCGCAAGCACCTTGGGACCGATACCGAGATCGGATGCGCGCCGGGCCGCTTCGAACGCGCAGGCAACGTCGATGTAGAGCTTGGCATCCACATCCATGTTCTTGATGAAGATGCTCTCGCCGCTTCCGTTCCTGGTGGCGCGCCAGGGAGCGCCGTCGACCCCGCGCCAGCTTGGCGAGGCGAGGACCGGAATGGCGGGCTCGATCACGATATCGCCCGTCCCCCATCCCGGGAGCCCGGCAATGTAGTTCCGGACCGTGGCGATTTGCGTTCCAGATTGGCTCATGACGACTTCTGATCTCTCGCGGGTGTCGTTCGGCCCGCCTGTCGCGGGCCTCCCGGTTTGATGACAAATTCGATCAAGACAGATGCAAAAGGGATGCCTCGCACTCCACCAAATCATGCCCTTACGGCAGCGGCACTACCCCGACAGGGGCGACTTTCGCTATCCGGACACTGATCCAGAACGCCATTTGTCGAGGCCAAGATGTCTGCTGCGGAACTGATCGGGATGAGCCTTGCGGGGCTGACGGAGGCCTACGCATCGCGCGCATTGTCGCCGGTGGAGGTGTTGCGAACCGTGCTCGGCCATGCCGAGGCGGTCAATCCCGCGATCAATGCGCTGTTCTGCTTCCGTCCGGAGCAAGCCATCGCAAGCGCGCAAGGCTCGGAAGCGCGATGGAAGGCGGGAACCGCGCTGGGTCCGCTCGACGGCGTCCCCATGACGGTCAAGGACAGCGTCGCCATGATCGGCTGGCCCTATTTTCACGGCATCGGCGCCAACCGTGCCCTGCCGCCGTCCAACTACGATTCGCCGCCGGCGATCGCGCTCCGCGAGGCCGGCGCGGTGATCTTTGCCAAGACCACGATGCCGGATTGCGGCCTGATGGCGTCGGGCATCAGCTCGCTGCACGGCGTTACCCGCAACCCCTGGGGGCTCGCCTGGAATACCGGCGGCTCGTCGGCCGGCGCAGGCGCCTCCGTCGCCGCTGGCGCCGGCTATGTTTCCGTCGGCACGGATATCGCGGGCTCGGTCCGCCTTCCGGCCGCCCATTGCGGACTGGCCGGACTGAAGCCGACCCATGGCCGTGTGCCGCATTTGCCGGCCGACACCATGCGCATGGCAGGCCCGATGGGTCGCAGTGTGGATGATATCGCGCGCATGCTGACCGTGCTGACGCGGCAGGACGAGCGCGACACCTGGAGCCTGCCCGCCGATGGCGTGCGCTATCACGAGCATCTGAAGCGCGACGTGAAGGGACTGAAGATCGGCGTCCTCACCGACATGGGCTTCGGCATGAAGGCCGAAGCTACGGTTCGCAGCGCGGTCGATGCGGCCGGCAAGCTGCTCGCCGGCGCCGGCGCGATCGTCGAGCCGTTCACCTCTCCGCTCACCGACGACGCCTATGCGCCGATCGACCTGTTCCTCCAGGTGCGCGGCTATCTCGAATATGCATCGCTGCCGCCGCATGGCGACACCGCACGCGACATCAATCCCTACGTTCGCGCATGGTGCCTTGGCGGGGCGAAACATTCGGGCGCCGACCTCTACCGGGCGCTGGGCCGGATCGCCAAGATGAAGGCGGCGCTGCTCGCGGCCTTCGAGGGCTGGGACTATGTCATCGCCCCGACGCTGCCGGTGGTGAATTTCCCGGCCGAGGAGCCCGGCGTGTCGCGTGAGACGCCGCTCGCGCACACGCTGTTCACCGCCATGTTCAACCAGACCTGCCAGCCCGCCTCCACCGTCTGCATGGCATTCGATTCCCGCCATCTACCGATCGGCGTCCAAGTGACCGGGCACCGCTTCGACGATCTCGGCGTCCTGCAGGTGACCAAGGCGCTGGAGGACATGCGCTCGTTCGCGATGGACTGGCCCTTCAAGCCACGGCCCTGAGCGCTCAGGCCGCGGCCTGCGCCGGCTCGCCGTCGAGAAGGTGGCAGGCGGCGAAGCGCCCCGGCGCGTGTTCGACCAGCTTCGGCGTCTCCAGCCGGCAGCGGCCGAACGCCTTCGGGCAGCGCGAGGCAAAGCTGCATCCCGCCGGGATATCGATCGGGCTCGGCGGCTCGCCCTCCAGCAAGAAGTCCGCCGGGTTGAACGGCTTCTCCTCCAGCGTCGGGGCGGCCGAGAGCAATGCCTTGGTGTAGGGATGCTGGGGATCGAAGAACAGCTCGCGGTTGTCGGCGATCTCGACCATCTCACCGAGATACATCACGGCAATGCGCGTGCAGACCCTGCGCACCATTGCGAGATCATGGGAGATGAAGACATAGGTGAGGTCGTTCTTCTCCTGCAGCTTCGAGAACAGGTCGATCAGCCTTGACTGCTCGCGTTGATCCAGCGCGGACAAGGTTTCGTCGAGGATCAGCAGCTTGGGATCGAGGATCAGGGCACGCGCGATCGAGATGCGCTGGCGCTCGCCGGTGGAGAGCGTGTTCGGGAGCTGGTCATAGAGCTCGGCGGCAAGACCGACCTCGGCCATCGCTGCGATGACCCGGCTGCGCAGGTCCGCGCGGGCGACATTGCCGCGGATCAGCAGGCTCTCCTCGATCATGCGGCCGACGGTGGTGCGCGGCGGCAGCGCGTTGTACGGATCCTGCAGCAGCAGCTGGAATTCGCTGCGGGTGCGGATCAGCTCGCGCGGCGACAACGCCCCGAGCGACGTGCCGTTGAGGACGATGCTGCCGTTGTCGGGAACCTCCAGCCAGGCCAGCAGGCGCGTGAGGGTCGACTTGCCGCAGCCGGATTCCCCGACGATACCGAAATTCTCGCGCGGCATGATGTCGAGCGTTACGCCGCGCACCGCCTGCACGTTGCTGTAGGTATTGAACGTCCCCCGCTTGCGCGCGCGATAGGTCCGAACAACGTGCTCCACCTTCATCAGCGGCACTTCGTCTTGCGCCTTGCGGCGGGCCAGCGGGCCCTCGGTGGTCGCCCACATGCGCGGCACACTGGCAATGGCCTTGCGCGTGTAGTCGGTCTGTGGCGAGGCGAGCAGGCCGGCAAACGCTTGCTGCTCGACGAACCGGCCCTGATGGAGCACGGCCGTGCGGTCGCCGAACTGGCCGAGCGTGGGCAAGGAAGACGACAGATAGATTGTCGCCATCCTGTGGCGCAGGCACAGGTCGTGGAGCAGCGCCACGATCTGTGCCGCGATGGTGACATCGAGCGGCTGGGTAATGTTGTCGGCGATCAGGACGGCGGGCTCGGCGCAAATCGCGTCCACGATCATCGCGCGCTGCATCATGCCGCCGGAAAATTTTGCCGGGTAGTCCCAATAGCGCTCCTTCGGCGATGGAATCCGGACCTCGCCGAGGAGCTGCACGACCCGCTCGCGGCATTCGCGCGGATTCCATTCGGGCCTGACGCTGTGCAGCTTTTCCGCGATCTGGGTCCCGACCGGTATCGTCGGATCGAGCGAGCTTTGCGGCTTGGAGCCGATATAGGCGATGTCGCGGCCGATCCGCACCTCGCGCGCCCCGGCGCCGAGAATGTCGTGGCCGGCGAACGTGACCCGTCCGGAGCGATACGCCAGACTTTCCGGCAGCCAGTTCGCCAATGCGCGGCTGAGCACGGTTTTGCCGGCGCCGCTTTCGCCATAGATGCCGAAGATCTCCGACGTGTTGAGGCGGAAGGAGATGTGATCGAGGATCGGCGCGGCGCCCGGTGCCGAAGCGCCGACCGTGAGGTCGTCAACCTCCAGAATGAGCGAGAGATCCATCTCAGAGACCCCCATAGATGCGGTTGCGCGCCTTCTCGAGCGCCGACCCCATCAGGTTGATCGAGGTAAGCGCGATAGCCAGGAACACGCCCGGCGTGGTCGCGATCCACCAGGCATTGATCAGGTATTTGCGGGAGTCGGCGATGATGCTGCCGAAGCTCGGCGTCGGCGGCTGGATGCCAAGCCCCAGGAAGCCGAGGATCGCTTCGAAGATCATCATGCGTGCGACGTCGAGCACGGCGACGAATGCGATCGGCGGCAGGATGTTCGGCGCGGCGAACAGAAACAGGATCCGCCAGTCCCCGGCGCCGAGCACGCGCAGGCCGCGGACATATTCCTTGCCGCGCTCGGTGACCGCGGCGCTGCGCGCCACGCGCGCGTAGAGCGGCCAGCCGGACAGCGCCAGCACGCTTATGATGGTCGGCACCGTCGGCCGCGACACGCCGAGAATGGTGATCGCCAGGATGATCATCGGAATCGACAATTGGGCATCGGTGATCCGCATGATGACGGTGTCCCACCATTTGCCCTTGAAGCCGGCGAACAGGCCAAGGCCGCAGCCGATGACAAAGATGAGCAGGACCGTGACGACGCCGACCAGCAGCGAATAGCGCAGGCCGATCAGGCTGCGCATCAGCATGTCGCGGCCGAGCTGATCCGTGCCCAGCGGATGATCCCAGGTCCATTTGTCACCGAGAAAGACCGGCGACATGAACTTGTCCTTCACCACCATCTTGGTCGCACTGATCGAGGACACCTCGGGATAGATGGCCGAGGCCAGCACCAGCGCCATGAAGATGAAGAAACCGATCTTGAAGCTCGGCATGCGCCAGGCGGCGGCCATGATGCGGCGGTTGACGGAACGGATTGGGGCCGCCGGCAAGGCGGGCTCCTCGGCGATGATCGTGGTGGCCGTCATGCTCAGATCTCCACGCGGGGATCGACCAGATAGGCGACCAAATCCACGATGATATTGATGAAGACAAAGACGGCGCTGGTCGTGATGGCGATGCCCTGGATGACCGGAAAGTCGCGCCCGACGACAGAGACCACGGTCAGATTGCCGAGGCCAGGATAGTCGAAAATGTATTCGATCACGAGAACGCCGCCGATCAGCGTCGAAAGCTGGATCCCGAGCAGGTTGACTAGCGGCACTGCCGCGTTGCGCAGGGCGTGCGAATAGACGATGCGGCGGCGAGACAGGCCGCGCACCCGCGCCTCATCGATGAACGGCGCTTGCATGACCTCGCCGAGCGAGGTCGTCAGCGTGCGGATGATGAAGGGGGCGATCTCCACCGCGAGCACGAAGGCCGGCAGGATGACATAGGAAAATCCCTGGTAACCGAGCGCCGGCAGCAGCTTCAGCTTCACCGACAGAAACAGGATCAGAACGATCGCGAGCCAGAAATTCGGAATCGAGACGAACAGCGACTGCATTCCGAACGCCAACGCATTCTGCCAACGATGCTGGTGCAGCCCGCCCGCGATGCCGATCGGAAACGACAGCAGCAGCGCGAACACGAGCGCCATTCCGCCCAGTTGCAGCGTGAACGGCAGGCGTTCGAGGATGAGATCGATCACCGGCGCCATATCCGACTTGGTCGGGTCAACATACTGGCCACCGGTCGCGATCATGCCGCTGCGCGGCCGCAAATAGGATTGCCCGAGATCGCCCTGTACCAGCCCGCGCATGTACCGACCATATTGCACGATGATGGGGTCGCGCAGCCCCATCTTGGTCGCGACCTTCTCGACCACGTCGGCCGGCGCCATGCCGCCGACGATCAGGCGCACGGGGTCGCCCGGCACCACGCGCAGCAGCGTGAAGATGATCAACGACGTGATGAAGACGATCAGGATGCCCTGCGCGATCCGCTTGACCAGGAATTCCAGGATCAACATCGAGAAGAGCTACCCTTGCAATTCATGAGGACCAGACCCGACCAGTCCGGCCTGCGTTCGCGAACCGGCGGGCCGGGCGTACCCGGCCTGCCGAGCAATCATCATGCCAATGTTGCCTTGGTCATGTCCTGCATGCCGTTCGGATAGATGTACAGACCATCCAGCTTCTTGCTGTAGGCATGGATGAACACCGAGGTGAACAACGCGAGCGCCGGGGCCTTCTTGGCGATGGTCGGCAGCGTCTCGGTCTGCAGGATCTTCTTGCGCTCCTCGATTGTCGTGGCGTTGCGCTCCTTGTCCAGCACCGCGTCGATGTCCTTGTCGACGATGCCGGTGATGCGCTTGGAGGAGGAGTGGAAGTGGGTGCGCAGGACGAGATCCGGCTCGGGCGAGCCGGTGCACCAGCCGCAGTCGATCATGTTGCCCTCACCGCCGCCGGGCTTGTCGTAAAGCAAATTGCCCCACGCCGCGACTTCGAGCGTCTGCAGATTGACCTTGAACCCCTGCTCCTGGAGCATGCCGGTAATCAACTCGGCATATTCCTTCGTCTTCGGATAGAAGCCGACCGACGTGTAATAGGTGAGCTCGGGCAGGCCCTGGCCTTTGGGGAAGCCGGCCTCCGCGAGCAGCTTCTGCGCCTTGTCCGGATCGAATTCAGGATAGTCGGCCACCTCGGCATAGCCGAACTTGACCGGCGAGATGTGCGCCTTGGAATAGATGCCGGAGACGCCGAGCACGTCGAGCACCTGCTTGCGGTCGATCGAGTAGCATGCGGCGAGGCGAATGCGCGGATCGTCGAACGGCTTCTTCGAGCAGCGGAAGAACAGGTATTTGTTCTCGACCGAAACCGCCTTGTGGATGCTGAAGCGGGCATCCTTCGAGATGGTCTCGACCTGCTCCTGCTCGAGCCGCTCGATGATGTCGGCCTCGCCGTTCAACAGCGACAGCGTGCGCGTCGTGGTGTCACCGACGAAGTGATACTCGACACCCGGGATCTTCGCTGCGCCGAGGAAGAAGTCGGGATTGGCGGCGAGAACGGTGGTGTCGCCTTTCTGCTCGACATATTTGTAGGGGCCCGTGCCGTTCATGCGCGCCGAGAGCTGCGCCTTATTGGCAACGTCCTTGGCCGACATGATCGGCAGGAAGGACGACAGGTAGTAGTAGAGCGTCGCCGGATAGCCCTGCACCTTCGTGTTGATGTGGCAGGTGTAGTCGTCGACGACGTCGACGGTGACGAGACCGGGGTACCACTGCGCCGGACGATCGGGTTGGCAGCCATATTCATAGGTCGCCTTGACGTCGGCCGCTGTGAACGGGGATCCGTCATGAAATTTGACGCCCTTCCTGAGTTTCACCTCCATCGTATAGGTGTCGATGGGCTTCATCGATTCAGCCAGCTCGAAGATCAGCTCGTCCGGCTTCTCCGGCCGCATCGGCGCCCGCGTCAGGTAGCCGAACACGAAGCCCTCGACGATGAGCTGGCCGAGATTGGTATGGGTGGTTGGGTCCCAGTTGCCGGTCAGCGCTTCCGCGCCGAGAAAGCGCAGTGTCTTGCCTTCGGCGGCAAAGGCGGAATTCACAAGAAAGTCGGGATTGACCCGCCCGAAACCGAACGCCGCGGCCCCGGCCAATCCCCCTAACATCAAGTCTCTGCGGTTGATCATATGGTAATCCCTCGATGATTTCGGCAACGCTGAAACTGCTCTCGAGGCCGCAAGGCACTCAGCCGTTTCGATCGTCTTGCACAAATCGTGGCTTTCACGCCTGCAAAGCCTAGACCAAAGGCCGCAATCGCCCGATTCCTGCTGCTCCACGATTCCGTTGCTGACACTCCCGGGGCGCCGCAGTCGCGCACGGAGATTTTCCGCTCCCGGACGCATGGCGCACACCGGCAAGGCAAGGACGCCTTTCCAATGTGCAGCACACAAATCATGGATGCACAGAGCAGCAACGCCATGCAGACAACCATATGATCACGCTCGCGGAACTGAACGGAATCCCAGCATTGGAACAGCGCATTGCTCCGGCCAACCATCCCATTCGCGGCGTCATCTCGGATCTCGACGGCGTCGCCTATCGCGGCGACACTCCGATCGACGACTCCGTCAAGGCGTTTCGCGGATGGAGCGAGCGGGGCCTGCCCTATGCGTTCGTCACCAACAATTCGACGAAATCCGCCGCGCAATTTGCCGCCAAGCTGAGCCGCATCGGCATTCCGGCCGAACCGTCACAGGTCTTCACGACGATTTCGGCGGTCACGTCCCTGCTCGAACGGCGCTGGCCGCGTACCACGCCCGTGTTTGCGATCGGCGAACGACCACTGCTCGAGGCGATCGAGGACATTGGCTATCACCTGACCGACGTCAAGCCCAAGATCGTCGTGCTCGGCTTCGATGCCACGCTCGACTACGCCAAGCTGCGCACCGCGGTCAGGGCCGCACTCGCCGGCGCAACCGTCATCGCCACCAATCCCGATGTCCTGACGCCGGTTCATGACGGCTACGATCCCTGCGTCGGCGTGATCACGGCCGCGGTTGCAGCGGCCGTTCCCAATACGAAGCCGATCGTGCTAGGCAAGCCGCAACCGTTCCTGATCGAACAGGCGCTGGCGCATCTCGGCACCGCCCGGCATGAGACCGTCATGGTCGGCGACCAGATCGGCACCGATATCGCAGCAGGAAAGGCCGCCGGCATGCGGTCGATCCTGCTCGCCAGCGACGTCCCTTTCAATGCGGTGGCGGACGTCGTTCCCGATCGCATCATCGCGAGCCTTCTTGACCTCGCGGAGCCCGAGACGGTCGGTTGGCCGCGATGATGACTCCCGGCCTCATCGAGAGCATGCAGGCCTCTCTTGCCGCGAGCCTGCCGCGCTGGGGGCTATCATCGCAATCGACGCTCGCCTTTCTCAGCCATTCCGAGAACACCACCTTACTCGCGCAGGATCCGGCCGCTCGGCAAAAACTCGTGTTGCGCGTGCAGCGGCCCGGCTATCACTCACCTGACGAGATTGCGTCCGAGCTCGCCTGGATCGACGCCGTGATCGCAGACAACGTGGTGCTCACGCCGCGCCCGGTCGCCGATCGGGACGGACACCTGTTATGCCCCATTCCCCTGAGTGGTGCGACACGACACGTCGTTGCATTCGAATTCCTCAGCGGCAAGGAGCCGGACGCCTCGGACGATCTGGCCACCTGGTTCGGCAAGCTCGGCGCGACCAGCGCGCGGCTTCACGCGCACAGCCGCCGATGGACATTGCCATCAACGTTCCAGCGCAAGGTCTGGGATTTCGATGCCATGCTGGGCCGCCGGCCACTATGGGGTGACTGGCGCGCCGGTCTTGGCCTGCGCGACGATGGCCGCAGGCTGCTGCAGAGGGTCGCCGACGAACTTGAACGGCGCGTCGAGGCTTACGGAAGGGGCGAGCAGCGGTTTGGCCTCGTTCACGCCGACCTCCGCCTCGCCAACCTGCTCGTCGAAGGCGACCGGCTCGGCGTCATCGACTTCGACGATTGCGGCTTCTCGTGGTTCTTCTATGACTTCGCCGCGGCCGTCAGCTTCATCGAGCACGAGCCGGTGATGGACCTGCTCCAGCAGTCGTGGCTTGCGGGATACCGGACCGTCGCACCGGTCTCGCGCGACGACGAGGCCATGCTGCCTGCGTTCGTGATGCTCAGGCGCATGCTGCTGACGGCCTGGCTCGCTTCGCATTCGGACACCGAAACCGCGCGACGCCTGGGTACGGGCTACACCGACGGAACGGTCGCGCTCGGCGACCGGTTCCTGCGCGGATCGTGACGCGGACTTTCGGGACCAGCCGCGGCGCGCCTGTCCGTTTCTCCAGTGTTGTTGCTCCCGGACTCCAGAATGCCGCAACAGATGTTTCCCCGCCGGCTTTGATCCGCGAATGATGGGCGCGCTCGGACATTGCGCGTCCGAAGCGGACTTAACCAGCGAGCGTGGGCGGCGTCAGATGGATATCCAGGCTTATTTCGAGGAGTGGTCCTGCGAGCCCGGCGATGTCGTCCGGCTCGCGATCAGCACGCCGCACGCCACCGTCCGCGCAAGCCTCGTGCGACTGGTCTCGGGTCCCGGGCGCGACGAAGCGATCGAGGGCAAGGTGGTCGATTTCTCGTCGGTGCTCGACCGCACCGTTTCCGGCGGCGTGCAATCCACGGTGGTCGGCTCGCACGCCGAATTTCCGCTTCCCTCACCGATCAACGATGCGGCGATCAGCGTCCATTGCTGGGCATGGCCGACCGTCCCCGAGCGGAGCGCGCCCCAGGCCATCTGGTCGATTGGCGACGTCGCGCTCGTCATCATCTCAGGCGGTCTTGCGCTTCGAATGGGCAGCGCAACGCTCGCAGTCTTGTCGGATGCGATCATCGCCAAACACTGGTATTCGATCCTGACTACCATCGGCGACGGCGAGGTCTGCATCGACCTCAGGCGTCTTGATGCCAAGGTTGGGGCACAACGCACGCTCCGCGCGGCAACCGGCGCGACGGCAAATGCGGCAACGCTCCTGCTCGCGGCGGCCGGCATCGGCCGGTCCGGGTCGCCGCTGGAGCCATATAATGGCAAGATCGACTCGCCAACGCTGCACCTCGCGAAGCCATCCGCCGAGATGATCGCCGCATGGCACGCGGGGAAGACTCCCACGCAGCCGGCATGGGCAGCATGGAAACTCGGCAGGGACTTCGCGTCGGAGACGATTGAGCCGGACGCTGGAGGCGAACAGGGGCACCTTGTCAACGGCGTCGAGCGCGGTGTGACCGGACGTAACTGGGACGGGCGAAGCGACTCCTTCGTCGAAGTTCCCGAGCAGTACTGTGCGCTGCAATTCCACGACGACGACATGGTGGATGCCGGCTGGAGGTATAATCTCGAATTCCGCCTGCCGGAGGACCTTCAAAGCGGAGTCTACGCAGTTCGGCTCGAGGCCGGCGGACGCCGCAATCATTTTCCGCTGTTTGTCAGACCGGTCCTGGGCACCTCGGCACCCGTGCTGTTCCTGGTGCCGACCAACACCTATCTGGCCTATGCGAACGACCACCTGGCTTCGCTCGATTTCTCATCGGTGATGCCTCATGACAAGGTGGTGCCCGAGGACGAACAGTACCTGTTCTCACATCCCGAGCCGGGCCGCTCCTGCTACGATACCCATGCCGACGGAACGCCGGTTCGCTATTCGGGCCGCAGGCGACCGCTGTTCAACGTCCGCCCTGGTTTTCCGAACTGGCTAACGGGCTCATACCGTCACTTTCCCGTCGACATGTACATCGTCGAATGGCTGGAGCACCTCGGCATCGAATATCATGTCGCAACCGACGAGGATTTCGAACGTGGCGGCCGCAACCTGGCCGACCGGTACGCGGCGATCGTCACGGGCTCGCACCCGGAATACTGGACACGAACCGGCCTCGATATCCTCGACGGATACCTGCATGACGGCGGACGGGTCATGTATCTTGGCGGCAACGGCTTCTACTGGGTAACGAGCCGGCTCGGTGCAAAACCCTGGGTCATCGAGGTGCGCCGCGACAACAGCGGCACGCGCTGCTGGGATGCCCCCTATGGCGAACGGACCCATGTTGCGACGCCTGAAGCCGGCGGCATCTGGCGCACGCGCGGCCGCGCCCCGAACAAGATGCTAGGCGTGGGCTTCGCATCGGAGGGATGGTCGAAGGGCTGCGGCTATCGGCGTCTGGAGGCGAGCTACAATTCGCCCGCCGCGAAATTGTTCGACGGCATCACTGAGGAAATCGTCGGCGATTACGGCTATGTGCTGGGTGGAGCGGTGGGAGACGAGGTCGACAGGTACGACGTTACGCTCGGAAGTCCCGAGCATGCCTATGTGCTCGGGACTTCGACCGGGCTTGGCAACGAGTATCAGCTCGTCATCGAGGATCTCACTCTTTCGCTCCCGGATCAGGGAGGCGCACAGCGGCCTGACGTGGTGAGATCGGACATGGTCCTGTTTCCGATCGATGGAGGCGGCTGGGTGTTTTCGGTCGGCTCCATCGCCTATGCCGGCGCCCTGGCCTGGGACGGCTGCGACAACGGTCTTTCGCGCCTGACGGCGAATATACTCAGGGCCTTCACCGGCAAGGAGCCGGTGCTCGGAGCATGAGACCGTCAGTGCGACTTCGCCCCCGAAACGAAAGGTCAACGACCCTCGTTCGGCCACGCATACGTTCTGGTTGCAGGATTGAGTGCAAGAAGATCAACATCTTACTGGATACTCGTTGTCCCCCAGCGCGGCGACCGCACAGATACGTGCTTCTTTTTCGTTCGCGCGCAAGTTCACAAAGGCGACTAGCATCGCATGGTGAAGCCGATCATCAGGCTCATGCCGCCCTGCAACAGGAAGCCAAAGATCAGCACCCAGGCGGGATCGGTCTGCTGCGAATACGCCAGCGCGAACACGCCACACCATAAGGCCGCAAACATGGTGCCGCGACGGCGTCCAATCCAGTCGGAGGTCAGCATGCCGACCAGCGGCCCGAGCGAACTGCCCAGCGCCATGACGGTCGCAAAGCTGAGCGACTTCGTGACACTCAGTCCCTGTTTGACGAAGAAGGTCGGCACCCAATAGGAGAAGCTGTAGGAACCGACCAGGCAGGTGATGCAAACCGCCATCGCGAGCAAGGTGCGGGTGACGACGCCGCGCGAGAACAGGATGGAGATCGGTACCCAGGCCGGCGCAGGCGCGGCCACTGATATCACCGGCGGGAGAGGCCCCGCCTTCGAGGCCTCAGCTTCGATATCCTGCATGATCTTTTCGGCTTCTTCATAACGGCCGCGCGCTTCGAGCCAGCGCGGCGACTCCGGAAGCTTGCGGCGCAGGAACCAGACCCATAATGCGCCGCAACCGCCGATCAGATACATCGGCCGCCATCCCAGTGCCGGAATGACGAATAGTCCGTATTCACAGCGAATGTCGATGCCATCGACACCACGCTGATCAGGCCAAGCGCCCATCCGCGCCGTTGCGGCGGCACAAACTCGCTGACCATGCCGTAGCCGCAGACATATTCTGCGCCGATCCCTACTCCCATGAAGAAACGCATCGCCATCAGCCAGGTCATCGAGGGCGCGAGCATCGAGAGCAGGCACATGCTGCCGAAAATCAGAAGATTGAACTGATAGGCAAAACGCCGGCCGAACCGGTCACCGACCAACCCCGTCATCAGCGCGCCAATGGCGAGGCCGGCAAAGGTGATGGAAATGTAGTGGGCATTGGTCTCCATGTTCGACCAGCCCTCCTTAACGAGGGCGCCCAACACGCCGGCGGCCATCTGGTTGTCGAAACCGTCGAAGAACATCCCGAGGCCGATCAGGCTGAGAATCCGCCACTGGAATGCGCCCATCGGGAGCCGGTCAAGCCGGCCCGCGGCGTTAACGGGGGTGGTCATAGAAAGCGTTTCTCCCGCAAGTAGTGGCGTTCAGCGCCGCTCATGCGGGCAAAATAAGCGGGATGCTTTGGGCCGAGTATGCTAATTTACTCATCACGACGATGACTTATCTTCAGAGCAACACAGAGAATGCGGCGCGGACGCGATCAGCCCTCAGTGGGAGGCGCTGATGGCCCGAAAATTGCCCCCGCTGAATGCACTTCGCGCCTTCGAGGTCGCCTCCCGCTCCGAGAACTTCACCCACGCCGCCAAAATGCTCAACGTCTCGCAGGGCGCCGTCAGCCGGCATATCGCCCAACTCGAAGCCTTCCTTGGCCTGCGCCTGTTCGTCCGTAATCAACGCGACGTCAAGCTGACGACGCAGGGCGAACAGTACGCGCAGGCCATTGCCGAAGCCTTTGATCGCATCGAACTCGCGACCCAGGTCAGCCGCCGGGACAAGCAGAATCGCGTGGTGCGGATACGGCTGTTTCCCACGGTGGCGATGAAATGGCTGGTCAAGCGGCTCGCGCGCTTCCATACCCTTTACCCAAGCATCAATGTGCAGGTCACGATCGCCAACGATCTCGTCGATGTGAGCGCTGGCGAGGTGGACTTCACCATTCAGACTCCCGCCATTCCAAAGCCCGGCGTGCGTTACGACACGCTGTTTCCGATCGAGCTGCTGCCGGTTTGTAGCCCCGCCGAATTCAACAAGCATCCACCCGTGCACGATTCACGAGAGCTACTCGACCGTACGTTACGTCATTCAATGAAGCGCCCGCACGATTGGCGGATCTGGTTTGAGGCGGCGGACGTCACACCCGGGAGCTTTCGCGAAGGACTGTCGTTCGGCAATTCCTCGCTAGCCTATCAAGCGGCGATCGACGGGCTCGGCATCGCGGTGGCGCATCTGGAACTGGTCCAGGACGATCTCAAAGCGGGACGACTATTGGCGATCCATCCGCTGGTGGTACGAACCGCCGACAGTTACCACCTCGTCGGCCGCGAAACCGACGTTGGCAGGCCGGAGATTGCTGCATTCCGCGACTGGCTGCTGTCCGAAACCAGGACACAGAATTGACGTTTCTCGATCGGCAAGATCTTGCTCTGCTATTGTCAAATCAGCATCGCTGCGAGCTCGCCGACGGCGCTTGGATCGCCATTTGCCTTGGCGACGCACTTCAGGTGTCACGTTGCTCTAGTCTAGGCAGGGATTTCCTCTCGAAATCCCGGCTTATTTTGTTCGTCAGGCCTATACACGTATCGAGCTGGGCATCTGCCAGAAGCGAAGGCGGCTGATCCGCGAAGGTTAGGGGGATCTCGCCACGCCTTGGCGCTGATGTTTTATTGCTTCTACATCAATGGCTAGGTGAATGATCCGGCCGGCCGAGGAATTCGGAGTCACCGGGAACAGTCTGGCCAACGTCTGCGACAGGCTGGACGTGCTTTATCTTCCGCGCGGCCCCTCGGCCAAAGAAGTAAGCCGGAAGCCGGTCGTCATACTTGAGCTTTCACCTCGGCGGGACAGGATCCCAAACACGGCAGATAAGGGAGGTATCTCTTTTTCCCCTGGCGTCGAACCAACCGACCACTGCTTGCTACGCCGAACACGACCCGTCTGTCTGAAGAGATTGAGCTTACTACGTCCGCTTTGCTCCTATAGCGACCAGGTTCGTGCGGCAGCGCAATATGTCGCGATGGGCCAGAAGCGAAAGCCACAATTGGACAACATCTCCCCTACTAACATCAGCGATAAATATCTTCCGTGAATTGGTTCACAAATGGGCGGGCCAGACCGCGATATGCTTGCTCGAGCTCTTGGCCGGCGTGCGCCCAGTGCGATCAGCAGGCTCGAGAAGGCGCCGAACCTCGACGTCCACCGTTCCGTCGCACGTATCGTGTTTCGCAACGCTGCGATCAATGAGTTGTCGAGTTGGATTCAACGGCATTCGGTGCGGCCGAAAGCCCGCGGACCCAGCGAACGACCAGTCTTTTACTTTTACGCGGTTCAGAAACTTGATCAGAGAATAAGCCATGCAAAAAATTTGATGGAGGAACCAATGGTGAAGAGGGCGATTACGCTCGGCGGTGGTGGTCCGGCGGCAGGGCTGCACATTGGAGTTCTGGAAGCTCTTGCCAACGCAGGTGTAACCTTTGACGTGTGGGCATTGTCCTGCATCGGCGCCTGGGTTGGGATCGTCTACAATCAGTTTGACAACGTTGACAATAAAGACAGGGCGAAACAGACCCATCAATTCTTCAAGAATGGCGTGTTTCGAGACGACGAAAGCTATAGGCGCTTTCCCATAAATACGGTGTTCGGCCCGGATTGGGAAAGCATCGGCAAGGCTCTGACCAACTTCGTCGCAGATCCCAATACCTATAAGGATTTGTGGGACCCAAACAGGGTCGCGAATGCCTTCAGGGAATCCATGTCGCTCTGGTTCGCTCAACAGCCCGACACGGACGGCGGGAAGAAGTTCACAAGCCCGGATGAGGGAGACGTAAACAGATGGGTTCTTAATCAGGTGCTGGCCCCAAATCCTTTCGTTCGTTATCTCACGTCAATGATGTATCTGTCCCAAGTCACCGGCCTCTCCAGGATCAACTATCCACACAGCCAGTTTATGAAGAGCATAAATTTCGACGCGCTGGGAAGACCCGAAAAGCCATTCATATTCCACAACGCCTGGAATCTCGATGAGCATAAACTCGCGTTGTTTTCCAACCGCCCGATGCCCAAGAAGGTCGATGAGAACAAGAAGGTCGACGGGAAAGAGTACAAAGTGCCTATCAGCGCATCCAGCTTATGTGCGTGTTCAGCCCTTCCCTTCGTGGAAGAAACCGTAGAGATCGACGGAGTTACCTACTGCGAAGGAGCACTGGTCGATACGGTCAACTTCGAGAGCTTGCTCCAGGAGCATCATAAGCCGGGCGATGAGCTGGACGAGATATGGGTGAGCAGGATCGTCGATTCAAAGCAAGTCCGCAAACCGGAAAACCTTCACGATGCCCTGGCCAATCTCTGCCAATTGTTCGCAGCGACCGTTGGCGAAGATGACGTCAAGCTCTTCAAATACCACGTGCGGTACGACAAGCCAAAATCCGGAGAGCATCCGTGGAAGGGCACAATCGTCGAGATTCATGTGCCGGGGCACATCAGTTTCAAATGGAACCACAGCAACCTGGACAGCGGGAGACAGTTGGGAAGGATCGCTGCTGAACAAGCAATCAAGGCATACTACGACCACGAAAAACGTCCGCCGCATGACGGGCCACATTTCATAAATGAGAATCCTGCGGAAAGCGATGAGGCGGGATGGCGAGAGGTTAAGGAGGCATATCACGAATGTCGAAGGCGGGCTGCGTAACGGCAAGGTAAAGCAGCCTTGAGGCCGACCTGCTGAGCCAAGCTCCAATATCCGCAAGTCGAGGCGCAATTACTGCAGTCGGTCGAGTAATGCCTTTGCCTGCTTCAGATCCTGCGTTTCAAGACCCTCGACGAACCAGCCGTAGATGGGCACGAGCTGGTCGAGCGCTTCGCTGGTTCTGCCCTGATCGATCCACAAGTTGGCGAGGTCAACTGCTACTCGAAGTTCAAGGGCCTTGGCGCGCTGACTTTTCGCAGTTGTCAATGCGTGATCGAGCAGTGATCGTGCATCGGTGCTGGCCTCCGGTGCATCGCGGACGAGCAATACGCGTGCCTTCAATCGATACAGCTCGGCCTCAAATATCCGTTCGCTATTGCGGCCGGTTGTAGCGAGACCCTGCTCAATCAGTTCGAGCGCGGCTTCGCTTTGATGGCTCGACAACAGAGCGGCACTCAGGAGCACATACAGTGCTGTGATGCCAAGCTGATAGCCCGCGCCGCGATATTCGTTCATCGCCGTACGGATTTCCTCGAGCGCGGCGAACGAAGGATCAAGGAAGGTGGCGCTTATCCCCCGGATGGCGCGAGCCAATCCTCGCCACTGCCGGAATCCGAGTTCTTCCGACAAGGCGAGACAACGATCGGCATAACGGTGTGCCTTTCGGAAGTCACCCCGAAGAGCGTGGAGAATGGATGCATAATAGCATCCATAGGCCTGCGAATGCGGATGACTGATGACGTCGGCACGCTGAAGGGCGGCATTTACACGCGCGAGTGCCGTATCAGCACGGCCCTGCAGCCAGAGCGCCCATGACATCAGAGCCAGGTCGGCCACACCCGCATCCTGGCCGGCAGCACGCGCCGCCAATCTATCATGCTCGCTGCTCGCTTCGAACGCTTCGAAGGCCCGTTCGATCACCTCCTGGGCACCTACGAGATTTCCCATGAAAAGGCGTATCATCCCTTGCCCACGCATCGCGTTGAGCAACGTTGGTCGATCACCCCGACCCTCCGCAAGATCGAGCAACACCGAGATCATTTCCTCGGCGACCGGCAACTCGCCGCGAATGACGCTCGCGGTGGTCAACCAAAACATGATTTGTAGTCGCTCGGGGGGATCTCCGAGCCGCTGGCACAGCTCGCGCGCTCGCGCAAAGGTCGCCACCGCCTGGGGCGAGGCCGGCCCCTGGGTGGCAATGAGGCAGGGCCCGAGCGCGTACTGGAAATCAAGCTCCAGCCGGTCTTTAAGCGCACCGTCGGCCAAATGGGCCGAGACCTCAATGCCTTTGCGCAAGTGTGCGATCGCTTCGAGGTTGGCGGAGCGCATGGCCGCTTTCTTGCCTGCCTGGAGCCAATATTCTCCCGCCTTTTCGAACAATCCCGCCTCGGTAAGGTGGAGTGCGAGAGTCTCGGGTTGAGACTCCACAATTTCCGGGAATCGTTGCTCGAAAGCGTTGGCGACGGCGGCATGCAGCGCTGCACGTCGGCTCTTCAGAAGTCCCGCTTCGGCAGCGTCCCGCACGAGCGCATGCTTGAAGGTGTAGACCGCCCGGGGTATCTCGCCTCGGCAGAATATCAACTCCGCCTGAACCAACTGGGCAAGCGCCTCCTCAAGCCGTTGCCTTGGCAGCTTGGCGACCACGCTCAGCAGTTCGTACGAGAACTCGCGCCCCACAACGGCGCCGATCTGAGCAACTTCCTTCACGGGGGCCAATCGGTCGAGCCTAGCCATCAGCGATGCGTTCAATGTCGTTGGAATCGCCAACGAGGGTAGCGGACCGCTGACCACGTAATGGTCGTCTCGCTCCTGCAGCAAGCCGGTTTCGAGCACCGCCTTGGTCAGTTCCTCGACGAACAGGGGCACGCCGTCGGTGCGAGCGAGGATTTGGTCCAAGACCTCCTCCGGGAGCGTCTTGCCTGCCGTGACGCGCTCGATCAAGGCCGCCCCGTTGCGCCGGTTCAGCCGTGTAAGCGAGACGGTCGTCACATGTGCATGACCAGGCCAGGGCGGCGTGAACTCTGGTCTCGCGGTGATGAGCAGCAGCACTCGGAGTCGTGGTACCTTTTCCAGTGTAATCGTGAGCAGCTCCATCGAAGTCGGGTCCGACCAATGGGCATCCTCAAAGATGATGAACACTGGCTGCCGCGCCGCCAACGCTTCGAGCTGAGCCGAGAATGCCGCCAACGTCATCTCCTTGCGTTTCTGCGGACTGAGCTCAGGCAGCTGGTAGCGGTCACTGACCGGTAGCGACAGAAGGTTTGCTAGAGCCGGCACCACACGATCTGCGTCGGCGCCAGACCGCAACAGCAGAGCTTCAAGCTTGGCAAACTTCTCCGTCGGCGCTTCACCTCTTTCGAAACGGGCAGCACGTTCGAGATTGTCGATGAACGGATACAACGCACTGTTGGTATGGTGCGCGGAGCAGAAATGGCGGACCGTAATGTGTGGTTCGGCTTGGAGCCGCTCTTGAAGCGCCAGCGCGATGTGCGACTTACCGATACCTGGCTCTCCAGTTAGAACCACTACGCAACCTTCGCCCGAAGAGGCGTGCTGCCAGCGCCGCAACAGCAGCTCGATCTCCTCGTCTCGCCCGATCAAGGGCGTCAATCGAGTCCTGTGCTGAGCCTCAAAGCGGCTTTCGACTCCAGTCGTCCCGAGCACCTGCCAGGCAGGTATTGGCTCCGCCCATCCTTTCAGCGCGATCGAGCCAAGATCGCAGTATTCGAAATATCCTTCGGTGAGCTGGCGCGTACTCTCGGAGATCAGCACCGTACCGGGCTCGGCGAACTGCTGCAGACGAGCAGCCAGATTCGGTGTCTCACCGATCACCGCCTGCTCCTTGGCGGCGCCTTCGCCGATCAGATCGCCCACGACGACCATACCGGTAGCGATGCCAACGCGAACCTGCAGCTTGGTGGCGATATCTGTCTGAAGGTTGGCCACGGCATCGACCAGTGACAGCCCCGCACGTGTCGCCTGCTCGGCATCGTCCTCGTGCGCCAGGGGGTAGCCGAAATAGGCAAGCACGCCATCCCCCATGTAGCGCGCGATAACGCCCTCACTCCGGGCGATAACCTCAGCGATGCAGGCGTGATAGTCGCCGATTATCGAGCGCAAGTCCTCCGGGTCCAGCCGGGCCGAAAGTGCGGACGAGCCCACCAGATCGCAAAACATGACCGTGATTTGGCGCCGCTCGGCGCCGTCTCGCGGCGCTGGTTTGGCAGCCGCTTGGTCCGATGCAGCGACATCATCCTCAAGTGCCGCAATCGCGCGCAGCATCTTGCGCCGGTGCCCAAGCAGGACGCCGAGGTCCTTGAGGTCCTGCTCCGTGAGATCGCCGACGACCGAGAGGTCGATAGCGTTCTCTGCGAAACGATCGGCGTACTCTCCCAAACCGATCGATGCCAGCCACTCTGCAATACCTGTCATGGTATACCTATGGCCAATAGGGATAAGGGTAGCACATTGCAGAGACCTGCGAAGGCACATCTGCAAATGGAAGCACCGATCGCGAGACATCTCAGCCAGTTTAACACATTGGCTCCGGCGAAAGCTGGGCGCTGCCAAGCGATGCCATGGGGCCCCGATCGCGCGCGCCTTCGACCGTGCATCAGCCAACTCAACGTAAGCGCGAAGCACAGCAATGAACAGAGTTGCCTAGTTGCCCTCGTTCCAGATGTCGGTGGTCAGCTTCCAATCATCGCCGACCTTCTCCCAAACCACGACATACTTTCCAGTCACATCCTTCGGTGTCGGTCCCTTGGTCTTGAGGGCGAACGTCCCAATCTCGCGCGCCGCGGTTGGGCCAAGGGGCTTAACGTCAAGGGTTGCGAGCTTCGGATCGCCAACTTGTTCCGCCATGCTTTTCCACATTGCCTCGATGGCTGATCGGCCGTGAACCATCGCGGTACCTGGCGGGAATGCGGTCGCATCCGTGCTGTAGAGTGACGCAACTCCCGAGAAGTCGCCCTTGTTGAACAATTCAATCCATTTCGCATTGATGGCCTCGATCTCGGCTTTTTGAGCTAACGCCGGTGCGGTAAACGAGATCACGAATGCAATCATCAAGGCTATGCTACGCATGATCATCTCCAAATATGTTCGATGCGAATGCAGGGCGGACGTTGACTTGACAAGAACCGGGTGCGTTGAATGAGGTATCCCAGACCGGGTTTGGCGCGCCAGCAATTCCGGGGAATTACCGTCAGCAACATTGACTAACCAGCGCAACGCGCGCCTTATGGTAGCAAGTGACTTCGCGCAATTTCTCACCAATTCTCAAGCCGGATGCTCGGCCAGTGTGAAGCCAATAGCGACGTCGCATCCCCGCTCTGGAATTATGGTGCGCTCGGAGGGCGTTCGCATTTGCTGCGATTGCAACAGCTTACTTGGAAGGATGAAGGGACAAGGCGCATTTTTCCCGGTCAGAGGTGCCTTTCCCACTGCCGTGCAGGTCCGGCGAGACTGCGCGCAACCGCGCGAATCTTCGCCGGTGTTTCAAGGCAGGCACCACCGTATTTCTGCACGACGATGGGCTGGTTGCGCATCTAACCTCGCTCGGAAGCCTTGTTCGCCTCGCCCATCGAACCAACACCGCCTATCCATGTACCAATGACCTCAAAGTTCGGATTAAAGGCGACAAGATCCGCGCGGTATCCGGGCGCGATCCGTCCAAGCTCGGACCCAAGGCCTAGAAATGCTGCGGGCGTCCGGGAAGCCATGATAAGAGCATCGACAAGGGAGATTCCGATAAGCGCAACAGCGTTGCGCACCGCCTCGATCATGGTGAGGTGAGCGCCCGCGAGCGTGCCATCCCGGTCAGTCAGGCGATTGTCGTGCAACGTGATCTCCCTTCCCTGTAGCAGGAATTGCCGGTCGCTCGTGCCCGCCAATGGCATGGCATCGGTAACCAGCATCAATCGATCGCGTCCCTTGCAGCGCAAGGCAACACGCAAGCCGACGCGGTCAACGTGGATGCCGTCGCAGATGATCCCTGCAAACAACCGGTCATCTCCCAGCGCGGCGCCCACCAAGCCCGGCTCTCGGGCGTTCAACTGCGACATGGCATTGAACAGATGGGTCACCCCCGAGACACCGCGATCGACCGCCTGCCCGATTTCGGCTGCGGTGGCGTCGCTGTGGCCGGCCGCGATACGCAATCCGGCGCCGATCAATTCATCGATCATGGACGCGGGCACGCATTCCGGGGCCAAGGTCACCATGGAGCGACCGCGGTCCCCGAAGCTTTTGATGGCGGCGAGATCGCGCCGATCGGGCACGCGTATCTCGGCTTCCGGATGAATGCCCTTGCGAGACCTGTTGAGGGCCGGACCTTCCAGATGAAAGCCGAGCACGCCAGGAATTTCGAGGCACGCCTGAGCTGCTACAGCCAATCGTTCGATGACCTCGCTTCGATCGGTGATGAGGGTCGGCAAACAGCCCGTGGTGCCGGTCTTGCGGTGCGCCTCGACGATGCGGCGAACGCCGGCCTCCGTTGGCTGGTCGTTGAGAAGAACGCCGCCGCCTCCGTTCACCTGAACATCGACGAATCCGGGTGCAAGTATCGCATCTCGGGGAAGGTGGATCGAGGCGCGCGCTTCCTCGGTAATGCCTTCGATCCGCCCCTGCGATATCCTGACCAACCCCGGCCCGCGCATGTCGGCACCGTCAAAGATGTGCTGCGCAGCAATCGAGAAAACCACGGAAGACCCAGCTTGGCCCATAAGTGCTGATCCGAGAATGGCAATCACGGACTCGTGAGGCGAGTCCCGTGTTGTACAGGTCCCAATATGTACACAACGGGCTTCAGGGACCCGGAGCTAAATCCTTGCGTTAACTTCTCATGGAAACAAAAGGTACCACCTATCTCGGCATCGATGGGGGCGGAACCCGCTGCCGCGCCCGGATCGAGGACGAAAACGGCAGGGTACTCGGTGAAGCAAGCTCGGGGCCTGCCACGACCCGGATTGGCTTCGACAGGGCCTGGCGGTCCATCATGGAGGCCACCGAAGCGGCGGCCGCACAGTCCGAACTGACGCGCGAGGATTTCGCGCGGATGCACGCCGGAATTGGCCTCGCCGGCATTGGTCGCCGGGGCGCGGAAGCGGCGCTCAAAGAGATCCCGCATCCCTTTGCGTCCGTTATCTTCATCAGCGATGGCCTAGCTGCCTGTGTCGGCGCCCATAGCGGCGCGGACGGGGCCATCGTGGTGGCCGGCACGGGCTCGGTGGGTGTTGGCCTGATTGGCGGCAGCGAGATCCGCATCGCCGGTTACGGCTTCCCGGTCTCGGACGAAGGCAGCGGCGCCGACATTGGCCTGCAGGTCGTTCGACTGGCGCTGCGGGCCGCGGATCGCCGCGGCGAGCTGACACCATTGCTTGCAGAGGTGCTGGGCGCATTCGATCAAGATCCTTATCAGGCCGTGGCGTGGTCTGAAGAAGCCCGGGCCACCGACTACGCCGCGTTCGCGCCGACCGTGATGCGGCATGCCAATCAGGGCGATCCGGTCGGCCGCCGCATTGTCGAACGCGCGGCCGATGCCATTGGCGATCTGCTTGATCTGTTCCTGGCTAAAGGAATTGACCGGCTCGCGCTGGTGGGCGGGCTCGCGGATGCGATTACGCCCTGGCTAACGCCTGACCTGCGCGCTCGCCTGAGGCGTCCTGACGCCGACGCAGCGGCCGGCGCGCTGCTTGTGGCCCGAGGGCGGCTCGACCTGCGCAAGCTGGACCCGCCCAAGAGAGAAACTGACCATGAACAGGCTTCGAAGTTCCGCGTTTGATGGTGCTTGGATCACCGATATGGCCACCGAAGAAGTCGATCCCAGATTTGCCGACCTTGATGCATGGTCGCTGACGTCAGCGATGGAAGCGATGTGGGAGGGCCAGCTTGCGGCGGTCGCCGCGATCGGCCATGCCCTTCCCGCGATCACCGCGGCAGCCGAAGCGGCCAAGACGGTGCTGGGCGACCGCGGGCGCATTGTATATATCGGCGCTGGCACGTCAGGCCGCGTGGCGGTCCAGGACGGCGCCGAGCTGACGCCGACCTTCGCTTGGCCCCGCGAGCGCGTCCGCTTCGTCGTTGCCGGCGGTGACAGCGCGTTCGTCACCAGCATCGAGGGCGCGGAGGACGATGTCGATGATGCAGTCACGCAGATCAGCGCCGCACGGCTCACGCCGCACGACGTGGTGATTGCGGTAGCCGCCAGCGGCACAACGCCGTTCACGGTCGCGGCGCTGCAGCAGGCAGGGTCTTTCGATGCGGTAACGATTGGTGTCGCCAACAATCCCGGCACCGCACTGCTGGCATTGGCAAAGTTTCCGATCCTGGTCGAGACCGGCCGAGAGCTGATCGCCGGCTCCACGCGGATGAAGGCGGGCACCGCGCAGAAGGTCGTGCTCAACCTGATCTCCTCAGGGATCATGCTGCGCCTTGGCCGGGTATATCGCGGCATGATGGTGAACATGCCGCCGACCAATGCCAAGCTGAAGCGGCGCGCCGAGGCCATGGTGGCGCAAATCGCGCGCTGTAATCCGTCGCACGCGGCACGCTCGCTCGAGCAGGCCGAGGGAGACATCAAGATTGCAGTCCTTCTGGCGCTCGGTGTCGACAGGGTTGATGCGGAGACCGTTCTGGAGAACTGTGACGGCAATCTTCGGCAAGTGTTTGTCGAGCTTGCCAAGAATCGTGACTCGCATCGTGACCGACTCCCAAAGGGAGCGGCGGGACGCGGGCGAGGCGGAGTGGTTGAGCCGTGACGACATCCGCGATGGCGAGCGAAATCGGGGAAAGCGCGGATGTTGTCGCTAACATTGTTCGCAGCCGACCCGCCATGCGCGACATCGCACAGCGGATTGGGATTGACTCCGCCCCTTTGTGCGTCGTGTGTGGTCGGGGAAGCTCCGGGCATGCCGGGGTTTTCTTGAGGTATCTTGTCGAGACGCGGCTTCGCCTTCCCGTTTCAGCAAGTGCTCCCTCGGTGATCACGGCATTTCGCACACCTTTGATGCTCCGCGATGCGCTGTTCATCGTAATCTCGCAATCGGGGCGCAGCCCGGATCTCGTCGCAGCGACCAGGTCGGCACGAGCCTCGGGCGCACGCACGATTGCCATCGTCAATGCGACGTCGTCGCCGGTGGCTGACGAAGCGGAATTCGTCGTTCCGATCGAAGCCGGCCAAGAACACTCCGTAGCGGCCACGAAGACCGTGATCGGCTCGATGGCCGCCAGTGCCGGACTGGTTGCCGAGCTGGCGCAAGATCGTGCGCTGCGGTCAGCCCTCGACCGGCTGCCCGAGCGCCTGCACCGCGCGCTGGCGCTCGACTGGTCGGAGATTGCCGATGATCTCGTCAAGGCATCAGCTGTGTTTGTGGCGGCTCGGGGCCTGGGCCTGGGCTCGGCGAGGGAGATCGCGCTCAAGCTTTCGGAAATCATGCGCCTGCCCTCCATCGGACTGAGCGCCGCCGAGCTGCAGCATGGGCCACGTGCCGCGCTATCGTCGCGCACGCCAGTTGTCATGATGCGCCTCATGGATGAAACGGCGGCCACGGTGGACGCACTGGCAGAGGAATTGCGCGAGCAAAAGATCGCGCTGCATCTCTGCGGCGGACCGCATGGCTCGCTGCCTTGGTTGGTCGAGGATGACCCCGCCACCGACCCGATCACCATGCTCGTTCCGGCCTACCGGATGATCGAGCAGGCGGCATGCGCGCGCGGATTTGACCCGGATCGTCCCCCTCGCCTGAGCAAGGTTACCGAGACGTTTTGACTGATCGCTGGCTGGCGACCAAAGCGGGAGCGACATCATCAAAACGTAACAAACGCGAGCAGAAGCGACCGAATGCGCGGCAAAGGCGACGAAGCTGATCGCTATTCTGCCGCTCATAACGGTCTGGTTGCAGGTTCGAGTCCTGCCGGACCCACCAAAATCATCAAAGAGAGCCCAATTGAGACCAAATCTGCGGATAGCTTTGCCAACAAATTCGAACCGATGACCTTCAGGTTATAAGCATGACAGTTTCCGAAGCGCTATTCGACACGCTGGCCCGCGCGCCAGCCCATCTCCCAGAAGTCTGCCTCGAGACGAGTAGCTTCCTTGAAGATCGCAATCAGCTCTGCCTCGCGGGCCGGGGTGGCGTAGAGATCAGCGAGACGTTCCAAGTGTGCTCCCGCTTTCGCCGCGACCTCTTGGTATGGCGCACCAGCGTACTCGGCAATCCACACGCGATAGGGGTTCGTCGCAGCGTTCGCATCGGGTTGTGCAGCCAGCCGCTTCGCGATCTCCGCGTACCCGATCACGCATGGGGCCAGCGCCACCTTGAGTGCCAGCAGATCGCCGCGCATTCCAGCATCCAGCACGTAGCGAGTATAGGCTAGCATCTCGGCCGCCGGAGGGGTCTGTTCAAGGTCGCTTGGGGACAGACCCCAACCGGCACAGAGTGTCACATGAAGGTTCATCTCGACATCAAGGATGGCCGAAAGACCGGCCGCTGCTTCACGCATGTCGGCAAGCTTGGGCGATTTGTAGACCGAGAGTGCGTAGGCGCGCGCGAACTCGATGAGGAACAAGTAATCCTGAGCAAGATAATAACGAAATGCCGGTTCGGCGAGCGAGCCGTCTGCCAATCCGTTCGTGAAGGGATGCTCGGTGTAGGCGCGCCACTCAGCAGATGCCTCTGTCTTTAGACGCTCCCAGAAACTCACGTTATGTTTCGCCTGGCTTGTCATGAACCGCTTTTGATTACTTCCCATAGCCTGCATTATGAGGCTGACCTTGGCCGGCCGCGGCGATCTGCCGGCACGCTGCCGTATGGAGGTCGCTTGCCGTCGATCGCTGGGCTTGAGTGCGTTCTCACGTTATCACCTACAGAACGCAACGTCCTGGTCCAAGATTCGACTACAGACAATCCGCACCAGTTTCGCGCCAATAACAACTCGCACGAAGGGCGGCGAACGTGGTCGAATTCGACGAAAAGGCAGGAAACTTAACAGCGGCGACGATTGTCCCACCGCTCATAACGGTCTGGTTGCAGGTTCGAGTCCTGCCGGGCCCACCAATGAGATCAATAGACTCACTTCGTTCTCGTTGCCCGCAGCGCGACGACCGCACCAGAAACCGCACCAGATACGTGCTGTTTTCGTTCACACCAAAGTTCGCAACGGCGTCAGGCAAGCTCACCTGCTGATGAGTGAACGTGACAGTGCCATCCACGATCCTCGCCTTCGGCCGACGGAGAGGCACCGACAGAAGCAGTCTCTCCCTTTGGCGGTGAAGTCGGCTATCTCCGGCAAAGCGGAAGTCAGCCATAACGCCAATCAAGTCCGCTAAGGGGCCCGTAGCAGACATGCGGCGCGATGCGGTGACCAGATCAACATGGACGAGGTTGACGGCACCCACCGGCGCCGGCCGCAAACGCGGCCGGTCCTCAAGGACGCGCAATGAGCAACGGCTGCACGTTTGCGCCGCCTGCCATCAGGGGATTCGACGGCTCGAAGCGAGCGCGCAGTTCTCGCTGCTGGACGAGCGAGCGTGCAACGACAAAGGCGTTCTTCAGGCTTCTGGCTTGCCGGAGTGCGATATTGAAAAAGGCGTTGCCGAAGTAGGTCCACTTGGCTTTGTCCCTACAGCCGAACGATGAATGGTCGGCATCGGCCGCGGTGATGACCAACGTATCGGGGTTCGCGAGACGAGGGATAAAGACCCCGGAATAACAGGCAGAGATGACCACCACCTTGTATCGCATGCCGGTCCGCCCCAACATGGCGGCGAGATGGGACGGCGTGAGCGTTTGCGTAAGCCGCCCGGCTTTGATTGCAAGCCCGTCGGGGGAGCCGTGCGAGGTGAGAATCAAGAACAGAACATCATTCTCGGCGTCCATCCCATTGGCCGCCGCCTGCAAGGACTTAGCCAGGCCTTCAATCGTTGCACCTCCGCCTTTCTTCGAATTGAATTGCACGTTGACTGGGCCGCTCCCGAAACGACCCGCT
This sequence comes from Bradyrhizobium sp. 33ap4, assembly GCF_032654765.1. Taxonomy (NCBI): domain Bacteria; kingdom Pseudomonadati; phylum Pseudomonadota; class Alphaproteobacteria; order Hyphomicrobiales; family Nitrobacteraceae; genus Bradyrhizobium; species Bradyrhizobium sp. 33ap4. Next base: position 13,333 of record NZ_JAUMTJ010000054.1, on the reverse strand, counting down.
ACGACCTGTGCTGCGCCGGTCGCCTCGCTTCTAAACACGCCCTGATCGCCGAAAAGGCCGAACGACACCACGCTCACCTTGCGAGCGTCCTCAACGGCGTGCACCGGCGAAGCCAGCGGCGCGACGGTCAAAGCAAAAGCGACGAGCGGCGCGCCAAGCCGGCTGATCCAAGAGCCGATCCAAGTGCCGTTCCAAGAACCACTCCAAGACTTGCACGCCATGGCGAACCTCGTTTGGTGATCGCCACCTAGCATATGGCGATTCAAGTTGACGGCATTGCGCCCCGGTTCAGCGATTCCTTACCGCAACCCCGCCTCGGTCGATATTTTTCTCCGATCACGCGAAAAATTGCGATGCCGGCTCAGCGAACGCCGGCAACGATCACGCGCGCTCCCGCGTCAGCGAGACGCTTGCACTGCTCCTCAGATGCGCCGACATCAGTCACCAGAGTCCAGCGCGGCGGCAGCGGCGCCCAGGCCATCTGTTCGGCGCGGCCGAGCTTGCTGGCGTCGGCGAGAACGATGACTTCCTTCGACTGCTGCATCATCAGCGACTTCAGTGCGACCTGTTCGAGATCCGCTTCGCACAGGCCACGGCCATTCACCACGCCGTCGGCGCTCATGACGGCGCGGTCCGCGGTCATGCGCCGCAACGCCTCATTGGCGAGCGGCCCCATGGTGCTCATGCTGGTGGTGCGCAGCGCGCCGCCCAACACCACAAGCTCTATGCTCGGAGCCTTGGCGAAGAAGGGCAGCAGCGCAAGATTGTTGGTGATGATGCGCAGCCGCCGATGCTGCAGCAGTCGGCCGAAGGCTGCGACCGTCGAGCCGGCATCGAGAATCAGCGTGTCGCCATCCTCGATCAGATCGATCGCCGCGCGCGCGATCGCCTGCTTCTGTTTGCCCTGAACCGCGAGGCGCTGCTCGAGCGTCGTCTCGTTCGCGTGGGCGGTGAGAATGGCGCCGCCATAGGTGCGGCGCACGGCATTGTTCTTGGAAAGATGCTGCAAGTCGCGCCGCACGGTGGAAGCGGAAACGTCGAAGCGCCGCGCGAGATCGTCGACATCGATCTCTCCCGCGTTCAGTGCTTCCAACAGACGAGCGTGACGCTCCTTGCTGCGCATCGACATCGAACCTCAGCCCCCGGATTCATTGCCGTCAGCCGAGCTCGACCGTATCGGCTTCGCGGCACGGCCGATGGATACCACGATGCATCGGCCGCGCAATGTCTGCGCTTAACGCGCATCTCGCTCCTCATCCTGAGGAGCCCGGGCAGCCCCCTCAAGCCGCCTTCTTCGGCGCGAGATCGACCGCCTGCCGCAGCGCTTCGATCAGGCTGCGCTCGTCGGCGATGCCCTTGCCCGCGATGTCGAAGGCGGTCCCGTGATCGACCGAGGTGCGGATCACCGGCAGACCAACAGTGATGTTCACACCGGCTTCCAGCCCCAGCACCTTGATGGGTCCATGGCCCTGATCGTGATACATCGCGACCACCATGTCGTAGTCGCCGCGGCCGGCCAGGAAGAACAGCGTGTCGGCAGGCAGGGGGCCGTGCACGTCCCAGCCCTTGCGCTGACAGGCTTCCACGGCCGGCGCGATCTTCGCGGCTTCCTCGCCGCGACCGAACAACCCGTTCTCGCCGGCATGCGGATTGATGGCGCAGACGCCGATCTTCGGATTGGCGACGCCGGCGCGCACCAGCACGTCATGCCCGCGTGCGATGACACGCTCGACGAGGCCGGGCTCGATCTTCTCGATCGCATCGAGCAGGCCGATATGCGTGGTCACGTGAATGACGCGGAGTTTCGGCGACACCAGCATCATCGATACTTCCGGCGTGCCGGTCAGATGCGCCAGGAGCTCGGTATGGCCGGGATATTTGTGGCCGGCCGCATGCAGCGCTTCCTTGGAAAGCGGCGCGGTGCAGATGCCCTGCGCGAGCCCTGCCTGCACCACCTGCACGGCTTTCTCGATGTAGCGATATGCCGCCTCACCTGCCGTCGCCGACACCTTGCCGAACGGCAGATCGTCCGGCACCAGCTTCAGGTCAACGCACTGCACGGCCTTCGACGCAAAATTCGCCTGCTTCGCGTCGCTCAACGCATCGACCTCAAGCGGCACGCCGACGATCTGACCGGCCTTGCGCAGACGGTTGGAGTCGCCGATCACCAGCGCATTGCAGATCGCCCGCACCTGCGGCTGCGCCAGCGCCTTCATGATCACCTCGGGCCCGATACCGGCCGGATCTCCCATGGTGATCGCAATGGTCGGACGAGTCATATGAAACTTCCTCTGGTTCGGACGGCGCGAAGCCGCTCGCTGATGCGGATGAGGCTGTTCTCGTCACCGAACGCGCCCGCTTTGGTGGCGATCGGAACAGACAATCGGCCAAGAGTAAGGCCGAGCGATACGCCCGGCTCGATTTCGTCGGCAAGACGGATACCGTTGACACCGAAGCGCGACAGCATCGCCGCGGCGGTTTCGCCGCCGGTCGCAGCGAAGGCGCCGATCGCGGGTGCGACGGCCTCAAGAGCGTCGGCGAGCCCCTTGGCGAGCTGCGGGCCGAGCGACATGTCGGGGTGATCATCCATCATGATCTCAACCAGTGTATCGCCGCCGCCGGCAAGTCGTTTCATCACGTCCGCGGCGAGCGCCGCCCGGCCGGCACCATCGTTGAGCAGCGTTTCCGGCGCGACCGGGAAATGCGCCACGGTGCCGGTCGCCTCCAGCTCGCGCGCGGCGGCGCGAGATGCGCCGGCGAGCGAGCCCACCACGATCAGGGTGCCGGATGCGCTCGTGGGAATGCGCAGCGGCTCGACGGCATGGCTGACTTCGAGGCCGGCCAGCGCATGCGCGAGGCCGGCGCTGCCGATGAAGAACGTTGCGGGCGATGCATGCAGGCTCGCCTCCGCGATCAAACGCAGATCGTGTTCAGTCTCGGCGTCACAGGCCGCGACCACGTCGCCCTCCCAGGCGAGCCTCGCGAACGTGGCTTTGAGATCGCCACCGCGCACGGCAGCGAGCTTGACCTTCTCACCGCGAACGCCCGCGGTCGCGAGAACGTCGACAAGATCGGCATTCGGGTAGGTGTGGTCGCGGTGCCAGACCTCGGCCTCCTCGAGGGGGCGGCCTCTGACCAGGATACGCCCGTCGATGGTGGTCCGGCCGGTGGCCGGAAAGGCCGGCGCGAACACGCCAAGGGCCGGACCCGACCGTGACTTGAGATGCGCAAGCGCGGCGGCAGTCTCCGCTGCAGGTTGCCCCCGCAGCGTCGAGTCAATCTTCTTGAAAAGAATACGTCCGTCTTCGCAAAGGCGCGCCAGCACATCGGCATGGCGGGCTGCAGCGGCCTCGGCCGAAAGGCCTCGACTCGCGGCATCGTAGGCCAGGACGGGCAGCTGGTAGCCCGACGCGTCGGTCACCTCACCCCACGTCACCGCAGCCGCACGCCCCCTTCTGCCGAAGGCGATCGCACAGTCCGCGGCACCGGTGAGATCGTCAGCGACGATCAGCCAGCTTTGGCTTGACGCGTTTTCTTGACGCGAACCGGTATCCACTTCGCTCGAAAACGCTTTAGGGGCCATCTTCAGCGACCTGCTTCAGTGACTTTGCCTCAGTGACTTGCCTCAGTGACAACCGAGCGCGCCGCGGGGGTCATCTTGCCGGCAGAAGCCACGTTGTTCTCTTCTGCAGGCTCCTCGACGTCGCGACCAACAAAGCGGGCTGTCCAGGCGGTGACGATCGGCACGAGGATTGCGGTAACCACGACGCACGCCGCGACGAGGATAGTCGCCGGCCGCGCCGCGTCCGCATAGGCTGGATTCGCCGCGGCGACAATCGCCGGGACGGCCGCCGCATTACCGGCCGTCGAGGCCGCCGCAACACCCGCGACACCATTCCCGCCAGTGATGCGATCGGCGAGGAACAGCGGAATGCCGGTCACAACCACCACGGCCACTCCCATGCCGAGGCCGAGCAGGCCGGCCTGCCAAACCTTCGACAGATCGAGGCCGGCGCCGAGCGCGAAGGCGAAGAACGGGATCATCACAGGCACCGCGCGGCTCAGGAAGTCGCGCATCTCTCTGTCGAGATTGCCGATGATCATACCCACCACCAGAGGCAGGATAGCGCCCACGAGGGTCTGCCATGGAAATGCCGAGAGGCCGGCGACGCCCAAAGTGATCATGGTGAGGAAAGGACCGCTCTCCAGCGACATGACGGTATAGGCGCCGACGTCACGCGGACGTCCATATTGGCCCATCAACGCCATATAGAGACCGCCATTGGTGTCGTTCATGGCGGCGACGATCGCGAGCGTCGAGACACCCGCGAACATGCCAGCTGCGACCGGAGTCTCTCCCAAAATGCGGCCGAAGATCAGGCCGAGGACAACGGCCACGCCAACCTTCACGATCAGCAGGGTGCCGCCCTTCTTCACAATATAGGGGGTCGCGCGGAAGTCGATGCTCGCGCCCATGCAAACGTAGAACACGGCGAGAATTGTCAGCGCGCCAGAGAACAGTGCGCCGGTGAATGAGCCAAAAAACTTCGGGGTATCGGGAAAGAAGGTCGCAATAAGCGCCCCGACCAACAGAGGGACCACCATCATCCCGCCCGGCACGCTCTCGATCGCCCGCTTAATTGGAACCTGCATTTCTGTTGTCCTCCCGCACACCGCGCACTTCCGATCATTTTGCGCGTTTTGCTATAAAAACGAGCAAACGGTGGCCATATATGCTCATATCGCGCAGTATTCAAGACCTATTGCGCATTTTGCGCAAAACGACCCGATCATTCGCTCCGTCAGATGCGATTGATTTTGCTCGCGGGAGAATGCCAGGGAATTGGGTCATGAGAGGTTGGGCATGGTGCTCATCGCGCAGATGCTCGAAACGCTTACTTGGGGCAACACCCACCGAAGCCCCGACCGTCGCATGCTTCGGCCGCAAGGGTGCCCGGCCGGGCCCTCGCCCGCAGGCGGGACACCGCCTCGGCCAGCGGAACGTCGGCCTGTAAGTCGTCGCGCTCGCGCAGGCTCTCTTCGGGCGCTAGTACGAAACCTCCCAAGACCGCTCTGAGATTGCCTCGGTATTGCAGGCGAAAGCCGTTGCGCAACGGCCGATGGGCCTACTTCTTCGAGCCTCCAACGTGGGCACGTGCGCAAGGGTGTCACGTCAAGGCGAAGGGACTCGGTGAGAACTACAATGCGGCCGTTGAGCGCGCCGAGTACGTTCTTCTGCCGGCCTTCGACAGCTGGCGGTCTCACGGGCTGACGGAGTGGTTGCAGAGCGAGGAGCATGTCGTCGGAGCTTTTGAGATTTCGCACTACCGCCCCAAGGAGCGGCCCAATAGCGTGAAGTTCGTGCATCCGAAGAAACGGCGAGGAAGCCTGGTGGCCGCTTTTCGATGATCGGGCGAATCACTTTTCCCCGAACTGATGGCCGAGCTCAATGCCATCAAGCAGGTCACGGTTTCGGGTCTGGTCTTCAGGCGCGATCACGCGCACCGCAAGTCGCGTACTCCGCCACCGTGGATACTGAGCGCACGGACCTCCGCTACCTGCGCAGCGTCGTGAAGGACATTGTCGCCGCGGCCGGCATTTGATCCGAGCTTTCATTCACCTCGTTCCGCCACGGCGGCTTCACCGAGGGTGCCGACAGCGACCTGACCGACGCGGAACTGCGCGCAGCCGGCCGCCACAGGTCTGCACGGCAATTGCCGATCTATGCAAAGCGGACCCGTAAACAGCTGATCTCGGGGACCCGGAAGCGCCGCGAGAAGCGAACAAAAGCAGCCGGTTTGTCGGAATAGACGCGGCCGTTTGTCGGAATGACAACTACGAGGGCTAACCTAAGCTATTGAAAAGCTTGGTGGGCGCACCAGGGCTCGAACCTGGGACCCGCTGATTAAGAGTCAGCTGCTCTACCAACTGAGCTATGCGCCCGGAACTTGTCCGGAAATGACCCTCGCAAGAGAGCGGTCGTTTAGCAAAGCGATTCCCCGATGTCCAGCAAGCTCAAGCAAGTTTTCCCGACTTTCTGACAACCGAAAGGCCGCCGGAATCCGGCGGCCTTTCATAGACTTGGCGAGGGTGCCGGCGGACAGCGCTCAGAGCCGGCCGGAGCGCTCCTGATCAGGGCCATCGTCGCGGTCGAAACGGTCGTGATCGAAGCCGCGGCCGCCGCGCTCCCAGCGGTCCATGCCGCGCTCTAGGCGGTGGCGGCGCCAGCCTTCGGCGCCGAAGCCGCGCCCTTCCATATGGGTCAGCATGCTCAGCCGCCGCTTCTGGTTGTCGTCGAGCGTCTTGTAGAGCGGGTCGGCGGCATCGGCGATCTTCGTCAGCGACGTCGCGGTCGCCGCCATGTTGCCGGCGCGCTCGCGCAGGCGAGCGACCGGATCATCCGGCTTCTGCGACTTGTCCGCATCGGTCTTCTCGGCGGCCATCCGCGCATTGGCACGATCGAGCCGCATCTTCGCGAAGTCGCGCACCGCGGCCTCAACCGGCGGCCACAGCTTCTCCTGATCGGCGTTGAGCTTCAGCCCGGCGTGGACGGCGGCGATCCGCGCGTCGAGGAAGGCGGCCCGATCCTCGGGGCTCATCCGCATATGGCCGTGGAACCAGGGACGATGCTGGGCATAGACCGCGGTCGAACCGGCAATCGTGAGCGCCGCGATGCCGGCGAGCAGAACTTTCTTCATACGAACCTCCTTTGAAGGTTGCTCGAAGATGATGCCGCCCGCCCGCGCCTTCAACTTACGGATTGGACAGAGAGAGCTCTGTTACCAAGATGTAATCCGCTTTCATTGCACCGCAGAAACATCCAAGGCGCGAGGTCGCGCTTTGGATGTCTGTTGTTTGCGCTAGATCATGCCGAGCAAGCGCGGCAGCCACAGCGAGATCTCCGGCACGTAGGTGATCAGGCCGAGGAACACCAGCATCGCGCACAGCCATGGCAACACCGAGATGGTGATCTCGCTGATGCCCATCTTGGCGATACTGCTCGCAATGTAGAGGTTGAGCCCGACCGGCGGGTGGCACAGCCCGACCTCGGTGTTGACGATCATCAGGATGCCGAGATGCACCGGGTGCACGCCGAGCTTGGTCGCCAGCGGAAACAGGATCGGCGCCATGATCAGGAGGATCGACGACGGATCCATCACGTTGCCGGCGAGCAGCAGGATGATGTTGACGACGAGCAGGAACATCCAGACCGAGAAGTTCTTGTCGATGATCCAGGCCGCCATCTCCTGCGGGATCTGCTCGTGCGTCATCAGGAACGAGAACAGCACCGCGTTGGTGATGATGTAGAGCAGCATCGAGCTCATGCTCGCCGCCTGCAGCAGCACCTTCGGCACCTCGGAGAGCTTCAGCTCCTTGTAGACGAATACGGTGATGAAGAAGGCGTAGGTCGCGGCGACCGCTGCGGCTTCGGTCGGCGTGAAGATGCCGCCATAGATGCCGCCGAGCACGATCACGATCAGCAGCAGGCCCCAGATGCTTTCGCGGAACGCCGTGAACTGCTGGCCGATGGTCGCGCGTGGCATCTTCGGATAGCCGTTGCGCTGTGCGACGAAGAAAGTCACCGCCGCCAGCATCAGCGCGAGCACGACGCCCGGCACGATGCCGGCCATGAACAGCGCGCCGATCGAGGTGTTGGTGGAGACGCCGTAGAGCACCAGGATGATCGAGGGCGGCACCAGGATGCCGAGCGCGCCCGAGGTCGAGATCACGCCGACGCCGAACCGCTTCGGATAGCCGTGATCGACCATCGCCGGCATCATGATCGAGCCGATAGCAACCACGGTGGCGACGCTCGAGCCCGAGATCGCCGCGAACATCGCGCAGGCCGCGACGCCGGCCAGCCCAAGGCCGCCGGGCAGATGTCCGACCAGCGAGGTGGTGAACGCGATCATGCGCCGCGCGACGCCGCCGCGGGTCAGGAAGGTGCCCGCCAGGATGAAGAACGGGATCGCCATGATGCCGAAATTGTCGAGGCCCGAAAACAGCTTCAGGCCGACGCTCTCGATCGGCACCTCGGTCATGGTGAACAGGAAGGTGAGCACGGTAAGGCCGAGCGAAATCGAGATCGGCATGCCCGTCAGCATCAGGGCAAACAGCAGTCCGAAAATAAGTGCGGCGCTCATCACGCTTCTCCAAGCGCGACGGGCGCGGTCTTGCTGGTCTCGACGCCATCGACATGGGAGGCGTCATGGTGCGGCAGGTCGTCGGTCCACCAGTAATTCCAGCACACCTGCAGGAAGCGGAAGCACATCAGATAGGAGCCGAGCGGGATGCAGGCGTAGACGATCCAGCTCGGGATCTCGAGATCCGGCGAGACCTGGTCGGTATGCATCAATTCGAACACGAATTTGGCACCCATGGTGCCGACGATCCCTGTGAATAGCGCGCCGCCGAGCAGGCCGAAGGTGATGGTGCGCTTGCGCCAGAAATCGTTGAGGCGGTTGATCAGGACGTCGACGCCGACATGGACGCCGGCGCGCACGCCATAGGCGGCGCCGAACTTCGCCATCCAGATGAACATGTAGATGCAGAGTTCCTGCGACCAGGCGAGATTGATGCCGAACAGGTACGGATAGAGCACGGGAACGTCGACCAGAAAACGGTGCACGACCGTGACGAAGGTCAGCAGCGTCGCGGCCCCCATCAGGCTCGCGATGATGATTTCCTCGAGCCGGTCCAGAATTTTAAGCAGCATTGATCTCCCCTGTCATGGCCTGATGCGGCAACCGGCCACGGCACCCTGGCCGCGACCTCACGCGGCCGCGGCGTTCACTATGTTTGCGGTTCAAGTCCCGCGTGACTGTTGCCGTCGATCGGAGCTGCCTCCGATCTACCTCGCCCCGCGTGCGGGGAGAGGTCGAAATTCAAGCGCAGCTTGAATTTCCGGTGAGGGGGAGCTTCCGCGAGCACATCTGGAGCCGCGTTCGCGGAGAAGGCCCCTCACCCCAACCCTCTCCCTGCAAGAACCGGGAGAGGGAGCTCGTCTGGCATCGCCTCAGCGGCGAAGCATCGCAGCTAGTTCATCGGGCTGCGGCCGGTTTCCTTGAGGAATTCGTCGATCAGCGGCTGGCCGACGCGCGAGGCAACGTCCTTGTAGACCGGCATCATTGCCTTGCGCATCGCCTCGTCCTGCTCCGGCGTCAACGCGACGATCTCGGTCTTGCCGGCCTTCTTGATCTCGGCGAGCGCGTCGTCGTTTTCCTTGGCCGACTGGCTGTTGCCGAACTCGGTGGCTTCCTTCATTGCCTTGGAGAGCTGCTCGCGGATATCGGCCGGCAGGCCGTCCCAGAACTTCTTGTTCACGACCACGACGTAGCCGATGTAGCCGTGATTAGTGACGGTGGCGTACTTCTGCACCTCATGCATTTTCTGGGTGTAGATGTTCGACCAGGTGTTCTCCTGGCCGTCGACCACGCCGGTCTGCAGCGCCTGGTAGACGTCGGAGAATGCCATCACCTGCGGGATCGCGCCGAGCGCGCGGAACTGGGCTTCCAGCACCTTCGACGACTGGATGCGGAACTTGAGCCCCTTGTAGTCGGCGGGCGCGACCAGCTTCTTGTTCGCGCTCATCTGCTTGAAGCCGTTGTCCCAATAGGCGAGACCGGTCATGCCCTTGGAATCCAGCTTCTTGAGCAGCTGGGCGCCGAGCGGCCCGTCGGTGACCTTCCGCAGCGACTTCAGGTCGGGCAGGATGTAGGGCAGATCGAAGACTTCGAATTCCTTGATGCCGATCGGGCCGAACTTCGAGTTTGACGGCGCCAGCATCTGCACCGCGCCGAGCTGCAGCGCCTCGAGCTCTTCCTTGTCCTTGTAAAGCGTCGAGTTCGGGTAGACCTCGACCTTCACCTTGCCGCCGGTGTACTTCTCGGCGAGTTCCTTGAACTTGTCGGCCGCCTTGCCCTTCGGCGTATCCGAGGCCACCACGTGGCTGAATTTGAGAACGATCGGCGACTGCGCCGCCGCAGGCCCGACAAAGGTCAAAGCCGCGATCGACGCCGCAGCCAATATGAGTTTACGCATGTTTCCTCCCGCGTAATTGCGGAGCGCGAATACCGGCCCCGAGACATCCGGTCGCACCATTACAGACAAGCAAAGACGATTGCCATTGCCCCTTTAGCAGGGGCCAATTGCACCATTGCTGCACTGCAAAATTCGATGCGGCGGTATCCCCTTCGGCTCTTGCGACCGTTCAATGACACCGCCCGCACGCTGTGCCCGGCCAAGGCAATGAGGTCAATGCGAGGTTTGGCAATGGCGGGTTCGCCGGGCGCGAATGCTGCGCGTGTTTCTTGCCGGCTGTCGCCCTGCGAAAACAGAGATCCATACGCCGCGGCAAATCTTGCAGATGTGACTCTTCGTTGTCGTCCTGGCGAAAGCCGGGACCCATCACCACCGCATTTGATTGTGAACGAGGTCGTTGCCCCAGCATCGCGCAACAAGTCTCATTTGGGGTAATGGGTCCTGGCTTTCGCCAAGACGACACTGAATGTGTTGGACCACGTGTGGCTCATGCTTCCGCAGTCTCGCGGCGCATTGCGTCCGAGCTTTGCATCTTGTTCCGCCCTCACCTCAATCAGAGGGCGCAGGGAAAGCCGGGTGCCGATCGCACCCATGGGCCCCGAGCAATGGGTAGAAAGCTCGGGGGTAGGACCACAGGTGTAACCGGAAACAACCCGGCTTTCCCTGCGCGATGGGCTACGGCTTACTTCGTGCTCTCCCCGGCGAGACTGGGCTTGGTTGTCACCGTCTTCGCAACGCGCACTGCGCAATCGGAAAAGACACCTGCCGCTAGGGCGTCAGGACCACACGACTTCACCGTCCGCCTCATGCACGTTCGTCAACTGCGCAATCGGCGTCCACCGCATCTCGACCCACGTTCGTGACGACCGCGAAGCGCCCCTCGTGTCGGGTGAGACGGGCAGACCATACACCGAGCCACGCTTCGGATAAAGCGAAATATTTTTGCTGCGAAGGCTTGCGCCGTCGGGCAACTCAGTGGTAGCGGCCCTCCCCGGTCCTTTCGTCATTGCGGGCGACGCACCAGCGTCCGGTGTCGCCTCGCCGAGCGAACGGAATCCAGTCGATCAGGCGTCATTCCCTCCGCAAAATTTTATCCATGGCCTTTCCACGCGCCAGCTCATCGATCAGTTTATCCAGGTAACGAATTTCCCGCATGGTCGGCTCTTTGATTTCCTCAACCCTGACACCGCACACCATGCCCTTGATCAAGGCCCGCGATGGATTCATTTCAGGCGCCTTTGCGAAGAACGTTTCGAAGTCGGTTTGTTTTTCCAACTGAGCTTCCAGCTCCTTCGAACCGTAGCCGGTCAACCAGGAGATCACCTGATCAACCTCCGCTTTGGTGCGTCCCTTCTTCTCCGCTTTCGCGACATAGAGCGGGTAAACGCTTGCGAAGCTCGTTGTATAGATCCGATGCTTGGCCATGAATTGCTCCGAACGTTCGTATTCCGGGGTCTCGACGAGGAGGTATTAGTCCTGGGTTGAACCGGCTTCGCCAATCCGAAGTCTCGCACGTGGCTAGGGGCATGGCGATGGCCTGCTGCCTCCCGTTTCGTCCCCAGCGCTCGCGTGCGGCGGCCCGCATGCGTTGGCAGCAATCGCTCTACAGCGACGGCAACCGCTCTGGGGCGGCGCCCCACCCGATCCGTTAGATCACCACCATGTCCAATCCACGGGCGGAAACAATGCGGCCCGCCGGGATCGAACATCAGGATCGAACGCAGGAGTTTTCAACGATGAACCAGATGATCCGCAATACTCAGCAAGCATGAACCTCGACAATGTCTCGCACGCCGGTCAGCCGGGGCCAAACGAGTTGGTGCCATCGCGCTACGCGCTGAAGATCGGCGAGATCGACGTGCTGGTCGTCAGCGACGGGGTGCTGCCGCTGCCGACCAAGATGCTGGCGCACAATGCCGAGCCGGCCGTCCGCGCGGCCTGGCTGGACGACATGTTCCTGCCGCCGGACGCGTTCGACTGGGCGCTGAACGTGGTCGTGGTGCGAAGCGGCCGGAAAACCATCCTCGTCGACGCCGGGCTGGGGTCGGACCCGGACCTGCACCTGCCGAAGGCCGGGCAGACGGTCAAGCGACTGGAGGCGGCCGGCATCGATCTTGGGTCCGTGACCGACGTGGTGCTGACCCACATGCACATGGACCACGTTGGCGGGCTGCTCGTCGAGGGCGTGAAGGATCGGCTGCGTCCGGACCTGCGGATCCATGTGGCGGCTGCCGAGGTCAAGTTCTGGGAGGCGCCCGATTTCTCCCGCGTCTCGATGCCGCCGGGTTTCCCCGACGCGCTTCGTGCGACGGCCAAGCGGTTCAGGAAGGAATACCAGAGCCAGCTGCGGCTGTTCGACGAGGAGCACGAGGTGGCGCCCGGAGTGGTCGTCCGTCGCAGCGGCGGCCACACTCCCGGCCACAGCGTCGTTCGTCTGGCGTCCGGCGGCGACCGGCTGACATTCGCCGGTGACCTCGTGTTCGCGGTCGGGTTCGAGCACCCCGAATGGCACAATGGCTTCGAACACGATCCCGAAGAGGCGGCCCGCGCCCGGATCAGTCTGTTGCGGGAACTGGCGGCGAACCGCGAGTTGCTGGTTGCCACGCATATGCCGTTCCCGTCCGTCGGACATGTCGCGGTCGAGGGTGACGCCTTCCGTTGGGTGCCGGTGTTCTGGGACTACTGAGACCTTGTCGAGTTAGAGCCGAACCGGGGCGCGTACTCATATCGATCATGGGGGCGGGCTCCGGCTTCCGCGCGGCCCTTCTGAGCAAAGGTCGGCTACGGTCCACAAGCAGTCATTCAAGCCGGCCGAGAGCGAATTAGCTTGCCTTGCTTTGAGTCCTTTTGCACTCTCAGGCAAAGGAGGCCGATGCATGAAGATAATGACCGTCGCGTGCGCTCTCGGAGCGGCCCTCGTGCTGTGCAACCTCGGGACGTCTGGTGCTGAAGCCCGGGCGCGGAAGGCACAAGTCGTTCATGAACCAAGGAGGGTCATTATCCCGACGCCCGTGATAAGGCCAACTCCGTGGGACTATTATATTGTTCCACGATATCAATATCGCCCTGAAGACGACCGGGTCGATCCATACGCCCCGCCCCTGGTGTCGTCGTGGCGCCTCTATGAGGCGTGGCGGTGGCCATACTGGTGGTGAACAGCGATCGCGCCAAACAGATCGCAATCCGAGTGGTGATCGTCCCCTGACGGACGGGGACTAGTGTGCTGAATGCGAAGTTCGTGCGATTTCGCGGCAGCCACTTTCACGAACTTCGCATTCATAAAGCACACTAG